>JABDDQ010000024.1 GCA_013287545.1 Bacteroidota bacterium | reverse complement strand
TTGTTTAGCAGAAACAGGTAACACCGTAATTTGTGTTGACATTAATGAAGAGAAAGTAAAAAAAATGAAAGAGGGTGTGATGCCTATTTACGAACCACATTTAGATGTTTTATTTCACCGTAACATTAAAGCAGGTCGTTTAAGTTTTACAACCAGTCTTGCTGATGCAATTGAAAAAGCAAGCATTATTTTTCTTGCCCTGCCAACTCCTCCGGGTGAAGATGGCAGTGCCGATTTAAGTTACATTTTAGGCGTAGCAAACGATTTAGGCAAAATTATTAAAGACTATAAAGTAATTGTAGATAAAAGTACTGTACCCGTTGGCACAGCCGATAAAGTACGCGAAGCAGTTGCGAAAAATGCGAAAGTAGCTTTTGATATAGTTTCTAACCCTGAGTTTTTACGCGAAGGTTTTGCTGTTGACGATTTTTTAAAGCCCGACCGTGTGGTAATTGGTGCAAGTTCAGAGAAAGCACGCAAAACCATGGAAGAACTTTATAAACCTTATGTTCGTCAGGGTAACCCTATCATTTTTATGGACGAGAAATCGGCAGAGCTAACTAAATACGCGGCCAACGCTTTTTTAGCCACTAAAATTACTTTTATGAATGAGATTGCTAACCTATGCGAAAAGTTAGGGGCAGATGTTGATATGATTCGTATTGGCATTGGCAGTGATGACCGTATTGGCAAACGTTTCCTATTTCCAGGCATTGGTTATGGTGGAAGCTGTTTTCCTAAAGATGTACAGGCACTTGCAAAATCTGCAGCAGAGGTGAGTTATGATTTTAGCATTTTGTCATCGGTAATGGAAGTAAACGAAAAACAAAAAACCATTATTATTCCAAAAATTAAAAATTATTTCGGCGATAATTTAAAAGGAAAACATTTTGCTATTTGGGGTTTAGCTTTTAAACCTGATACCGACGATATACGCGAAGCACCTGCCTTATATGTTATTGAAGATTTATTGGCTGCCGGAGCAACTGTTACTGCTTACGACCCTGAGGCTATGGAGAACGTAACGAAGATTTTGGGCGATAAAATAAAATTTGCGGGCGACCAGTACGAAGCTTTACATAATGCCGACGCTTTAGTTATTGCTACCGAATGGAGCCTTTTCCGTACACCTGATTTTGATAAAGTATCGTCTCTACTTAAAAACAAAGTAATTTTTGACGGAAGAAATTTATATAGCTTAGAACAAATGAAAAAACTTAACTACTACTACTGCAGTATAGGCAGAGAAGTGGTTAAATAAATTAGATTATTTTTGATATAAATTATCACAAACATGAAGAAGTATTTATTAATCGTTTTATTGTTTCCATTTGCATTAGTTTCTCAAACTGATGATGGAAGCCTTGGTAAAGTATCAGCCAAAACTGCTGAAGATAAATTGACGGCAGGGAATTTTGAAGATGCTATACCTGATTATGTTGCTTTACATGCACAAGACCCTCAAAACGAAAAGTATGCTTACAACTTAGCTGTTTGTTACCTTAACTATAATGGTAACAAAACCAAAGCTGTACCTTATTTAGAAAAAATATCGCACAATGCTAAACACGACCCAAATGCCGATTACCTTTTAGGGCGCGCCTATCAGTATGCGTTGCGCTTTGATGATGCCATTACAGCTTTTACACGCTTTACTAAAAATGGTAAGGGTAAAGAAGATAATTTAAAAGATGCCGAGTTACAAATTCAATATTGTTTAAACGCTAAAGAGCGCGTAAAATATCCATTAAATGTAACCTTTGAAAACCTTGGTAAATCAGTTAACAGTGAGTATAACGATTATTACGCTTTTGTTCCTTTAGATGAATCCTTTATTATTTTTAATTCTAAACGTCCGGTTGGCGATGTAGATGTTAAACCAAATGGCGAGTACCCAAATGTTATCATGTTATCAGACGTAAAAGGTGGCATATACCAACCAGCCAAAAAATTAGAATTGCAGTTGCCAAAAGGCACATCTAATGCCGAAGTAATTGGTTTAAGTGCTAACGGAAACACCTTGATTTTATACATTAGTGAGGCTAAAGGCAATGGAAGCATTTATACTTCGGAACGAGGTGAGCAAGGGAAATTTGAAAAACCTGTTTTGCTGGATAAACAAATTAACTCACCTACCAGCGAAGAAATAGCGGCATCTATAAGTGCTGAGGGAGATGTTATTTATTTTGCCAGCGACAGAGTTGGCGGTATGGGGGGCACCGATATTTATGCTTGTCGTAAAACTCCACAAGGTGCATGGGGTTTACCACAAAATTTAGGCAAAGAAATAAACACAACACAAAACGAAGATTTCCCTAATATTTCTCCTGATGGAAAAACGCTTTATTTTAGTAGTACAGGCCATAGTAGTATGGGCGGTTACGATATTTTTAAAACAACTAAAAATGAAGAAACCAGTGCCTGGGAAAACACTAAAAATATTGGATATCCGGTAAACACACCACTTGATGATTATAATTTTCGCGTATCAAAATCAAGCAGATACGGCTACATATCTGCCATACGCGATGAAGGGCTTGGCGATTATGATAATTACCGTATTACATTTAATGATGTAGAACCAGAGCTTACCGTTATGTACGGGCAAGTGCTATCAGAAGATGGTACACAAATAAACTTTCCGGATGTACTGATAACCGTTACCGGTGATAAAACAGGCGAGCTACTTGGCACTTATCTGCCTAACCCTAAAACAGGTAAATATGTGGTAATTTTACCTCCAGGTAAATACACGCTAACAGTTGAGTTATTTGACTTTAAATTGCTTACGAAAAAATTAGAGATACTGGATAAAGTATCTTTTCAATCGGAAGTGGAGTTTGACTTAAAGCTACAAATTCAAAAATAATTTTTACTTAAAGGTAAGCGAAAGGCTAAGCCCTGCCCCTCCTATCCCCAAGGGACCTTGTGGATTATAAAAAGTTTTAGGTTTTATATTTAAACTAAGGTTATCGCTTACATCAAATGTTTTAAAATGCCCATCTATACTGGCGTCAATAATATTTAATGCGTAAACAATAAGAATGCCTACTGCGCTAAAATCTCTGTATTTATCATACACCATTTTCTGGGTGTTTAAATTTTCAGGGGTTAAGAATAAGTTTGATGGTATTTGAGTATTACTTGAATCGGGATGGTTGTGGCTATAACGATATTCCAATTCTTTATGATATACTTGATACTTATTGTTTTCAAAAACAAATAAAACTACACTACCTGCCAATGCAGCATATACAATAGGAATCTTCCAATATTTTTTATTGTAGGCTTGCCCCAAGCCAGGTAAAATAGTTGACATAACAGCAGCTGTATGCGCCCGTTTATTAGATAATTTTTTTACTGCTTTTTCAGAAGTATCGGCAGGAGAATTATAAATAACATAATTTACGGCTGCTACTTTTTTTGAAGAAAGAAATAACAGCAAAAATAAGCAGCTTATGTATTTTATGCCTTTGTTCATTTTACCGAAATTATTTTTTGCACAAATAAATCATTTCTCCTTTTGGCAAGCGGTATCTGTCTACCAACTCGGCAGAAAAACTATTAGCATAGTCTTCAGCAATAACGGTAAAACCAGCATCCTCTAAACGATTTTTATAATCTAAGCCATATAAGCGCACATGGTCTTTTTGCCAAAAATGTTCTTCGCGTGCTTCGGGGGTTGTAATACTTTTGTCTTCGTAGGTTGTTTGGCGGGTAATGTCCATTGGCACTTGAAAAATACCCCAACCACCCACACTCATAATACGATACAACTCACGCATACATTGCCTGTCATCATCTACATGCTCTAACACATGGTTACAAAAAATAACATCGAAACTATTATCTTTAAAAGGAGCATAGTGCAAATCCATTTTTACATCGGCAATGGGTGAGTTTAAATCAGCTGTGGTGTAAGTAATATTTTTCATTGCCTTAAACAGTTTATAAAAACATTGTTCGGGTGCAATGTGCAGCATTTTATGGTTAGCTGTAAAAAAGTTTGTTTTGTTTTTTAGGTAAAGCCAAAGCAACCTGTGTCTTTCTAAAGATAAACTCCCCGGACACAATACATTTTTCCTTTTTGCTCTGCCCGAATAGCCATATGGCAAAAATTTACGATAGGTTTTGCCACTAATAGGGTCTTCATATTTATTGCCTGCGTATATTATAGGGGCAATTTTGCTGAATAATAAACTTACCTGAATTAAGATAGGGCGCGGAATATTGCGCAATAACCAATGAAACATTTTACAATAATTTTGAAATAATTTCTTCTACACTCATGCCATCTGCCTCAGCTTTATAATTACGTACTACACGATGCCTTAACACATGATGTGCAACTGCTTTTACATCTTCAATATCGGGCGAGTACTTGCCATTAAGTGCTGCATGACATTTAGCACCCAGTACTAAATATTGTGAAGCCCTTGGCCCTGCACCCCACGATAAATATTGTTGTGCCATTTTATTATCTACTGTATTATTAGGGCGAGTTTTAACAGCCAGTTTTACCGCATACTCAACCACATTATCAGCTACGGGAATTTTACGTACCAGTTGCTGGAAATAAATAATCTCTTCGGCAGATATAATTTTATTTAGTGTAACCTTTTTATCTACCGTAGTTTGTTTTACTACTTCATACTCTTCTTCTAACGTTGGGTAGTCTAACCACAGGTTAAACATAAAACGGTCTAACTGAGCTTCGGGTAAAGGATAGGTTCCCTCCTGCTCTATTGGGTTTTGCGTTGCTAAAACAAAAAATGGATCGGGTAACTTATATCTTTTTCCGGCAACGGTTACAATGCGTTCTTGCATGGCTTCTAATAGTGCCGCTTGTGTTTTAGGTGGAGTACGGTTTATTTCATCAGCCAAAACAATATTGGCAAATAAGGGGCCTTGTACAAATTTAAAGTTACGTGCTTCATCTAATATTTCAGAACCCGTAATATCGCTGGGCATTAAATCGGGTGTAAATTGTATGCGGTTAAACGATAAGCCTAATACATCGGCAATGGTGTTTACTAATAAGGTTTTTGCTAAACCGGGCACACCTACTAATAAACAATGCCCACGGCAAAAAACAGATATAAGCGTGTTATCTATAACATCGTGCTGACCAACAATTACTTTTCCAATCTCTGCGGAAATTTTTTTACTGGTAGCATGTAAAGCATCTAAAGCTTCAACATCTGATTTAAATTGCATAGTAATTTTTTAGAGGAAACGAAGTTAACATAACCTGAGCGTATCAACAAATATAAAAAGTTACTATTTATTGTGTTCCAGACCTTAAAATTGGTTAAACCCTAACGCCAATAACCAGTACGTCATCTACTTGTTCCAACTCGCCACGCCAGTTTTTTAGGGTAGTATCTAAAAAATCTTTCTGTTTTTCAATGGGTAGTTTACTGGTTTCTACAAGCAAATCTCTAAACCTGCCTGTCATAAACTTTTTGCCTTTTGGTCCGCCAAATTGGTCGGCATAACCATCGCTAAAAACATAAAATGTATCTCCTGTTTGTAAAGGAATTACATTATTTGTAAAATCGTGTATTACATCATCTGCCCTAAATCCAATAGGAAATTTATTGGCTTTGTATTGAATTAACTCTCCGTTACGAATTAAATAAAGCGGATTATTAGCGCCGGCAAATTGTAGTTCCATTTTTTCATAATCAACACTGCACAAACCCATATCCATTCCATCTTTGGTTTGGCTTATTTTATCATCTATAATTCTGGATTTTGGGTTTAAGGTGCTTACAACTCCTTTGCTCATTTCATCCATAATAACCGAAGGAGCTATATCGGTATCATTATTCAGTGTAATTTCTTTTAAAATATTATAGCCAACCAAACTCATAAAAGCGCCCGGTACACCATGCCCCGTACAATCAATAGCAGCTATGTAGGATTTATTTTGTGTTTTACGTATCCAATAAAAATCGCCACTAACTATGTCTTTTGGTTTAAATAGCACAAATGATTGTGGCAGTATTTGCCTTACGGCGTGGTCGGTAGGAATGATAGCCTCCTGCAAACGCTTTGCATAGCGTATACTATCTGTAATATGCTTATAAAGAATTTCTAATTCTGTATTTTTAGTTTTAATCTCTTCGCTTTGTTTTACTACTTGCTCAGTACGCTCAATTACTTTTTGTTCGAGCATGTGCTCGTTTTCGGCTAAATCGGTACGCATTTTAAGTAGCGCATGTCCTAAATTATCTTGGTCGCTAAGGGGCTTGTAGTACGAATCGAAATTACCACTACCCACCTCTTTAGCAAAATCGGTAGTTAGTTCCATTGCCGAAACCAAGCCATTTAAAGCCATGTTCATATCGCCAATTTCATCGCCTCGGTTAGTTAAATGATCTTTTGGTAAAACGCCATAACTCATATCCTGCAATACAGTTTTAAGTTTTTGTACAGGTTTTACAATAGTTCTAACCGTAAAAAAGGCAATAAGAATGCCACCTATTACTAAGAAAATACCCAGCAATTTTACAAACTGCATCAAATAATCGAACGAGGTAAACATTTGATGAGTAACTAAGTCTGCATTGTTTTTTTGTGAATCAATTAAATGATTAAGTTGATTATACACTACATTTAACTTATCATCAGCAGCCTCTAACGATAAGGCGGCAGGAAATTTTACAGATGCATCATCGTAAGCAGAAAATGAGTTTATCTGACTCATTATTTCATCTTGATATTGTTTAAAAAGCTGATCGGTAAATGAAAAAATGGTTCGTATTTGTTCTTTTTCATCCTCCGTCCAATGCACTGAAAGACTATCTATTCCTTTTTTTAAAGCAGGATACTTGTATTTAATAAGCTCTCTTAAATCTTGTTTAAAAGGGTCATCATCTTTACTTTGTACGTGGTACCACTTTGTAATTAATATTTGTGAACGTTGTAAGGTAGAATGAAAATACTCTAACGAAGTTACACTTGGGGTTACAACTTTTACAACCTGGTCGGTTTCTTTTTTGCTTTGGGTTATAATTACATTGGTATAAATAAATGCAATTAGGGTAAACAAAATTACCAAGGCAAAACCTGCTCCAATTTTTTTTCCTATGGTAAATTTAAATGCCATTTATTGTTTATTCATCTCCTCAAATTTCTTTTTGTATTCGTTGTATTTTTCCGAATCGTTAAGCAGGTAGTAAATGCCGGCAAGCCCCTCTACTACCGATTTATCTGAAGGATTTAATTCATTTGCTTTCATTAAATACGGCAGAGCTTGTTTGCCCATAGCAACCGATTGGTCTTGGTAGATGGGTAATTTATCAAGCGGCACATCATAATCCATTTTTTTTATAATATCTACTGCCTGGTTGTAGTAAAGCACACCAATGTTTTTATTGATAAAATCGGTATTTGAATTTATATCATAAGCCTTCATTAAATATGTTTTAGCCAAATCAAGTAATGTTTTAGACATACTTTGCTCAAAGCCTTTTTCGAACATAGAGCCAATGGTAGAATAAACATCGTAACTATATTTTTGCTCGTTAAACGCAGGGTCTATAACTCGTTTAATGGCTTTATGTTTTTCAGCGTTTAGTAAGCATTGCTGATAGTTAACCGTATCGAGCGTTTTATTAATATCGTTATGATATAAAGAAGCTAAATAGTTTAGCGATTTTAAAACAAGGTCTTTTTGCGGGTTTTTATTTGCGGCATCTAATTGCAACGATTGTATAAACGATACCGTAGCGCTATCTCTATAAGGAGACGTTACATTATTAGTTTCGTTTGTTTTATATAACTCTTTATAAATAACGCCTCGCATCATCCATGCATTATAATCTTTATTCGATTCAGGGCTTTGAACTGCTTCGTTAATTAACACCTTAGCCGAGTCTAATTTTTTAGCTGAATATAGTTCAATAGCCTTATTTACTTTGCTTGTTTGGGCAAAAGCATTTTGTACTACCATAATTGGTAACAAAAAAATTAGCCATATATGTTTTAGCCCGCTCATTTAATTAATTACACTTGCTGCCAGTTTTTCAATGCCCGAACCAACATTTAATCCAGCTCTTGTAGCAGCCAGTTTATTTAGTTCAAATTTTTGCTTATTTTCTTCTACAATAAAATTAATGGTGGCGCCTACTTTTGCAAGGCCCTGTTTTTCGGTAATAATTAAAACACTTTTACCTTTAAATTTAGATAGTGCTTCTGAAAGTAAATATGATTTATCGGGGGTTATATATAGAATACTGGTTTGGTCAATTTCACCAATTGTTTGCTGGTTTTTAAGGTCAATTTTTTGAGCTCCTACCGATTTATTTTTAACTGTGTTGCCTAACTCATTTAACAGGTTTGTATTTTCGCCCAAAACAGTAATGGTAAAATTTCCTTCTTTATTGTTAGTCCACTCAAAGTATTTGGTAAACCCATAAATGTAAACGGCTTTAATTTTTGATTGCGTATCGTCTTTTTGTTGTAATACAGGACGCTCAACCACATCGGCCGATAACGTAAAAAAAGCTATAAACAAAAATATAAGCTTACGCATAAATGCGGTAATTCATTTTTAATTGAATTTCAAATATATAAGTTTTTTAGCTATAATCTGAAAGAAAAGCCCACATAAGGCAGGGGTAAACCACCAATAGTAGTTCCTAACCTACTTGTAGATGTGGTTAAAAATCCGTTTAAGCCTACAACCCACGAAATGTTGTGTTTTATATTGGTTCTGATAGCGGGAGAAAAACCATAAAATCCAGCTTGGGTAGCACCATTAGGGCTTGTAACATTAGCTATTGCAACAACAGGTGCTGCGAAGGCTTCTGCCACAAAATAAATTTTAGGCGAAATAGCATACGAAAATGCTACACCAATAATAGCAGCATTATAATTTTGATAATGGCTATTACCACCACCGCCAAAACCGCCACCTCGTCTGCCACGCCTGCCCCTCCCTCGGTTTATAAAATAATCAACATCGCCATAACCGCCTAAAACGGTAAAATTACTTTTGGTATCGCCATAGGTTAATTTAAGTAAACCGCCGCCGCCATAACTTTTTGGAGATATCCAGGAGCCACTACCAAAAACACCATCTACACCTAAAAAAAGTTTTTTTGAAATTTCGAAATTTGCTTTTGCATGAAGCATTATAGGCACTGCGATAAAAGATGATGAAACACCCAAAGAAAAATTTTGATTGATGGCATAGTTTATATTATAAAACAGAAAATCGGATGAGCTACCATAAATCTCACCTTTTTTTAAAAGAAAAGCATTACTGGTTGCTACATAATAGTTATTTGCTATGGATGGAATATGAAAGGTCATGTTTCCTGTAGAATCTTTAGTAGTGTGCCCATCTACAAAATCTATATTGGTAACTTGCTTTTTAGGCACATGAATTAAAACACCCGAACTGCTTTTTACAAATAATAATGAATCGGTTTGTTTTTCAATAAAGCCCTGATAAACAGAACCATCCTGCATTTTTATTTTACATAAAATGGGTTTCTTTTCGGTAGGTTTAGGTGCTACAATGGAATCGGTTTGTGCGGTACTTGTTATTGCCTGTAAAAGACAAATTATGAAAACAGCTACAACAACTAATTTTTGCATTAAACAAAAATACTCAAAATAAAAGCTAACCCTTCTTAATAAAGTTAAAAAGACAAGCTAATCGCTAACACAAAGTTGTTAATTAACGCCCTTTTTAATGTTCGAATAAGCATAATCGCTCAGGTAATCGAAATTGGGCATTAGTTTACCTTGTTTGCAAATAGTGGCGCGTTCAATAACAGCATCGGTATCAGCACCTACTAAATGAGGGATAACACGTTCTTTTAAATCTTTTCCAAAATCATCGCTACTATCACGTGGCAATTCGCAAGGCAAATTATCTACAGCCATAATGCAAATGGTATCTTTTGTAAAAGCTAAATCTTCTTTATCGGTTTTCATGTTGTAGCCATAAAATGGCTTATCAATTGTAGTTGAACGCATGGTAGTTGGTACCGACCCATCTATATCGCAGGTTATATCGGCAATTACGCTTATATGAAAATCAGTAGCTTTAATATCTTGCGTGGTAAACATTTTTGGTGAACGAGGATCCCAATAATGTGCTGAGATAAATAAATCAGTCTCTTTAGTATAAGGCACAAACTTGCTGGTAAAATGTTCGGGGTGTTTAAAAAAATCGTGCAAATCAAAATTATGGTCGCCCTCGCGTTCTACGTAATCTTTTGGGTTAAGCTGACAATAAACAGGTTCACGAAACGAACTCATTAAAAACTCTTCCGGCGTTACTTTACGAATTCGTAGGGCAGATAAAGTCTCTATAGCACCGTTGGCTACGCGTCCGCCACCCGTTAATGCAATTTTTATGTTAGGTAGTTTTACACGTTTTAATTCTTCTTCCATTTCAGCTCTATCTCTGCATTGGTTAGCTGGCTTTAAACGAAATAAATCGTACTTTAAACCATAACCTAAAATACCGTTGTAAGCCCCTACTACACCGGCATACCGCCCAAAACCAATAATACGGTTGTGATTTTTATCGGTAAGAGTTTCATAATCTATCATCTCTATTTGCTTGCTTATTAGGGCATGCATTAACTTGGTGTTATGCGGCTGTTTTTTAATAGTATGCGAAAAGAAAAAATATTTTTTGTTAGGGATAAGTTTATCGTAAGGCACTTCTTTTACGCCCATTAAAATATCGCAGTCAGATAAATCTTCTTTTAACGTAACACCAAAAGCGGTGTACTCGCTATCGTGATAGCATCTTATTGGGCTTGGTTGTACGTATATTTCTAAATTAGGATACTGCTTTGTTAGTTCAGCGCATATAAGTGGTGTTAATGGCACACGCATATCGGGTGGAGATTTTTCTTCGCGAAGCACCCCTATTTTGATTTTGGTCATAACTGAAAATTTTGACAAATATAGCAGCTTAATTTTATGTACCTTTGCCATGGAGTAATTGTTCTTTATTTTATTGGGCCCGACCGGTTTTGACAGCGAGAGCAGTATGATTGTAAGCACGTGGTGTGTTGTGGATATGACACCTTAAACTTAATTCTCAAAACTTCAATTGGCGAAAATAACTACGCCATGGCTGCTTAATTAGCTCAGCTAATTCAGCCTTTGCAACCCCATTAGCGCCCTTGCTTAGCGAGTGGGATGTTGCATCATAAAATAGCAAGTTGTTTTAGTAATGTTGCTAACTAAAACAATATAAGCAACTAAGCTTTTGGTTGGTTTGCGTAAACGCCTGCCAATAGCCTACAATTAAGTTTATACTAAACGTGTAGAAAGCTTTTGTATTCCTTGTTTGGACGAGAGTTCGAATCTCTCCGGGTCCACTACATTTAAAACCCTTGCCAGTCGAGGGTTTTATTTTTTATCTCAATAGGAAATCGCACCTAAAATATAACACATTAATTATCAGTAAATTACCACTTAAAATGGGGATAACATGGATGTTAGTGAAAAAACTACAAGAAATAAGATAAAGATTTATATTTAACCTTGTGAACAGACAAAATACAAACCATTTTTATTTTCTAATAAAACGAATATGCTTTTTACTATTGGTGTTTATTGTCTTTTCTAAAGACTTATCGGCCCAAACAGATACAAATTATGTGCTAACTTTTAATTTTAACGACCATCAAATAAAGGAAGCAAGCAATAAAGTAATTACAAAACCTGTTGGTGTTTCTTTAGTTGATGATAGGTTTGGCAATAAGCAATCTGCAATATATTTACATGGCCACCCTGCCAGTTATTTAAATTTAAGTACATCAAGTTTACTAAAACCTAAAAGTGGTACAATATCAATATGGATAAATTTAGATCATCGGATTTATGCCGGTAAGGGAAATGATGTTAATCCAATTATTGTTACAAAAAATGGCCCCGGAGATGATTTCTACTGCTCTTATGGGCTTTATTATGACTGCCTTACTAAGCGATTAGGTGTTGCATCGCATAAAGATTCTACTCAAACGGTGAGCATAATGTCGGTTGATGAAGCAGAATTTAATAAGTGGTATCACTTAGTAGTTACGTACGATAATAATTACATGGCTTTTTATGTTAATGGACAGCTTCAGCAAAAAGCCTTAAAAGGATACGAAACCGTATTTTTAAAAACAGACTCAGTGGTTGTTGGAAATGGAGCCAATAAAAAAAACGACAGATGGTCTCAGGGAATTTTTGATGATATACAAATATTTAATAGGGTTTTAAATGCTAAAGAAGTAAAAGAATTATATGAAGCTCCTAATCCAAATAGGGCAAAAATTATTTTAAATAATATATTGTTTTATTCAGGTGTTGGGTTGTTGATTTTATTGGCAGCATTTTTATTGGTAGCTAACCGCAGAAGAGCTTTAAAAAAAGAAGAAGAAAAATTAAAACTAAACCGTAAACTGTATGAGATGGAAACTAAAGTAATTAAAGCGCAGATGAATCCACACTTTATGTTTAATTCTTTAAATACAATTCAGCAATTTATTATTACAAACGAAAATGAAAAGGCGCAGTATTATCTTTCTAAATTTTCAAGATTGATTAGAAAATTATTAGAACACACAACAAAAGATAATATTAGCCTTGCTGATGAAATAGACTTGCTTAACCGATACCTGGAGATAGAATCGCTTAGGTTTAATAACATTTTTAAATATAGTATTGAAATTGATACAAGAATTGATGCAACGAAAAATTTTATCCCTCATTTTCTTATTCAACCTTTTGTAGAAAATGCTATTTGGCATGGTTTATTAGCAAAAGACGGAGATAAAAATTTGCATATATCTTTTGAGTTAGTAAACGAGCATAAATTAGCCTGTACTATAGACGATAATGGTGTGGGAAGAAAAAACAGTAAAACAAAACAAAACCCCGAAAGAAAATCGTTGGCGATAAACTTTATACAACAGCGTTTAGATTTGATGAATAAAATGCTGAAGGGCGATTTTAAAATAAACATTATTGATAAAGCAGATGAAAAAGGTAACAGTGAAGGGACAAAAGTTGTTGTAACAATGCCTATAATTAAAATCGATTAAATTATGTACCGAGCTATTATTATAGATGATGAATTAATAAGTGTAAACATTTTAAAAATATTAATTGAAAAACACATTCCCAATAGTATAAGCGTGGTTGCTACAGCTACAGAGCCGGAAACCGGCATTAAATTAATAGATGATTATAAACCTGATGTAGTTTTTTTAGATATAAGCATGCCCAAAATGAATGGCCTTGAGTTACTGGAAAAACTAAAATACAAAGATTTTAAACTTATATTTACTACTGCACATGAAGAATATGTTGTAAAAGCAATTAAAAATAAACCATACAATTATTTATTGAAACCTATTGATATAGATGAATTAAAACAATGTGTGACAAGTTTCGCTTTTTTACTTTTATGTACCCTGTTTCAATAATGAAAACATATATACTCTCTTTGCTTTTTTGCATAAGTACTGTGATGCAACTATTTTCTCAAGATACTATTAGTGTTTCATTAACCCCCGGCACACCGGGTTATAAAATTCCTTCTGATTTTGCCGGACTTTCTTACGAAAAAAGTGAACTCAATAAAGGCATTTTCGGAACAAATAAAGATACCCTTATCCGTCTTCTTCAAACTTTAGGCATTCAATCAGTCCGTATGGGAGGAAATTCCGTAGATAAAGACACCTTTAGTACCAATGCCACCAGCACTCATTTTACCAAAAACGAACTCGATAGCTTTTATCTATGTATGCAAAAAGCCGGCTGCAAGGTGTTGATGGGATTAAATTTTGGCGGAGATTTTGATCCAACGTTGGCATCTAATGAAGTCGCTTATATCATGTCTAAATATTCTCCAATAATGCGGGGCTTTGAAGTAGGAAATGAACCCGACTTATACCACTCGAACGGATTAAGACCTACTACCTATACCGTTGGCAATTACAAAACACAGTACAGCACCTATCAAGATTCTATTTTAAAACATACGCCATCAGCTATTTTTACCGGCCCTGTTGCCGCAACCAATTACAACAGTTTTACGCTTCCTTTTTGCCGTACCATGCACGGCAAATTTACTATGCTAACTCAGCATTATTATGTAGCCGCTGCTTATTCGTTATCAAACCACGCACAAATAATTAATTTATTAAGTGCAGCACACCAAAACTCTTTGTTAACTGAAGTAAATGCTTTGGTAAATTGTGCCGATAGTGCGGGGGTTCCTTTTCGTATGGCAGAGTGCAACTCTTTATATAATGGAGGACAATGGGGTGTGAGTGACTCATACGCCTCATCACTTTGGACACTGGATTATATGTATGCCCTGGCATCTAAAAAATGTGCGGGGGTAAATTTTCATGGAGCTTTGGGTGGCCCATATTCTCCTCTTTCCTATAAAAATCATATTTATGCAGCTCAACCAATGAGCTATGGCATATTAGCGTTTGAGGTGGGAAGCAAGGGTTCATTTATTCCGCAAAGTGTCAGTAATAACCACATCAATTTAAATGTGTACAGTACTATTGATAGCCTGAATAATATATATACCACCATAGTAAATAAAGATACGCTTACAGATGGTTTTATAGAACTTAATGCCGGAAATAGCAGTTATATTAATGCCGCTTATATTTTATTGAGCGCTACTGCACTTGCCGACACAACAAATATTAGTTTGGGCGGGCAAACTGTAAATGCTTATGGAACCTGTTCTGCTTACACATGGCAAAACCTTACTGTAAGCAATCATACTTGTAAACTATTTGTAAAAGCAGGGTCGGCAGCTATTATTGAGTTTAGCAAGACCGCATTAACAAGTATAGATAATATGCAGAGTTCTAATTCTGACTGGATAGTTTATCCTAATCCAAGTAATGGGGAGTTTACTATTCAATCCCCATCTGAAGAAGATACCAATTGTAAAGTGGTGAATAGTTTGGGACAAGTAGTGGAGCAGTTTAAATTAACTAAAGATAATAATTTCACACATCAACTAAAAGCAACTGAAGGTGTTTATTACCTTATAAACGAGGGAGTTTCAGAAAAAAATACGCTAAAAATTATTGTTTTAAAATAATTTATTTTTTTTACACTTAAACATAGAAGTAGGAAACGCCATAAAAAAGAAAGCACATTTTTTATAACGTGCTTTCTTTTTTTAGATATAAAATATATTGATTACGCCTTTTGCATTAACACGACTTTATAGGTATCAGAACGGTCTTTCATGTTTTCATAAAGTCTGGTTCCCGGACTACGAAAGAAATTCTTTAGCCCTTCTTGGGCCTGCTTTCTTCTTCGTGTGCCAAGCACCGGAATTTTAAAGCCAACAAATCGGTTCAAACAATCTTCAACATATTTGTTTGCTCGTGGAGCATCTTCATCTCTTGCCTGTATGGCAAGGTCAGTAACATCTTCAACTTCAAGCAAATTCATGCCAATTGTTTTAAGATAATCGAACGATGCCTGCCATGTACCGGTAGGAATTGCATTTGCCCAAACCAAATAACCACCTGGTTTTAAAATACGATACGCCGTTTGAAAAAACTTTTCATCCTCAGGTGTAACCACTCCAACCATTTCGGTAACGTGAGTTTCATTAATAACAACAATATCGGCCGAAGTATCTTTTACACTTAAACTGGTAGCATTAGCATGCGTTGCCACTAAGCGTCCGTTTAGTTCAGGCACATGTTTGCGTCGGCAAGTTTCAATAGCGGTTTTTTGCATGTCAACCGCCTCGTACGTACAATTTGGTAAAACATTTTTGCAAATGTGATGCGCCCCTGCACCTGTGCCACAGCCCATTTCAACTAAATGCACTTTTCCGTCTTTCTGAGCAATAAAATCTTTTATTATTTTCCAATGAAAATGCCCCGTATAAGCATTTTTTCCGAAACGTTGTGGGTCATCCGCTTTTATGCCCGAAGCAGGCCAAGTAGTTGGCCAGGCATAGCCCCATGTGTTAAACGTAAATTCGTATTTTACACCAAATTCATTTTCAACATCGCCCATCGAACTATAAATAGAATAAAGAAGCGAATACAAAGATGCTTTATCGTAATCTTCTTCGGCTAAATCGCCATCTGTAGACGATATTTTTGGTTTGCCTTCTACAGCACTTGCAAGCACCCAGGCGCCAATAATCCATTGTAGTTTTGTTTGCGAATACTGTGATTGGTTACTTAATGATTTTAATATATCCATTATAGATAGTTTTAATACTACCTACACATTTATTCTACGGCTTTTCGGCTTTCTCCGTCACTAAATAATATTTAATAGTACGCAAGCTAACCTTATTAAATTTAAAAACAACATAAAGTTTGCAAACACATTACTTAGGTTTTTGCTTAAGCGAAAAATCTTTTGTTCTTTCGGGTTGAAAGGGTAAATCGTAAATTACAAACGACGTGTTTATCTCCTCATAACCATCAGCTTTTATAACTAATGTATAGTTACCAGGAGGCAGTGCCATTACGTATTTTCCTGTTTTTTGCACAGGTACAAATTTTAAAACTTCTTTTGTTTCGGGTTTAGAAGCCAGTATAGAAATTTTAATGGCAACATCCGACGAATCGGATGTGGTGGCATACCCCGTAACAATACAATAGCGTGTATCAACTTCGTTAAATTTTATTTTATAAATGTCTCTATCTCCTAAGCCACCATCTTTAATAGTAGATACATAGGCATAGGCACCATCGCCTACAAAAAAAATATTTTCGTTATCATAGGTGTCGTTTATTGGGTAGCCTAAGTTTTGTGGGTCACTCCAAGCTTGTTGTTCTTCGTTCCATTCAGATTTAAAAAGGTCGTAACCTCCCATACTCGAGTGCCCTTCTGATGCAAAGTAAAGCGTTTTGCCATCTTTGGTAAGATGTGGAAAATCTTCGTTATACTTGGTGTTTATGTTTGCCCCCAAATCTTGCGGTAGAGCCCATTTTCCGTTAGAGAGTTTACGAATGATGTAAACATCTTTTTCTCCCAATCCACCTTTACGGTTGCTCGAAAACACAAATACATCTCCGGCATTATTCATAGACCCCGTTGATTCAAACCCTTCATTAATTTTCTCATCAAGCCGTTCTATTTTTTTAAACGCGGTTTCCGTTTTGTTTGGTTCAGTTATGTATAGGTTTCCTGAACTATCAATATGGTCGACATACACTGTTAGTTTTTTTCCATCGGGGCTAACCCCAACAGCTTCCTCATCAAAGTGTGTGTTAATGTGCGCGCCTATACTTTTGGTTTCAACCCATTTTCCATCTTTAGGTGAAGCTATATAAATATCAGATGGAAAATATCCATCCATCTCCGGGCGACTTGCTGCTTTTTCAGGGCGACGAGAAGTGAAAATTAAAAAAGATTCATCATCAGGGATAATCGGATAATAATCGGCATACTCCGAATTAATAGAGCTACCCAAATTTGTAAATGTTGCGTTTATAGGATACTTAATTAATTCTTTAGCGTGCAAACAGGTTTCAATTTGCCGTTCAATTTTTGCAAGTTGCGGTTTCGATGCAATGGCTTTGGCTTTGTTATATGTTTCCATAGCCTTATCAAACTGCAAATCGTGCTGATAGGCTTGCCCCATACAATAAAAGGCTTCTGCATCGGGTTTACGTTTTACCAACGATGATTCAAACAGACTAATGGTTTCTTTTCTATTACCATGCGTTTTTAAGAGACATTTCCCTAATTGATATTTGTACTCTTCGTTATCAGGGTGTTTTTTTACCAGTTTTTGATATACTGGTATAGCATCTTTATAATCGTTGGTTTTAAGCAGGTCGGCAATTTTATCCTCTAAGGGGTCTTGTGCAATTGCGGTTAACGAAACAAAAACAGGAAGTAGAATTAATATAAAGTATTTCACAGAATTAAATATAGTTTAAAACAAATATAAAATATTTTTCGGTTTTTATAATCTATTATTTAAAATCCTTACTACGCAAAGGATAGGGAACAAACTCCGTATCATCTCCTTTTATTTTATCAAACGTTTGCGCTATCCATTTTTGTTTAGCTTGTTCAAGCACCTCTTTACTGCTCGATACAAAATTCCAATCAATAAATCGCTCCTCTAAAAAAGGTTCTCCTCCAAAAATGTATATAGTAGTATTAGCTTCTATAACAAACTCACATAATTTACTATTGGTAGCCACTATAATATGTTTGGGTAAAAAGGTGTTTCCCTCCATTTTAATACTTCCTTGTAAAATATACAGGCCAACCTCTCCATATAATTCACCTCCGATGTTTACTATTTGTTGGGTAGGGCTTTTTATTTCGACCATGTATAATTTACTATACACCGGCACAGGCGATTTTTTACCAAATGCTTCTCCAGCAATTAGTTTAAACTCAGCATCTCCTTTTTGCCAAGTTGGAATTTGTGTTTTATCAATGTGATGAAATTCAGGAGCCATTTGTTCCAATTCTTTGGGTAAGGCAACCCATATTTGTAAGCCATGTAAGTGTTTTTCTGAATGCCTTAAATAGTCGGGCGTTCTTTCTGAATGAACAATGCCCCTGCCCGCTGTCATCCAGTTTACTTCGCCGGGTTTTATTTCAACCTCACTACCTATGGAATCTCGGTGCATAATGCTGCCCTCAAAAAGAAAAGTTAGCGTTGATAAGCCAATATGAGGGTGAGGCAGTACATCAAAATTTTCTCGTTCATTAACCTTCACCGGTCCCATGTGGTCAATAAAAATAAATGGCCCCACCATTCTTTTTTGTCTGAATGGCAACAACCTACCTACCATAAAACTACCAATGTTGGCAGCTCTTTCTTCTATAATTAATTGAATGTTCGACATACTATAACTACATTATTTGTATTTAAAAGTACGCTTATTTATTTAGATAAATATAATGGCTGAACGATATAAAAATTTATATTTATGCTTGTGAATAAACACAACCAGATTCCGTTTTATTTTTTAATGCAAAAGGTGCCTATTTTATTGTTTGTACTAACGATGCTTTCTATTAAATCGCTGGCTCAAACAGATACAAATTATGTGCTAAACTTTAATTTTAACGACCATAAAATAAAGGAAGCAAATAATAAAGTAACTATAACACCTGTGGGTATTTCTTTAGCTGATGACAGGTTTGGAAACAAAAAATCTGCCATATACCTGCATGGCGATGCAACCAGTTATTTAAATTTAGGAACATCTAATCTTCTTAAACCTAAAAAAGGAACCATATCAGTATGGGTAAATTTAGACAGAAGAATATACACCGGTAAAGGATACGACGGAAACCCTATAATTATTACTAAAAATGGGCCCGGCGACGATTTTACCAATGCTTATGCTATTTGCTTTGATGGTTACGCTAAACGATTTGGAGCAGGTTCAACAAAAGATTCAACAAAGGAAGCCATTGTTGCAGCCATTGATGAAACGGTATTTGGTAAATGGTACCATTTAGTGGCAACTTATGACAATAATTTTTTAGCACTTTATGTTAATGGAGTTTTGCAACATAAAGCAGTTAAGGGTTTTGAAACCCTATTTTTAAAAACAGATTCGGTTGTGGTTGGAAACACAGCAAGTAAAAAAAATGACAGATGGAGTGAAGGAGTTTTTGATGATATACAAATATTCCATAGAGTTTTAAGTGAGAAAGAAGTAAAGGAATTATACGAAGCACCTAACCCAAACAGAGCAACAATAATTATAAACAATATATTATTTTACGGAGGAATTATTTTATTGATTTTATTAGCTGCGTTTTTATTAGTTGCCAACCGCAGAAAAGCCTTAAAAAAAGAAGAAGAAAGATTTGCCTTAAATAGCAAATTACATGAAATGGAAACTAAAGTAATTAAAGCACAAATGAATCCCCATTTTATGTTTAACTCATTAAACACCATTCAACAATTTATTATAACTAACGAAAATGAAAAAGCGCAATATTATCTTTCCAAATTTTCGAGATTAGTTAGAAAATTATTAGAAAACACTACTAAAGACAACATTAGTTTAGCGGATGAAATAGACCTGCTTAGTAGATACTTAGAAATAGAATCGTTAAGGTTTAATAATGTTTTTAACTATACTATTGAAACAGATAAAAGAGTTGACGCAACAAGAGCTTTTATCCCTCATTTTCTTATACAGCCCTTTGTAGAAAATGCTATTTGGCATGGTTTATTAGCAAAAGACGGAGATAAAAATTTACATATATTTTTTGAATTAATAAACGAGCATAAAATAGCTTGTACAATTGATGACAACGGTATAGGCAGAAAAAAAAATGAAGCAAAACAAAACCCTGAAAAACAATCGTTAGCAATAAATTTTATTCAACAACGTTTAGACCTGATAAACAAAATGCTGAAAGGCGATTTTAAAGTAACCATTATTGATAAATTAGATAAACAAGGCGTAAGTGAAGGGACAAAAGTTATTATAACAATGCCTATAATTAAAAACGAGTAAATTATGTACAGAGCTATTATTATAGACGATGAACCAATGGGAGTTAACACATTAAAAGTGTTAATTGAAAAATATACACCTAATGTTAGGATAGTAGCAACAGCTACCGACCCTGAAAATGGTATTAAACTAATAGAAGATTACAGACCCGATATCGTTTTTTTAGACATTAGTATGCCAAAAATGAATGGCTTTGAGTTGTTAGAAAAATTAAATTACAAAGGGTTTAAACTTGTATTTACCACTGCACACGAAGAGTATGCAGTAAAAGCCATTAAAAATAAAGCCTACGATTATTTGCTTAAGCCTATTGATGTTGATGAACTAAAACAATGCATTAATAATATTACTAAAGAAAGTGAAGGAAAAGAACCAGCAAAAGCAAATACATTTCGTACAATAGAATTATCGGTAAAAGATGGCATTATTTTTATTAAACCCGATGACATTATTAGATTAGAAGCCGCAGGCAGTTACACCCAATTTTATTTGGCGAATAATGTAAAGCACATGGCATCTAAAAATTTAAAAGATTACGAAGCATTATTAGATCCATTGCGTTTTTACAGATGTCATTTATCACATGTAATTAATTTGCAGCATGTAGTAAAATTAGTGAGCACCGATGGACTTTTTGCTAAAATGACCGATGACTCTTTAGTAGAGATTGCGAAAAAAAACAAGCAAGCCTTTATAGAGAAGCTAAAAAATAGTTAATGAAAACTAACTCTTATATACGAACTGTAAATGTAACGCGTTATATACAACCTTTACGCGAAGGAGGCTCGTTACCGGCATTGGCAGAAGCTGATGATGATTTTAAATATGTATTAAAATTTAAGGGTAACGGGCACGGAATAAAAGCATTAATTGCGGAATTACTTGGCGGAGAAATTGCACGCAGCTTAGGTTTTCAAATACCCGAATTAGTTTTTGCCAACCTTGATGAAGCTTTTGGTAGAACAGAAGCCGACGAGGAAATTCAGGATTTATTGCAAGGAAGTAAAGGTTTAAACTTAGCATTACATTTTTTATCGGGTGCTATTACATTCGATCCCGTTGTTACAAAAGTTGGTGCAAAGCTGGCTTCGCAAATTGTATGGCTTGATGCTTTTATAACTAACGTTGACCGTACTTTTAAAAACACCAATATGCTTATATGGCATAAGGAGTTATGGCTTATAGACCATGGAGCTTGCCTGTATTTTCATCACTCATGGGTAACTTGGGAAACACATGCAAAAAGTCCTTTTACGTTAATAAAAGACCATGTACTATTACCCCAAGCTACTTTGTTAGAAGAAGTAAACCTTGAGTTTAAAAAACTTTTAACCGAAGAAAAAATTAGAGCCATTGTAGCACTTATTCCGGATGAGTGGTTGAAGTGGGAAGGCACAGATGAAACGCCCGAAGAAATTAGAGAAGTATACGCCCAGTTTTTACTTATCCGTTTAAACCATTCAGAAATTTTTACAAAAGAAGCCCAACATGCAAGAGAAGCACTTATATGAGTATGCCATAATTCGTGTTTTACCTATTGTAGAACGGGAAGAATTCCTTAATGTGGGGGTTATTCTTTTTTGTAAAAAAGAGAAATTTATTAAAGTGCATTTTACTATTAATAAAGCAAAGCTTGGTTCATTTTCTGAAGAATTGGATGTAGACCAAATTGAATTGAATTTACAGTCGTTTGAAAAAATAGCCATGGGCACCGAAAAATGTGGCCTAATAGGATTGCTTGATGTGGCATCTCGTTTTAGATGGTTAACCGCAGTACGCAGTTCAGCCATCCAAACATCAAGACCTCACCCTGGTTTGTGTGATGATTTAGAACAGACTGCACAGCGCTTATTTGAAGAATTAGTTTTATAGCACAACAGGTTTATTATAATACAAATACTATTCGCTCTCTACTCTTTTCAAATTATCTTCCGGTAAACGATCAATTAAATAGTTATAAGGGTCGATGCCTACTTGGTAAGGTTTTTCTTTCACTTTAAAAGTAAACACATTATCTTTTTTAGTTAGTTTAAAACGCCGCAACAATAAAGGTTTACCTAAATTATTTTTACTTACCGGTTCAGAAAAAACACCTATATCTATATAATCACTTAATACACTATTTTTTTCTTTACCTAATGAATCTGCTCTAAATTTTTCGGAAGAAGTGTTTAAGGTTACCTCATACTCATTTCCTACTTTTTTATACTTCGCTTCCATTGTTCGGTTAGAGAATAGTGTAATGTTGGCAAACATATCATCAATTAAATACTGTAAGCTATCAGGCGTTACTTTTTTAAACGCTCTAATAGCCGAAAATGATGTAGGGTAAGGAGGTTGTTTATATGCAAACGAATCTAATAAGGAATGTAGAGCTTTATCTACTTTATCTTCACCTATCATTTCTTTTAAATAATACATAACCACGCTCGCTTTTTGATAATGAATATATCCTTGGTGTTCTGTTTTCATTAAAGGGCGTTCGGCTTCAAACTCCGTACTTCTTCCTCGCAAATAACCATCCATTTCATATTTCAAAAATTTCTGCATTCTATCTCTGCCATATTCTTTTTCCATTACCATTAAAGCTGAGTATTGCGAAAAACCTTCGCTCATCATTTCGCTACCCTGCATATCGGGTCCAATTAACTGATGTGCCCAATATTGGTGCCCCATTTCGTGTGCTACAACGTAAAACACTAAATCAATGTCTTCTTTAGTTACTTTTCGCAGGTCAACAATAAAGCCTATGCCTTCACTATAAGGCATGGTACCTGGAAACGCTTGCGCAAAACTCGCATAACGAGGAAATTCAATAATGCGGCATTGTTTATGATAATATTTACCATAATTTTTAGTGTAATAATCCATTGATTTTTCTAAACTCTTCAACATGTTAGGAACATTATACGCATGTTGTTTATCATAATAAACTTCCAAGTCAATTCCGTTCCATTTCTTGCGAGCTACTTCGTATTTAGCCGAGATAAACGAATAAAAATCCAGTGATTTTTGATCGAGCTTATACGTAAAATATTTTTTACCATTTGCTTCCCACGATTTAATTAAATTACCCGGTGCAATGGCTATCTGGTCGGGCGCAGTGCTAATGGTAGTAGTTACATCTACCCAATCTGCATCCATGCTGATATAGGTGTTTCCACGTGCCGCTAAATCATTTTCATTAAGTTTAGCCATACGTAACCGTTTTGGTAACCCAAACTTAGTACGTTTGTTTTTATCGGGTATCTCATTACTGGGTTCGTAGCCAAACGTTGGTATAATATCACGGTTATTAAAAAAAGTTCCGTTTTGAGTAAGCTGTGTAAAACTTACCTCGTTTTCAAACCCTTTAGTAATGCGTGATAAATCAAACTTTATTGAAATTGAATCGTTTGGCTGCAACGGCTTAGCCAATGTATAAATGCGATAGCTCAATCGTTTATCATTTAGTTTTAATTTACTTCCGTCAATTAAAATGCTAACACTATCAGGAATTAGTGGCATAGTAAAATGCAATTCGCTAATAGGTTGGCCTGAATTATTTTTTGCCCAGGCTTCAACTGAAGCTGTCATGCTTCGTTCATACGGCAATATATCTATATTATAGTTGTATTTATAAAAACGAGGTTGCACCAAGTGTTCATATTTTTTGTAAGTTTTTTCATACTCTACCTGTTTGTTCTCCTGCTCCTTTTCCGAATCATATTTATTAAGCACTTTAGTATTGTAATAAACAAAACTTGCACAGCCCAAAAAGGCAAGCATACAAATGCCAATAGCCAGTTTATTTTTTGATAACAGAAATTTTGCACGGCTTAGTCTATGCCCAAAACCTGTTTCTTTACCACGGATATAAAAAGCAAAAATTACAAAGCCAACAAGAATAGAAAAGATAAACCAATATATATTAAACCAAACTACGGATGGTATAAAGGGACCAAAACCATTCATATCAGAATAAATAACTGTCGGGTTCGACCCAAATTTTACCATATTAGTTTCTACTTGAAAAACACGCCAAATAAACTGGTTTAAAATAGCAAAGGTTATAAAAGCAAAATAGGCGATGTAACGGTTGTTTATCAGATAATGAAAAAACAAAGCCATAACTACTAAAAACGAGAATGATAATAAATCCATTACAAGTAATGATTTGATATACACATCTAACTGATAGCGGTGATAGCCAAAAGCGGTTTGTGCCATCATACCAATAATAATGGTGCACCCAAGTACTAATGCCATGGCAGTTACCATAGCTACTAATTTTGAAAGAAATAGCAGAGATGTTTGAACAGGAGTTGCATCTTGTATCTCATTTATTTTAGCATCACGTTCTTTCCAAACTAATACACCGGTATAAAAAGTTATAATAGCTATTAAAAACAAAAAGAAAGACCCTCTTATAGAATCAACTACATCATATGTTACAGGATACTGATCTGTACCGTACCTGCTTGTAAAGCTTGTTAATGAGGCAACTAAGTTTAGTAAGCCAATTATAACTATAATAATAAACGTAGGGTTTTTAATAATAGCCTTTGTTTCAAAGCGAATTAAGTACCATAAACTTGAAAAAGAAAAAGCACTTGCATTTATTGCTGAAAAATTTGCACCTACTATAGGTAAATTTATTTCTTCTTTCGCGGCTTTCTTTTCTTTTTTTACTTTTTCGTTTTTTGCACTAAACGAAAATTTAAAATAAGCAGCTACTAAAATTAAAATACTAAAACCAATCCAAATAAGTCGGTTAACTAAAAAAGCTCCTGCTAATGGCACAGCATGTATATTTTTCTCATCTACAGTCATGTACTTTGCTACAATGCTTTCCGGACGAAAACCAAACGGGTCAAGTATATTGGCCAACCACTCCTTTTCAATGTCGCGTGTAAAACCGGCTGAAACTGCATATAAAACCAATATCAACATAGCACCCACAAACGAAACTATGTTACTGCGAAAAATAATAGATAGTACATACAATAGCACAGCCGCTATAATTGTATTTGGTATGCCGAATGTAATTATGCCTTGTAAATGCCCGCTCCAAATTATTGGTCCATATCTTTCTGGTTGTGCCCATGGCATTAATGGTCCAATTAAACTACCTAACGACACGCCCAATAAAGGTAAAATAGCAATAGTAACAGCACCAATAAATTTCCCAAAATAATAATCACTCTTTTTTATGGGCGACGAAAAAACAAATTGAAACATGCCATGTGCAAAATCTCTGTTAGCAGATGCGTTCATAAAAGCAGTTGTCATTAACAAGCAGATTAAAGACATTACCCCGTAATATGATTGTACTACATAAGGCGCATTTTTATGCACGCTGCCTACTCCACCACCTATGGTAAGGTTATCGGATGAAACAGCACCCATAACCAACATTGTGTTGATGAATAAAAATATCCAGGTCATAGGCGAGCTAAGCCAATACTTCCACTCGTGTTTAATAAATTTCCACATAATTTTAAGACTGATGGGTTAGACTAATTCGTTTAGTTTTGCAAAAAATACATCTTCTAAATTTTCTTCGGCTTTTACAAAACCATTGCCTAAATCAGCATCCGAAAAAGCATGAATTAAAGGCTTCCCTCCTACCAATTTGCTTGATATAATTTTGTATTCGTTTTGAAATTGAGCTAATTCAGCTTTATCTACTTTGCGTTCCCACACTTTACCTTTTATCTCGTGTAAAGCATCATCTGTATCGCCACTAAATAACACTTTACCTTTATCCATAATAGCCATTTGGGTACAAAGTTCTCTTACATCCTGCACAATATGAGTAGATAGAATTACAATAATATTTTCGCCAATTTCGCTAAGTATATTATAAAAACGATTGCGTTCTCCAGGGTCTAACCCTGCGGTAGGCTCATCTACAATTACCAATTTAGGGCTTCCAATTAAACATTGCGCAATGCCAAAACGCTGACGCATACCGCCGCTATAACTGCTTACCGCTTTTTTACGATGTTCGTATAAATTTACTTTGTTCAGTAATTGATTTACCATATCTCTGCGCTCGCTACCGTTACTAAAGCCTTTTAGTAAAGCCAAATGGTCAAGCAAATCAACTGCTGATGTACGCGGATACACACCAAACTCCTGAGGCAAGTAACCCAGTACTTTTCTAACACCTTCCTTATTATTTAAAACATCTATATCACCTAAAAAAACAGAACCACTATCGGCATCTTGCAAGGTGGCCAATGTTCGCATTAACGATGATTTGCCTGCGCCATTAGGTCCTAATAAACCAAACATGCCTTTATTAATAGATAATGATACATCATTTAGTGCATGAACACCATTGCCGTATTTTTTGCTTAAATTTTTAATTTGTAATTCCATGCTTTTTATGTTTTATAAAAAATCGATGTAAATGTATTATTGTTATATCTATTTAATTAAGCTTTATGATAAAAATTACTTAAACCCTTTAAAAAGGCGTTTATAAATGATAATCGGTAACCGGTTATAAATTACTCACCTTTACACAATTAAAAACCCCTTGAAAATTATTGCTTTCAAGGGGTTTTGATTAAAAGAGTTTCTATTTACTTCTTAATTACTTATAACTACTTTTCTACTGGTTATTTCTGTACCCGAAACTACAGTTATAAAATACACACCACTATTTTCAATATGTAGTGTAGTTGTTATATCATTTAGTTTAGCTTCATAAACAATATTACCCAGTATATCGGTTACTTTTAAGTTATCTATTTTTTGTGAATTTAAAACTGTAATGTTTCCCGTACTTGGGTTAGGATAAACTGATAGTTGTGTTCCTTTAGCCATTAATTGGTTAATGCCTAATGGCGATGTACATGTGGTTATATTTACCGAATCTACACAATAATTATTGTTTAAACTTTGTGGAGCTGCAGGGGTTATTGTAGCTGTTAAAATAACTACCATACCAAAATTTGGTATATCGGCATAAATATTATAACTACCTGTATCTACTCCTGTAAAGATATATACTCCGGCATTAGCTGCAGTTGTATCAGTAGTAGTACGTGCTGCACACCCTCCTCCAGGGTTTCTACCTAATTTAACATCGATTCCTTTTAATGGAGCTCCCATAACACTATTGTTTCCATTAAAAGCTAAACGATGTCCAAAACTTGGATCAGCAGTAATTGTTCCGCCAATAACACCTGTTCCGTGATGTGCGGGTAATTCTGCAATAGTAACATTATATCCTCCGTTAGTTGAACTATTACAGCCGGATTGTGAAACAACCATAGCAGAGTCCCATCTGTAAGAATTGTGCTTTGTGCTGTAATAAGTTGGTATAGAGCCGTGATATGAATTAGTATCAGCCACAGCTTCTATATAATAATTTCCTGGAGCTACCTGATGAAAAATATAGCTACCATTTGTACTTATACTTGTAGTTATTGGGCTGGTAAGAATCCCGGTTATGTTTATTCCGGTTGAAGTACCCTCTTGCGGATATAGATATACTTTGCCTGCGGTAATTGTATGCGTAGCTGTGGTGGTGGTGGTATCATATATCGTTCCGCTTATGTTGTTATAAACATTAACCGGTACGTTAATAGTGTATGTACTTACACAACCGTTGGCATTTGTTCCGATAACGGTATACGTAGTTGCAACAGTAGGAGATGGGGTTATAATTGCTCCATTCGCACCTGTACTCCATGTGTATGTAGTTGCGTTAGTTGCAGTTACAGTAACACTTGAACCTGAGCAAGCTGCTGTTGGTGTAGCTACAGGAGACAGAATTGGTAAAGCATTTACAGTTACTGTTTGTATGGTAGATGCTGAACAAGTACCTGTTGTACCTGTTACTGTATAAGATGCTGTTGCAGTAGGTGTTAATGATACCGAAGCCGTTGTTGCACTGCTTGCATTTGTGCTCCAAGCATAGGTTGTTGAATTAGTTGCAGTTAGTATAGTTGAAGCTCCTGCGCAAATAGCAGTAGTTCCTGCAATAACAGGTTTTGCATTTAAATACATGGCTACCGAGTTGCTGGAATATTGGGAAACTACAAAATCATTATAACCGTTTAAATCATAATCGCCTGTAATGACTCTTGTTGGATTACCAAAACTTGCGTTAGAATTAAAAGAAATAGCTGAACCAAATGTACCTACCGATAAACCTGTACCTAAATACACTTCGGCATAACCCACCGAGAAAGAAGTTGTACCAACTGTAACCAAATCAAGATTTCCATCATTATCAAAATCTATCGTTATAATTGCTTCAGGATATATACCATTTGCAGACGAATAACTTGCAGCAGTAGTAAAACTACCAGCAGTACCAGTTCCTAAAAGTACAGACATGCCATATCCATTATAATTAGCCGTTGCTATATCAATTTTTCCATCTTTATTAAAATCTCCCGCGGTAAGATCATAAGGGTTTGAACCTACTGAGAATGTAGTAGCAGTTGTGAAACTACCCGTTCCACCAATATTTAAAAACTCAGATACGTTATTGCCTGTGCTACTTACAACAGCAATATCAATTCCGTTAGCTCCATCAAAGTTTGCAGTAGTAATTGCATAAGGGCTACTAACTGTGTAAGTAACCGGCGCAGCAAAACTAAAAACACCTGTACCCGTACTTGTATTTAAGTGCACATCTATACCATTATTTGAATTACTAATTACTGCCATATCTAATTTATTATCTCCGTTAAAATCTGCTACCGTAATTGCTTTAGGACTGGCAATAGTTGTAAAATTAGATACTGTACCAAAAGTACCGTTGCCATTACCCGGCAAAACAGATACATTGGATGCATTGCTGTTTGCGGTTGCCACATCTTGTTTACCATCGCCATCAAAATCTGCCACAGCCAAATCTACAGGATTTGAACCACTTGCTAAAGAATATGTATTTGTAGTACTAAAGCTTGATGAACTTGGTATATAATTCATATAAACTACAAAACTGGAAGTAGTTCCTGAAGTACAAGTAGCAGCAACCATATCAGGGATGCCATTATGATCGAAATCCGCATCTCTTACAGAATATACATTGTAAGGAGTAGTATATGTTTGCATGGTTTTAAAACAAACCTGTGCATTTAACTGCTGAATACAAATAAGCAGAGCAATAAATAATATTTTTTTCATTTAAATTAATTTAGGGAAATAAAATTACGACAAATGCACTTACCAAACGAGATG
>JABDDQ010000023.1 GCA_013287545.1 Bacteroidota bacterium | reverse complement strand
AACCATCGGCTTTGTTCGCTACGGTGCATTAGATAAAAAGATGTTGTTTTTGTACTCATTTTGTAAAGCATTTATTTGCTTTTACAAAATTACCAGGCACTATATTTTAGTTTGTACTATGCGGCACGTATAGCCGTACTATGCGGCAGGTTTTTGCTTATACAAGGTGCTATGTACACGGAGAAATATTATATTTACATAAAACCAAATTAACATGCAAAGTCCTGATAAAAGTAATCGTAATGTAGCGCATGCTATTTTTACGAACCTTACTTTTTGGGTTTTGCTGGCTATAGTTATTGGCGTTTTATTAGGGCATTACTTGCCTGCTACAGCCATAAAAATGGAATTTTTAGGCAAAACATTTGTTGATATTATAAAACTATTTATTGGCCCCATTATTTTTTTCACCATTGTGCTTGGCATTAGTGGCATGGGCGACTTAAAAAAAGTAGGTCGTATTGGTGTTAAGGCATTGGTGTATTTTGAAATTGTAACCACACTTGCCCTTGTTATTGGCATTGCAATGGCATTATGGATACAACCCGGAAAAATTGATAAAACTCATTTACAGATACAGGATGTAAGCAAGTACACTCAAAACACATCTACCGAACTCGATTGGACAAAATTTTTTCTATCCAACATAACCTTACAGGTTTTAGTTATATCCATCATTGTTGGTGTTTTACTTAATTTCTCAAAGCATAGAGAAAAAGCAATTGATGCGTTAAGCAAAGGTTCTAAAATTGTTTTTACCGGTTTAAAGTATATTATGTATTTGGCTCCCGTAGGTGCATTTGGCGGCATGGCCTTTACAGTAGGCAAATTTGGCTTACATACACTAATTCCTTTGGCTAAATTAATGGGCACGGTTTACCTTACCATGTTTGTTTTTATTTTTTTGGTGTTAGGCACTATTCTCTATTACTTTAAAATGAATATTTATAATTTCCTTAAATACATTAAAGAGGAGTTGCTTATTGTATTAGGAACTTCATCATCTGAAGCCGCATTGCCTTCTATTATGCTGAAGCTTGAAAAACTGGGTTGTAGTAAACAGGTAGTTGGTTTGGTGGTGCCTACGGGCTATTCTTTTAATTTGGATGGAACTTCTATTTACTTATCTATGTCTATTATTTTTTTAGCGCAGTTATATAATGTTCAGTTAAGTTATGCCGAAATTGTTAGCATCATTGGCATTTTAATGATTACGTCGAAAGGAGCTGCAGGAGTTACAGGTAGTGGTTTTATTATTTTAGCTTCTACGCTTACGGCTATTCATAAAATTCCGCTTGAGGGGCTTGCTTTTTTATTAGGAGTAGATAAATTTATGAGCGAAGCAAGAGCCATTACCAATATTATAGGTAATGGTGTTGCCACTATTGTAATTTCGAAAAGCGAGAAGGAATTTATAGAGCCCGAAGTTTAAAATTTTAATAGTCTATAGTTCCAGCCGCCATAGTGTTATTTGTATTTTCATTTATTAAAATAAATGCGCCACTGCCTCTGTTATCTGCATAACTATCATAACTAATAGCTTCCGCTGTTTTTATCAGCACTTTGCATATATCGTTTAGCTTCATACTGCCATCACTTTCTATTGCTGCAAAAGAATGAATATCGATTTTACTCATAACCTCTTTTATTACTGCCTTCGTACGAAAACTATTTTGCTGCAAAAGTATTTTTTGCCCGGGGATAAACGCTGCACTATCCATCCAGCAAATAGTGGCTGTAAACTCTTTCGTGGTTTTAGGTAAATGGGCTATGGGTACTATGCTGTTTCCTCTACTAACATCCACATCATCTTTTAAATGCAATACAACCGGGGTGTTTGTTTCGGCCCTTTCAACTTCCCTTTGATGTACTTCTATTTTATCTATTGTTGTTTCTATGCCCGATGGTAAAACCACTACGCGCGCTCCCTTTTTGTAAACCCCACTTACTACCCTACCGGCAAAACCACGGTAATCAGGCAAATCATCGCTTTGCGGACGAATTACATACTGCACCTGAAAACGAGATGCTTCTGTTTTTTTAAGTTCGGCAATTTCTGTTGTCTCTAAAAATTCTAACAGGGGTTTGCCTTTGTACCAGGTCATTTTAGTCGATTTGCTAACTACATTATCTCCCGCCAAAGCACTTGCGGGTATAAACGAAACTTCCTTTAGTTTCAGTTGTTTGGCAAACGTTAAATAATCCGCCTCTATTTGTTTGTAGCTTGTTTCTGAATAATCAACCAAATCCATTTTATTGATACAAACCAACACATGGGGTATGCCTAAAATAGCTGATAAAATTGAATGGCGTTTTGTTTGGTCGGTTATGCCGTTACGGGCATCAACCAGTATAATAGCTAAATCGGCATTTGAGGCACCGGTAAACATATTACGGGTGTACTGAATGTGTCCCGGGGTATCGGCAATAATAAATTTACGCTTGGCGGTACTAAAATATTTATAGGCAACATCTATCGTAATGCCTTGCTCGCGTTCGGCACGTAAACCGTCGGTTAATAAAGCCAAATCTATTGTAGTATCGCCTCCGGTTGTTTTACTTTGTTTGGTAAGGGTTTCTATTATATCGGTTGAGATAGAGTTGCTATCATATAATAAACGCCCTATGAGGGTGCTCTTACCATCATCTACATTACCGGCGGTAAAAAATCGTAACAGTTCCATTAAAAATATCCTCCTTTCTTACGGTCTTCCATAGCTGCTTCACTTACTTTATCATCCATTCTGGTGGCTCCGCGTTCGCTAATTTTAGCTTCTTTTATTTCGTTAATAATATCATCAATTGTATAGGCTTCACTTTCAATGGCTGCCGTACAGGTCATATCGCCTACAGTTCGGTACCTTACTTTTTTTGTAAGCAGTTTATCGGTGGCATCTAACTGCAAGTAGGCTGAATTTGCCATTAGCTGGCCGCTTTCGGTAACTACACACTCGCGCTCGTGGGTAAAGTAAATGGATGGTAGTTTAATATTTTCTCGTTTAATATAGTTCCACACATCTAATTCTGTCCAGTTGCTTATAGGAAACACTCGCACGTTTTCTCCTTTGTTTATTTTACCGTTATAAATGTTCCAAAGTTCGGGGCGTTGCATTTTTGGGTCCCATTGCCCGAACTCATCTCGTACCGAAAATATACGCTCTTTAGCACGTGCCTTTTCTTCATCTCTGCGGGCACCACCTATACAAGCATCAAACTCAAATTCTTCTAACACGTCTAATAGGGTATATGTTTGTAAAGCGTTTCTACTGGGGAATTTGCCTTTGGCATCTTGCAGTTTTTTTGCCTTAACGGTGTCTTCAACTTTACGTACAATTAGTTTTTCGCCTATTGATGTAACTACATCGTCTCTGTACTGTAAAGCTTCGGGAAAATTATGCCCGGTATCTACATGCACTAAAGGAAAAGGAAATTTACCCGGCCGAAAGGCTTTTAACGCCAGATGCACCAAGCATATGCTGTCTTTTCCGCCGCTAAACAAAAGCGCAGGTCGCTCAAACTGTCCCGCAACTTCGCGCAATATATAAATAGCCTCTGACTCTAAGGCCGCCAAATATTCTGTGTTCTCGTTATTCATTTTTGTTTTTTTTAATTAGAATGCAACCCGCATTCTTTTTTATTATTTTGTTCCCACCACCAACGTCCGGCTCTAAAATCTTCTCCCACTTTTATTGCTCTTGTACAAGGCGCACAACCAATGCTAACAAAACCTTTATCGTGCAAAGGATTATATGGAATATTATGTTTAGCAATGTATTGTTTCACTTCATCCAAAGTCCAATTAAGTAGCGGATGAAATTTTATAATTTTATTTACTTCGTCCCATTCTACTGAAGGGATATCTTTTCTACCCTCCGATTGTTCAGCTCGTATACCTGTTATCCATATAGAGTAACCTTGCAAGGCTCTTTTTAAAGGTTCTACTTTTCTGATAAAGCAACACTCTTTTCTGTTCTCAATAGATTCGTAAAAGCTAATGGGCCCTTTTTCTGATACTAATTTTTCTACCGCAGTTGTTTGCGGATAAAATACTTTGATTGGTTTTTTATACCGCTCCAAGGTACTTTGTAAAACAGAATAGGTTTCATTATATAGTCTGCCGGTATCTAACGTAAAAACAGCAATAGGCAAATCAGTAGAAAAAATAAGATGCGTAATTACTTGGTCTTCATAGCCTAAGCTGCTTGAAAAAACAACTTCACCTGAAAAGTTAGTTGCAATAGTTTGCAAAGCCTCTTCAGGAGATTTATTTTTTATCAGCTCGTTTATAAATGAAATTTTTTGTTGCATTTTAATTTATTTTAAAAAGAATTTACACCGTTTACCGTAGTATATTTCATAGTATATTTTACACCCGGGTTTATATACTTATACGCGCTGTGCGCCATTAAAGCTGCCTCATGAAATCCACATAAAATTAATTTTAATTTATTTTTATAGGTGTTGATATCGCCAATGGCATAAATGCCGGCTATATTAGTTGAATAATCATCTGTATTAACTTCAATAGCGCTTTTATCAATATTTAATCCCCAACCTTCAATTGGTCCTAATTTGGGGCTCAAGCCAAAAAGTGGAATTACATTATCTGCTTCGATTATACTCACTTCATTCGTTTTAAGATTAGTAACAATTACTTTTTCTAACTGATTGCCACCTTGCACTTCGGTAAGTTGTGTGTTTAGCAAAAGATTAATTTTATTTTCTCTTGCTAAGTCTTGAACTTTGCTTACCGAATCGGGTGCACCACGAAACGATTCACTACGGTGAACAAGTGTTATTTCTTTGGCGATGTCAGCCAAAAAAATAGTCCAGTCTAAAGCACTATCTCCTCCGCCCGCAATAACAATTTTTTTATCGCGGTATTTTTCAGGGTCGAGCACTACATAACTAACACCTTTTCCATTTTCAAAATCAGTTAAACTAATCGTATCCGGTTTACGAGGTTCAAAACAGCCAAGTCCGCCTGCAACAACCACCACACTCGAATTAATTTTTGTACCCAAATTAGTGGTAACCACAAAATCGCGTTCGCCAATTTTTTCCAATTTCTCTACTCGTTCACCAAAGGTAAATGTTGGTTTAAAGGGTTCTGCCTGCTTTAAAAGATTGTCAACCAATTCCTGTGCCAACACAGTTGGATAACCCGGTATATCGTAAATTGGTTTTTTAGGATAAATCTCTGAAAGCTGACCACCTGCTTGTGGAAGAAAATCAATTAAATGGCAGCGAAGTTTTAATAAGCCTGTTTCAAATACGGCAAATAAACCCACGGGACCTGCCCCAATAATTGTTATGTCTGTTGTTATCATATTAAAAAAATAATCGTTTTAAACTTGTTATTATTACTACTAAACCTACCAATATCATGGTGCTTTTTATTGGGATGCGGCTGGATAAATAAGCAGCAAACGGAGCGGCAATTACACCACCAATAATTAACCCTGCAATAATGCTCCAGTGTGTCAATCCTATGAACGTAAAAAAAGTAAGCGAACTTGCCAGTGAAACAAAAAATTCAGCCAGGTTAACAGAACCAATTGTAAAACGCGCATTTCTTCCTCCGGCAACCAACGTAGATGTTACAACAGGCCCCCAACCACCACCGCCTATTGAGTCAAGAAAGCCACCAACCAAGGCTAAAGGAAATATTTTTTTTATGCGTTCGCGAATTTTATCTTTTTTCAACGCTTTAAAAATAATTACAAGTCCTAAAAACAACGTGTAAGAAGACACAAGTGGTTTTATAATATAATTATATCCCTCTAACTTAGATAGCACAAACGCACCTAAAATGGCTCCCAAAATACCAGGCAACAAAAGTGTACGAAATAATTTAGTGTTAACGTTACCAAATTTTAAATGCATTAACCCCGATACGCCGCTGGTAAAAATTTCAGACGCATGAACACTCGCACTCGATGCAGCAGGTGGTACACCTAACGAAAGCAAAAATGTAGTAGCCGTTACCCCATAGGCCATGCCCAGAGCCCCATCAATCATTTGAGCAGTAAAACCCGCGAGAATAAAAAACAGAATTGAAGAGTCTATGCTTCCGGCAATTTGAGTTGCATAACCACCAATAACATTTGGTGGCAAATACATTGAAAGCAAATAACCAACAATTAGCAAGGCAGGTGCAGTTAAACTATAAACAACAATCCGTTTTGTGCTTATTGATTTTTTCTTCGCTTTAGGTTTCCTTTCTGCCAGTACAGAAGTAATTTCGTTAAGTTGTTTTACTTTCTCATTAAAATCGCCGTTTAGGTTTTTACGAATTTTAACCAGATTGCTAATCGAATCATTTATTTCATACGGAATCGCCTCATCAAATGTTTCGCGTAAACGCTTTGCCAACGTAGGAGATTTACCATTGGTGGATATAGCAATTTTTATATCTCCTTTTTGCACGATAGAGCCTAAGTAAAAATCGCACTGTTCGGGGGTATCAGCCACGTTGGTTATTATTTTTCTTTCAGTTGCCAATTGTTTTATTAAAGCACTTGTTTCTTTATTATTTACGGCAACAATTACAAAGTCAGTATTATCTAAATCACTTTCTTGAAAGGGGCGCTCTATAATATTTAAGTCCGAGAAATTTTTTGCAAACTGCTTTATTTCTTCATTTACATTTATTGAAACCAGAGTGATTTCCGTTTTAGGGCTGTTTTTTAACACAGAGCTTATTTTTTCGAGCGCAACTTTACCGCCTCCAACAATAAGTAGTTTAAAGTTTTCTAATTTTAAGAAAACCGGATATAAATTATTTTCAGTTATAGTACTCATATAATATTTTTAAAAAGAAATTTGATATTGCAACACAACCTGCCCTCTTCTAACTCCATTTACTGCATGTATTTGATAATCGGTTGTGCTTAGGTTATATACAGGGCGACTTTGATAATCAAGTGTAAGTTTAGCATTGTGCCCTTTAATAAGGTAATTAAGCCCCAAATTCCAAACAATATCAGCACCCTTTAATGCTTGATAATTTGCATACATAATTTGTCCGTAAGGTTGCAATTGTGTAGCATCTTTAAATTTGGGTAATAAATATCCTGCTTGCACATAATATATACTTCCGGTTCCAATCATAGGATATTGGTTACCTGCACCATTAAATGAAGATAAACCCGGGCTAAAATTTCCGGTGACTTTTGAATTACCAACATTAGTTACCGCATTTGCAAATGCAGTTGTTGTAGGATTTAACGGGTTATTATTTCTTATATAATTAGTACCAAAGTTGTAGTTTGAATAAGCAGCATAAACTGTTATTGCACTTCCTTTATCTTTATTAATTGGAGTATCGTAAAACAAATCAACCGACCACAAAAACAGAGCTGTTCTAACGGTATCTTTTAAAGTGTATATCTGCGTTCCACCAGCATTTGTTCCTTGATTATAACCAGCTTGCCACATAGCATTTTGCTGATAACGAAAACCGGCACCAATATTAAATACGCTGCTTTGACCTAAATAAGAACCTACCGTGTTTGGTGTTAAATTAGATTCTTGATTTAAAAACTGATACATAAAATAACCCTGCACCTGCGGCAGAATTTTATTTGTAGCAAATGTAGAGGCATTAAATTGTGGGTTAATTGTAGTTGAGGCTACTGCTACTGTATTGGTCCATGCAGTAGTGGTAGTAGTTGGATATGGGATGTTAACTGCCACCCTATAATCTAATTTACCTAATTTACCTTTTGCATATAACCCGGGCATACGAGCTGTATTGTCTGTTACATTAGATGTTGCTTGTTGATAAGACGGTATATCTAACCCTAATATTGAAGGAGTACTGGAACTGGAATATCTTGAAAGACCCGACCAAGCTGATAAACCACCACCAAGACTTAAATATTTACCTAACAATTTATATTCAACAGTCATGTCTATAAATTGTAATGGCACACTTCTACCTACTGTTAAACTGCTAATGCCATCTGAAGCAATTTGACCATAAATAAAAACTTTGCTTGTAACCTGTGCTTGAATTCTTAGTCGAACACGGCGTAATGCCACCTGGTACGAATTGTTATCGGCTACGCCATTTACAGTTGAACCGGGGTTGTTATTATTGTCTATTGCCCATAACTGACTCGTAAAATTAATTTTAGCCCAAGTGCTGCCATCTTCGCTAAAATTAACCTTTATGCCATCATTAGAAACCGGATATTTTATTGTTTTTTTTGTTGTGTCAATTTGAGTTTGTGCTAATACACTTCCATTAATAAATAAAGATGCTACACCTATATATATAAGTTTACTATTTTTCATTTTTATACTTTCAATTTCTTTTTTACGAATTAATTTAATTAAGCAAATAATTTAAGTTGGATAGTGCAACAGGAAAATCATCGTGTTGTTTTACCACATCGCCAATAACTATTACAGCAGGCGCTTTTATGTTTTCATGCTCGGCTATCTCCACTATAGTTTCAATAGTTCCCAAAGCAATTTGTTCATTTGGCAGCGAGCCATTTTGAATAATTGCAATAGCCGTATCTTCTTTGCCTTCGGTTTTAAACACTTCTGCAATTTCTTTCAGCTTGGCAAGGCCCATTAAAATAACAACGGTTGCATTGGTTTTAGCTGCCACTAAAACATCGTTCGATAATTTATTTTCTTTAGTGGTACCTGTTATCACCCAAAAGCTTTCACTTACGCCACGGTGTGTTACAGGAATGCCCGCTAAGGTTGGCACAGCAATAGAACTTGATAAACCCGGCAATACAACCGTTTCTATATTAAAAGCCTCAGCATATTTTTTTTCTTCTTGTCCACGGCCAAACACAAACGGGTCTCCACCTTTTAAACGCACCACATGACCACGAGTAAAGGCTAAATCTACTATTAGTGTATTAATTTGTTCTTGCGTATACGTATGATATTTATTCCTTTTCCCTACATAAATCACCAGCGCATCAAGGGGCACGTATTTTAAAAGTTCCTTATTAACCAAAGCATCATATAAAACAACATCGGCCTGTTGCAATGCTTTTATAGTTTTTATGGTTACTAACTCTATATCACCAGGGCCTGCACCGGCTATGGTTAGTTTTGGATATTTTTCTGTTTTCATTTTATAACTGTTTTTAATTTATTTTTTTGAACTGTTTCGGCTTACTGCTAAACTGCATTTGCCGAAACTTCAAACACAGTTATATCATTATCATACAGCAACAACAACTTTCAAATTTTATATATGGGTAATATTTTTTCATTTTAATTTAAGGTTTCTATTTTTTCTTCTTTATTAGATATAATTCTATATTGCTTTACTTCGTTTACAAATTGGTTTGCTTGTAAAAAATAAGTTTCCGCAAATTCTTTTGATGGTTGGTTCTTATTTATCTGTAAAACCAGTTCTTTAAATGTTGTGTTATAACAAAACGGTTTATCTGTTTCAAATAATTTATCAAAATCAGCAAGTACGCCATGTTGGGTGTTTACATGAATTTGCTTATCTAATAACAAAGCCTTAGCGGCGTTAATTAAAGCAGCGTAGCTATAATAAATGCTATCTCCGTATTCTGCATTTTCAAAAGCTTCAGCAGCAAAAACAAGTTTTTCTTCTGCCTCAAAAAACAAGGTGGCAACCAAATCAATTACCACACCAGCACACTCCCCTACTCCAATTGCCGTAGCAAATTTTTCATCCTGGCCCCAATCTATATAATCTTCACTTTTTAATGTAGAGTTATCGGCCAAGGGTTTTAATAATTGATAGAAATAATCTTTGCCTTGTTTGTCGTAATAGCCATTAAAATATTCACCTTCAGCTGCATTTTTTTCAAAATCATTAAATAATATACGTAACACATCTGGGCCACGTTTGCTTGCAACTTTAATTACTTTATCAGATATCCTTCCTTCTCCATTACCAACAGTTCCGCCACCTAATAAAACCTGCAAGGCCGGCACTACATTAGTTCCTACTTTAAACGAACTACCATGAAAGCCTATTTGTGCCAAGCCATGTTGTCCGCAAGAGTTCATGCAACCGCTTATTTTAATTTTTATATCGTGGTTATAAACTAAATCAGGAAACTCGCTATAAATAACTTCTTCTAAGGCAACCGAAATATGCGTGCTGTTTGAAATAGCTAAATTACAGGTATCAGTACCCGGGCAAGCTGTTATATCGCCGACCGAATCAAAACCCGGTGTAGCTAAGTTAATCGTATCAAGTTCGTTATATATAAAAGGCAAATCGTTTTCATGTACATTCCTCAACAAAAAACCTTGATTAATAGTTATACGTATATCTTCTGTATCCGCATACTTTTTCACAACCTCCACTAACTTTCTGGCATCAGTACTTGAAATATTGCCCAACTGAATTTTAATATAAACACCCAATAAACCAACCTGCTTTTGTTTAAACACATTCGTTTTTTCCCATCTGTTATATTTCTCTTCGCTCGCAATAACTGCTTCTTTTTTTACAGTAGAACGCAGTGTGGTAGGTTTTGATTGAACCGTGGCATCAATTCTAAATTCCTTTACCAACAAAGCCCCCTCTTCTTCCTTTACAAAATTTAAAAAAGTTTCCAATCCAATTTTATTAATTAAATATTTTAAACGTGCCTTATGCCTACTGGTTCTTTCGCCATGTCTGTCAAATACACGCAAAGTAGCTTCCACAAATGGAATTATTTTGTCTTCATGTAAAAATTCAAAAGCAGTTTGAGCCAAAAAAGGTTGAGCTCCTAAACCTCCGCCAATCAATATTTTAAACCCTTTTTGATTATTTTCAATTTTAGGAATAAAACCCAAATCGTGTATATAAGTTAGGGCTGTATCCTTTTCATTATTCGAAAAAGCAATTTTTATTTTCCTGCCTAACTCCTGGCAAAATGGTTTGCGTAAAAAATAGTTGAATAAAGCGTAAGCATAGGGAGAAATATCAAACAATTCATTTGGGTCGATGCCCGCTTCAGCAGATGCGGTAATATTTCTCACCGTGTTACCACAAGCCTCACGTAATGTAATATCATCTTGTTCTAATTTAGCCCAAAGCTCAGGTGTTCTATCTAAGCTAACATGATGTATCTGTATATCCTGACGGGTGGTTAAATGTAAATTGCCATTCGAGTACTCGTCACTAATATCTGCAATGCGTAATAATTGTTTTACACTTAACTTTCCGAAAGGCAATTTAATGCGAATCATTTGTACACCTTGTTGGCGCTGCCCATATACACCACGCGCTAAGCGCAGGCTACGGAATTTTTCTTCGTGTATTTTACCTTCCCTAAACTCGTGTATTTTTTTATCGAGATCTATAATGTCTTTCTCGATTAAGGCCTTTGAAGTGGAGTGGATATTTTCTAATTCTGTTCTAAAACTTTGCATGAATTACTATTTATATTTTTGTTTCTAAAAAATTACCGATATGAGTTCAAAAAAAAACCTTTCCATTTTAGCGGAAAGGTTTTGTACATCAATGTATATGATACTACTATTCCATCCGCCAGAAGCGATAAGGCATACAACACATATACATTTTAAAAGTTTTCATAATCAAATTCTTTCTAAAAATTTTACAGCGCAAAGTAATGCAAGTAATTTTACATAAACAAGAAAAAATCAATTTATTTTCTAATATCCTATAGGAGTAGTAGGAATTTATTTTGCCTTACCCTTGATAACAGAGAAGTTTTGTGTTTTCTTTTCTAATTTTTTTTCTCGCAAAATTATATCCTCAATGCTTGTTTTTGATAATATTTTAATGCTCGCCTCACGAACTTGCAAAACAACATCGCGTAAACCACATGTGTTTTCGTATAAACATTCTTCGCATGGCTCGTAAAAATTCAAACTTACACAGGGTAATAAAGCAATTGGCCCCCCTGTAATTCGTATTACATTACTTAACATAATTTCTTCAGGATGTTTTAGTAAATAGTAACCTCCATTAGCTCCCATCCTACTTCCAAGTAATCCATTTTTTCTTAACTCAAGTAAAATTGCCTCTAAAAATTTGCGAGGGATTTTTTCAGTTTCTGAAATTTCATTGATACGAACCGGTGTGTTTTGTTTATATTTTTTAGCCAAAAACACTAACGCTTTTATGGCATATTTTGATTTTTTGGGAAGCATATGGTTATATTATTCTACTAATTTAGTATAAATTCGATCCATTATTAAAGTTTAAATTTATTTTCAACCCATGTTTGGGATTTGAATACGTTATGCAAACCAAAGAATTTTATAAGGAAATTGGAAAATATAACTAAATGGATAAATTTAGGGCCAGCAACTTTTGGGCGTTTATTATGTCAAGAATCAAATAAAACATGAATAATTTTCGAAAATCCAAAATTATCATAGAATTAAACTGCACTTTTATCAAAATTTATAGATACATTTTTCTCTACAGAGAATCTTCTAAATAGTATGAATCCGATACAAAAAGAAAATTGCAAACCTGGCACAACAAGTTGGCAGATTAATAAACCAAGTAAAAATCAAGAAATTGAGGGATTTGCTTCTGCAACGAGTGTATTTCTGAATGAATCTATAAAATTTTATGTTAGTTGCAAAAACCCCACTTTTTCATTACAGATTTATCGAATGGGTTGGTATGAAGGAGCCGGAGGAAGATTAATAGACAGTATTTCAGATATAAAGGCAATTAGCCAACCACTTCCCGATATAGATCAACTTAAAAAAGTAGAATGTTTTTGGGATGTGAGTTATGAGTTACTTATTCCTGATGATTGGTGTACCGGTATCTATTTATGTAAAATAATTTCTACTCCCGATTTATACGAGAGTTATATTATTTTTTCTGTAAAACAAAAATTAGATGATTCTTCATCTTTTTTATTTCAAATTTCCACAAACACCTATCAGGCCTATAATACTTGGGGTAATTATTCATTATATGGAGATTCGACAAGTGCATTGGCGGATTCTCATTCTTTGCGGGCTAAATCAGTTTCCTTTAACCGTCCTTATATAGAGGGGAATGGTGCCGGACAATTTTTCTTTTGGGAGTATCAATTACTTCGTTGGATAGAAAAAAATGGCTTAGATGTATCGTATTGCAGCAATAATGATTTACATGAGAATAAATTTCTACTAACAAAAACAAAGGCTTTTTTAAGTACCGGACATGATGAATACTGGTCTAAAGAGATGTATGACCACATTGAAGAATCATTACATGTAAATAAAATGGGCGCAGCCTTTTTTTGTGCTGATGCTGTTTATTGGCAGATTAGATATGAGGACTCATTTAATGGTAAAAACAGAAATATTGTTTGCTACAAATGTAATGAACACACTCCTTATAAAGACGATCCTATATTTAAAACCAATCATAAACTTGTTACGGCTAAATTTAGGGATCGCCATGTGAATCGCCCGGAACAAAAATTAATTGGACAAATGTATGGAGGATGGTTTAGTAATAAAGAACCCAATGGTGATTTAATAATTACAACAAACAGTCACCCTATATTTAAAAACACGGGCATTGAAATTGGCGATAAGTTCCCAAAACTTATAGGATATGAATTTGATAAGGTTTGGAGAAATTTTCCGAAGCCGGATAATCTTATAAAACTTGCTGAATCACCTGTTGAGTGGAATAGGCCTAATGATGTTGGTCATGGTGTTTCACATGTTACTATCTATACAAATAGCGAGAAAAATTCAGTATTTGCCTCTGGCACTACATCTTGGAATTTTAGCCTTGATAGTTATGGGCATGTTAACGATCATTTAGTAAGCGAAAAACTGCAAAAACTAACTTTAAATATTTTAAAATTCATTTCTAAAACCGAAGATAATTTAGAATATTCTTTTTTTGAAGAAGAAATAAAGAATAAAAACTCCGAAAACATAACTAATACTCATCATAAAAAACCTGCATTTAAATTTGTAAAGTATAGCTGGTGGGTTTGCGGAATTATTGGATTTTTGTTAAGGAATAATTTATCAAGTGTTCCCAATAACAAATTTCTTACAGTTTTTATTGGCATTATAGATGGCGTATTTTTAGGATATGTTTTAGGGTTTGTAATTGATAAACTTAACGCTTCCAAAAAGTAATTGACAAACGGTTAATGTTTATTATTTTTTAGAAAGCTGAATACTCCGTATATCAGAATTCTATCAATATATTTTAATAGTGAATAAATACTATTTACCTTTAGCCAAATTTCCTTTAAAAATTAATAGAAGTGGCTGTAGTTAATAAACATTTTATCTTACTTATCCCTTGCTATAATAATTTTAAAGGTTTATTAGCTTCCTTAAAAAGCGTTCATTATCCCTTCAATTTGTTTGAAGTTTTAATTATTGATGATGGGAGTTTTGAAATAATAAATGAAAAAATAATACACGAATTATATCCACTACTGCTTTTCAAAATTATTCGATTACCGGTTAATTCAGGCATAGTAACCGCTTTAAATACAGGGCTTTCTGTGCTGCATGCACGTAATGATTATACTTACATAGCACGTTTAGATTGTGGAGATATATGTCAGCCAGATCGTTTTACCAAGCAAATAAGTTTTCTAAAAAAAAATCCTAATATAGCTTTGTTGGGCTCCTGGTGTTCTTTCTCCAATCCTACAATTGGTAAAAGTTATTTATATAAAACAAAAATAAACCACCACAAAATTATAAATGAAATGCATATTAAATGTTCATTTATACACCCAACTGTTATGTTTAAAAAAGAAGTTATGGATAAAGTTGGTTATTATCCAACTAACTTCCCACATGCAGAGGATTATGCTTTTTTTTGGGACATTTTAAACTACTTTGAGGGAGCCATTATCCCTGAAAATTTGGTAACCGTTGAAATGTCTACCGGAAATATTTCTTCTAAAAATTTTAAAGAACAAATAAAATCGAAAAAAGCAGTAATAAATGCTAAAGGTTCCAGCTTTTGGTATAAACTAATAGGCTTATCTATACTAAACATTAAAAGCATTATGCCGTTAAAATTTATCGAAAAATTAAAATTGTATTTTAACGCTTTAGATAAATAAAAATTCGCGAAAAAGCCACAAAAAAATTAGGATAAATCACTGAAAAACAGTATTATAGATTAGGCACATATCTAATAAAGCAGTATATTTGAAAAAAGTAGAAAAAATTGAAAAGCAGTAAAAAAATATCGGTTATTCTTCCTGTATTTAATGATGAAGCATTTCTATCAGATGCCATAAAAAGTATACTGGGCCAAACGTTTAAAGATTTCGAATTACTCTTATTATTAGATGGATGTACTGATAATTCACCTGCTATTGCCTCTTCCTTTAAAGATAAACGAATAAAACTGGTTATTAATAAAATTAATAAGGGTTTTGTTTATCGTTTAAATCAGGGAATTAAAATGGCAACGGCAGAATATATTTCTATTATGAATGCCGATGATGTTGCATTGCCTCAAAAATTAGAAAAGCAAATACACTTTTTGGAAGCTAATAAAGAAATTGGATTATGCGGAACATGGGTTGAAAGAATAGGTTCGAAACAAGATATAGTTAAGCATAATACAGATCATGAAAATATTCTTGTTGACTTACTCTATGGTAACCCGTTCTCTCACCCCAGTATTATTTTTAAAAAGAGTTTAATAACCAACACAAAAAATTATTATGATTCGGAGTACGGAACCGTAGAGGATATGGATTTATGGCAACGGCTTATTCTGCACACGCGTGCGGCCAACCTACCCGAAAGTCTTTTAAAGTATAGGGTTCACCCTATGCAAATGTCAGAAACCCAGGCTCAAATTCAGCGAACAAGATCAAATATTTTAAAACAGCGGTTTTTTGAAACCTTATTTTTTAAATTAGATGAGGCATCTTTATTTTGCTGGAACAAACTGTTTAATTATGAGTATTTCGAGTTTTCTGAAACAAACCAACTTTTTGATTTCATTCATCGAATTAAAAATACACCCGTTTCTTTTCCGTCGGCATTTATGTATGAATTAACTTATCGTTTAGAACAAGTTATTTATCATAAATTTAAATTATTTGAAATTGACCAACGAACTATTTTTCATAAAAATAACGAGCTTGTTACACAAAACAAATCGTTAGAAGATAATATAAACCAACTTCGTGATTCTAATACAACTTTAGAGTTAAATAACCAGCATCTCCTCGAAAATGTAAAAATAAGTTCGGCGTATAATGCGCAAACAGAAACCATTATTCCGAGATTTAATGAATTACAGGAAATTTTTTCTACTAAAATTGAGCAGCAAAAAATAAGCCTTGAAACATTTATAGCTAAAAATATAGAAGAAGAAGATAATCGACTTACTGATTTTTTTTCGCACTTACAAAAGCAAGTACTAAATACAAGTGAGCTTATTTTATCAGAACTTAATGAGCATAAAAATGATCATAGTATAAAACAATCTATTTCCGAAACGGGTAAAAAACAAGAATTATTAGTTGAGCAATTGACTACTTTAAAGGAAATAATGAATAATTTAAAAATGGAAGCAAGTCAAACAAATCATACCAATCAGATAATAGTATCTGAAATTTTTTCAGGTTACAAAAAAGAAATTGAAACCCTTCAAAATCAGTACAGGAATCTTAATGGAGAACTACTTGTACAGAAAGAAAATACTATGCGTGCAACAGAATTAGCAACATTAAATAATAAATTTTTTGACCTCTACAATGAGTATATAAAAACTAAAAATGATTTTTTTGATATAGATAGAAAGTTAAACGAGCAAGTACAAGAGAATGAAAAGCTTAAACAACAATTAGAGCAAGCACATTTGCATAACGAAAAATTACAAAACAAAATTTCTTCGCAACAAATACACCTTGATAAACAGGAAGAAGAACATAAACATTTATCTCGTTTAATTGCAGCTAAAGAAAATGAAGTAATTCACTTTCAATTATTAAATGAAACCAATCAGTTAGAAATTTCACGTTTAAACGAGCTTTTAGATACGCAACATATGGAGTTACTGCTGGCACAGCAGAATTTTGAAGTAGATTCATCGGTTATAGCAACACATACAAATGTTGAAGCGAAGAGCCCAATGACTAACGAAGCATTTGATGAAGTTAATGAGTTGTACAAAAAATCGCAGGAAATAATACAAGAAAAAGATACCCAATTAGAAAGATTGCAGGTGAAAAATAATATATATCAAAATTATCAAGAACAATTTATTATCCAAAAAACAAACCTTGAACAACGAATTAAACTTTTAGAAGACCTTGTACAGCAGATGCGTATTAAAGAACGACTTAAACGAATTTTTCTTTTAAAAGGATATTAATCTCATTTTATACATGCCAGTAAAACTTACATCAACAGAAACGCTAAAAGAAACCATTCTTGAGCTAAATAGAAAAATAATTGTATTTGATATATTCGATACAATCATTCATAGGCACATTCATCCGCAAGACATTAAAAAAATTGCATCAGGAAAACTGAAAGATATGTTTCCGGGAATTCCGTATACTGCCAATGAAATATATGAATTGCGTTGCGAGTTTGAGCGGCAATTGTGTTTAGAAAATTACGATTTAAAAGGTTTAGACCAAGAATTTAGGTTTGATGACCTTGCAACATTGTTTTACGAAAGAATTTTATCGGCAAAGCAAAGACAAGCAATTCATTTAGCAGAATTTAAAAAAGCACTAACCGAAATTGAGGTTTCTGTTGAAATTTCAAATCAACATACAGATACTCATGTTGTAGCAACCATAAATGAGCTTTCTAAAAAAGGCTATACCGTTTTTTTGTGCAGTGATTTTTATTTAAGTAGCGAGGCATTAAAACAAATGCTTGCTCCATATGGTATAACAAATTCAATAAAAGAGGTTTTTGTATCAAGCGAATATTTGTTAACTAAACGTAGCGGAAAGTTATATGATAAAGTAAAGGCTCATATCAATTTTTCAGATGCGGTAATGATAGGTGATAATTTAGAATCTGACTTCATACGATCCAGCGAAAAAGGGATGGAGGCCATCCATATTGATAGATCAACTAAACATCAATTTTATCAAGAAAAAGCTGTAACCTTTGGAAAAGAGTTAGAACAATTAAATGATTTAAAGGCTGCTTATTCGAGTGTGTCTGGCATTTTTCCTGAATTTTCTTTAAGCTCTTTTTATTTTATTCGAAAACTTTATTACGAATTAAAGGAGCAAGGCTTTAAACATGCTTTTTTTCTGGCACGCGAAGGTCAGCTAATGATGAAATTATTTACCATTTTTCAGGATACCTGTATCGGCATAGAGTCTGAAAAAATAAAACCTCATTATATAAAAGTATCGAGGCGGGCAACATTTTTACCAAGTTTAAAAAGCTTAGAAAAAGAAACTTTTTTTAATCTTTTTAGGCAGTACATAAACATTTCGTTTGCAGAATTTATGCAGAGCCTTGGGTTTGAGCGTGCTGATATTGAAGCAATCGCTTCGGAAGTTGGTATAGATGCGGAGCAACGAGAAATGGATTTCCCACGTTCGTCTACTTTTCTTAAAATAATTACTTCGGATTCTTTTATTAATTTATATGAAAATAGAAGAATAGAACAACGCAACTTATTTATTCGTTACGTTAACCAGTTTACAGATGATATACCACAAAAAAAATTAGCTTTAATTGATGTAGGCTGGAAAGGAACAATACAAGATAATATTAGCAATTTGTTTAGTGAAGAACGGGAACTGCATGGTTATTATGTTGGCATGGTTATCCCTTATCAAAACACACCTATTAGCTTAAAAAAAGGCCTACTTTTTTCTGCTTCTAATGTGGATAATTTCTATTCAACCTTTAATGAAAACAGGTCTCTTTTTGAAGTTTTGTTTGCTGCTAACCATGGGAGCGCAAAATATTACGAAGTAAATAGTAGTGGTTTTGTAGATGCTGTATTAGAAGATTTTTCGGAGGAAGAAGGTTTTTTTAAGCATAATATTAGTGGGATTATGACTGCTATAGAAACGCGCTTTAAAAACATTTGTGAAGTGTTTAACCGACAAGTATGGGACGAGAACCGTTTTAAACGTCACGTTGCAATTTGCCATGGCAGAATGGTTTACATGCCTACTACAGAAGAACTCGAATGGTTTTTAGCTTTATACCATGTGGAAAATTTCGGCGTTTTTGAACGCAATTTTTTTAACCGACAAGAGAAAAAGATAAAATTATTAGATCGTTTTTCTAATTTACTGGAGTACAAAAAATATCCCGAAAAATTTACACAAGATGTTTTATGGCCTTACGCAGAACTACAGAAATACGGATTATTTAAGGAAGCCATAAAATACGGAAGTAAAAAATTAAAAAATATTTGTACCGTTTAATAAAGTAAGATGAAAATTTGCATTTTAATAGGCTCTCCCTTTATTAGCGGTGGAACGTACGTTATTTTTCAGCATGCGCTTCATATGAAGCTTGTAAAAGGATGGGAAGTGGACATTGTTGGGCTTGAGGCAGCTACTACCGAAAACACAAAATGGCACCCCGATGCACAAAAACATTTGGTGTTTAAGACTTTTGAGGAAGTTGAAACGGAAAGATATGACCTGGTAATGATTACTTGGTGGAAAACAGCTTTTGAATTATATCGTGTGCGTGGCAAAAAATACGTGTATTTTGTACAGTCTATCGAGTCTTGGTTTTATCCGGCAGAAGAAATACCGCTGCGTAAACTGGTTGATGATACTTATACCCACCAGATACCAATTATTACAGAAGCCAGTTGGATAAAAAGATACTTTGCCCAACATTATAATACAAATGCTTTTTTAGCTTTAAATGGAATAAGAAAAGACATTTATACAAGAGAAGGTGAAACAGTTGCTCCTCGCAATCCGGCAAAACTACGTGTACTGGTTGAAGGCCCTATAGATGTACCATTTAAAAATGTACCTAAAACTATTGAGTTATGTAAAAAAGCAAATCCGGATGAAATATGGCTGCTTACCTCAAGTGATGTAAAAGAACATAGTGGTGTTGACCGTGTTTTTTCCAGAGTTCCTATTGGAGAAGTTGCAAAAATATACCGCTCTTGCGATGTTATAGTAAAGCTAAGTTATATTGAAGGAATGTTTGGCCCACCGCTTGAAATGTTTCATTGTGGAGGAACAGCCATTGTATATAATGTTACGGGGCACGATGAATATATTGTTACAGGAGTAAACTCCATTGTATTAAACAGAGACGACGAAAAAGGAGTGGTGAGAGAGATTAAAAAATTAGCGAAAGATAAAGCACTATTAAACTCCTTAAAAAGTAATGCTATGCTTACAGCTTCATCCTGGCCTAACTGGCATAAATCATCCGAGCATTTTTGCAACTGTATTTTAGAACTGCATTATTCAGATGACATACAAACAAATTACGAGTCTATATGCGCTGGGTTAAAAAAAGATTTTGAAAATTATGTAACCGAGGAAAATATTCGATTAGCTAATCAAAATAAATCAGAAAAAAATAATTCGAATAAAGATAATCCATCAGTTTCGTGGTTTAATAAAATTAGAATTAAAATGTCTTCCAAATAATTTTTAATAAGCTATGCAGAAAATACTGCTCATAGTGACCTATAAAAAACACATAAACGATTTATGAAATACTGGCTTATAACTTCTGAATTTCCACCGGCTTATGGAGGAGGTATAAGCACCTATTGCATGGCAACTGCTAAAATGCTTAAAAATGCGGGTCATGAGGTAAGTGTAATTACATTTGATTATCAGGTTTCAGAATTAACCTTAAGTAAAGAAGAATCATATACTTTAGTTAGATTTAATCCCCGAAAATCAATTACATCAGAGTTTATCGGCTATGAAGCAAACTTAAGTTTTTCCTTTGCACAAGCAGTTAAAATTTTAATGGAACGAGAGGGTGTTCCTGATATATTAGAAAGTCAGGAGTATATGGGTATAGCCTATTATTTATTGCAATACAAATGGCTGAAATACCCGCTGTTTAAAGACTTAAAAGTTGTACTTACACTTCATGCCCCATCTTTTCTTTATTTAGAATACAATAAAGTAAATATTTTTCGTTTCCCTTACTATTGGATAGGAGAAATGGAAAAATTTTGCATTAAAGCAGCTGATATAACCATTTCTCCAAGCAAGTACCTCATTGGAGAAATCAGTGGTAGAATGGAATTAAATGAGTCTGCAATAAAAGTAATTCCTAATCCATACGGCATAAATGCCGCGTTACCGAATACAGAATCATTTGTAAAAGGGAAAATAGTTTTTTTTGGAAAACTTACGCCACAAAAAGGTTGCTTGGAAGTCCTTGCTTATTTCAAAAAAATGTGGGATTCAGGTTTTTCCCACCCATTATTAATGATTGGAGGTGGAAATCATTTATTTCATCCTGAAGAAATGGATATGATTGATTACCTGAAAAAAAAATATACAAACGAAATAGCTTCAGGAAAATTAGAATTTATAGGGTCCTTACCACCAGATAAAATTAATCATGTAATTGATAGCGCACATTTAATTGTAATTCCAAGTGTGGTAGATAATTTGCCTTATACCGTTTTTGAAGCCATGAGCAGGAAAAAAGTGGTTTTGGCTTCTAAACAAGGTGGGCAGTGTGAAGTGATTGCCGATGGAGTTGACGGTTTTTTATTTGATCATATGGTTTTGGATTCTTTTCAGGATAAAGTAAACCATATTCTTTCTCTTTCAGAAGAAAAAATAAAAGCAATTGGGCAGAAAGCTTTTGAAAAAATTTCAACTAATTATAATGAAAACAAAATAGCTTCTGATAAAATTGCTTGGATTCAGGAGTCATTAGCAAATCAATCCGGCACAAATGCAGTCTTTCCTTTTATAAGAAAATTAGGAGAAGCTCCATTAACGATTAGCAAAACAAATGAATCAAATCCGTTATTATCGATTATAATTCCTTATTATAATATGGGAAATTATATTGATGAAACTATCGACTCCCTATTTAAATCAACATATCAGCCTTTTGAGATTATTATTGTAAATGACGGAAGCACCCATTTAAAAGATATAGGTGCATTAAAAAAATATGAAGGTAAACCCGAAATAAAAATAATTCATAAAAAAAATGAGGGGCTCTCTTTAGCAAGAAACGAAGGAGCTAAAGCTGCAAAAGGACATTATATTGCATTTTTAGATGCAGATGATTGTATAGAGCCAAGCTATTACACAAAAGCAATAACAGTATTGCAGGCATACCAAAATGTTAGTTTTGTGGGTTGTTGGGCAAATTATTTTGGTGATAGTAGCGGAATATGGATAACCTATAATCCGGAACCCCCGTACATTCTATATCATAATTCAGTAAATAGCAGTGCTTTAATTTATAAACGCGAAGCATTTTTACTTGCCGGTTTAAATGACCAGAAAATGATTTATGGAATGGAAGACTACGAAAGTGTTATAAGTTTATTGGCAAACGGCTTTAACGGTGTAGTACTACCCGAAACTTTATGGAATTACAGGGTAAGAAAAAACTCTATGGCAAGGCTTTTTACGTTAGATAAAAAACAATATTTATACCGTTTAATCGCTTACAAACACAAGCAGTTTTATGCTATATTTGCGGCCGATTTGGTTTGCTTATACAATTCAAACGGACCTGGAATGTTATATGATAATCCTACGTTATTTTATGAGCTGCCAGGTACGGGCTTTTTAAGTGGGAAATTGAAACAAATAGTAATTGAAAAAATAAAATCGGTACCATTTTTGAGAAAAACGGCATTAAAAATAAAACGCTATTTATAGAACACTATGATATTTAATATTATAAACGATTGGTTTAAGGGTACAAATAAGTTAGAACGATTTTGGCTATTAGCTAAAATAGAGTATAAACTTAGATATTATGAAAACACTTTAGGATTATTATGGGCTTTGGTAAAACCAATTTCAGAGATATTTATTTATTATGTAGCATTTGAATTAATTTTAAAGCAGGAAATTCCAAACTTTGTTTCTTTTCTATTTTTGGGTTTAATTCTGTGGAATTTTTTTGTTGAAAGTTCCACTGGTACAATACAGATACTGGCAACCAAAAAGTACCTTTATGAGTATACAAATATGAATAAAATGGAGATTTACCTATCAGTTATTGGTAGTAATCTTATTGGGATGGGATTTAACTTTTTAATGTTCTTGGCATATTATTTACTATTCAATTCAGGAACCTATATCTCCTGGCATGTTATTTTTTTCATACCCATTATATTAAACTTAATAATATTGTCTTTAGCCTTTTCTTTAATACTTAGCAATATTTATTTAATTGCAAAAGATATACAGCAAGTATGGGCTATTGTTGTAGGTTTGGCTTTTTGGATATCCCCTTTACTTTTTAAACTTGATATTTTGCGCGCGCGCCTTCCCGGTGTAGATTATATTAATCCTATTTCCAGCATTGTTATAAATGCCAGACGTATTATTCTTGAAAACACATTACCCGAATGGGATCTTTTCTTTTGGGGCTTTATTTATTCTGGTTTTTTTCTTTTTATTGGAATATACCTTTTGAATAAATTAGGATCCAAAGCAGCTGAAAAATTATAATTATGAATTATCAAAACGAGCAAAATAACGCAATTACAGCCAGGAACATTAGTAAGGTGTTTCATATTTTTGAGGATAGCCAAAACACAGTAAAACAACGGTTGTTTAATTTATTTAACACACCTCATGCTAAAGAAATCTACGCATTAAAGCCAATGGATTTGGATATTAAAAAAGGTGAGTGCTTGGGCTTGATAGGTAGAAATGGCAGTGGCAAATCTACCTTAGTAAGATTACTTGCTAAGGTTTATCCAACTGATACAGGTTATATTAAAGTTCAGGGAACCACCATGCTTATGAACATTGGTGTTGGTATGAGTCATGAATTAACCGCTCGTGAAAACATTTACATATCCGGCTCCGTTCTTGGGTTAAAAATAAAAGAGATTGACGCATTGTTTGACGCTATTATTGAATTTGCCGAATTAAAGGAGTTTGTTGATACTAAGATTAAATATTTTTCATCCGGTATGTTAGCTCGATTAGCTTTTTCTATTGCAGTTAATGTAAGGGCTGATGTTATGTTTTTAGATGAAATATTTGCAGTAGGTGATGTAAAATTTCAGGAAAAGGCGATTAAAATTTTTGAAAAAAGCTGGATAGAAGAAAAAACGGTTGTATTAATTAGCCACAATATGGATGTTATTAAAAACTATTGCCAGCGAGTTGCTTATATTAAAAAAGGAAATTTAGAATACATTGGTAATCCGGAAATTGCTATAGAAATGTATTTAAAGGAGAACCACGAAGTAGCTTAGGCTTGTATTTCATTTTTTTGCGAAATTTTTGATGCCAGTGGCAATATAAAGGCAATAAGCATCTCTCCCTGATAACGATCAAGCATATTTTCCGTAAAAAAAGAAAATGCTAAGCAAGCAAAGATTAGTATAGAAAACCACTGCCCATTTTTAATAAACTGGATAAATGGATATATAAAAAATGACGTAACAAAAAAAGTCAACCCAACTACCCCCAGACTCATTAGTATATCAAGATATTGGTTATGTAAATTTTTTTCAGTCTCTAAAGCATACAAAAAATGTTTTTCTTTATACTTATTCATTAGTTCTGCTTTTTTATTTCCCAATCCTGTACCAAATAAAAAATGTTCCTTCCAAATCTCTACCCCACATTGCCATAAGGCAACTCTTGTATTAGTACTATTCCATTTATCTTTATCATAGTCTGCATTAAAATGGTTTTCACGGTTCTTATTATCAAAAACAAAGGTTGTTTCTGTAATTCCTTTAAATCTATTAAGTGTTTTAGGAAACACTTTCATAATTAATACAGCTCCAATAAACATGCTAAGTAAAAGTAATCCTCCCTCCAGTTTCTTTTTATGAATAAACATGTATCTTAAAGCTATTATAAATAATAGCACCGCAAGACAAAACATACTTGTTTTACTGGCTAACATACATATTATAAATAGTAGCCACAGCAAAGACAACCATATTATATAATTGAACTTTTTATCTAATCCTCCAATATTTTTAAGTGAAAAAAATAAAATTAGAATGGCCGCATTTACATAAAAACCAAAGTATACAGCTTGCTTATCCAGTATTAATTCAGATATGTTATCGTTGTATAGATACCCGGTATCGTGTTTGTTTATAGCCATGTAAATGCCATAGCCGAAACCCACCACAGAGGCTAAAGTAGTTGTAAGTGCATAAAATAAGGCTATTTTACGCCAAGTGCTTAAATCAAAATTAATAAAACAAAAAGAAAATGGTAAAATAAATAAAGGAAGTCTCATTAAAAGTACTTGGGTTCCAATTTGTAAATTATCAGAAAAGATTACGGTTATAAGTTGGTATATAAAGAAGAGCACAATCCCAAAAATTGCACGGTTTTGTTTGATTTGCTCGGCGTAATTTTTAGTAAATGCACTAAAACACGACATAAGAAAAATACCAAATAGTAAAACATTAGTAATTACAGGTATATGTTTAATATATAAGGAAACAATAAAACATAGAATGGTGTAATATAACCACCTTTGTTTACCAGATAATATATTTTCTTTAAGAAGGAAAAAAGGTGCTTTCAAAGTTTATTAAAAATAATTAATTATTGAGTTTTTGTTACACCCTTGCCTAAAGATAATTTTTGGAAAAAACCAGTAAAATATTTTTAATACACCGGAGCTAATTCTTTTTTAACTCTAAGTTTATCGATAAAACTTTCGTTTATAGCTATTCCGTTTAGTTTTTGGTATTCCATTCTATAACGCAAAGCCGTTTCCTGAATATTAAAATAATCACGACAAATTTCTAAAGAGTTTAAACCCATTGATTCCATTATTTCTTTATTAAAATAAAAGTAAATAATATGATTAATTGCTTCGGATTTGTTTTCGAATGTTTCGCCATTAACCCCTTCTTTAACCAAATCTTTATTTCCTGTGCAATTTGAAAGCAATAAACATTTCTGTAAAGCCATTGCTTCTATAGCGGCAAAAGGCAAGCCTTCAAAAAAAGAGGTTGACATATAAATATCAGCTCTTGCTACTTCTTCTCTAACTCCTTTACTACTTAACCACCCTGTTACTCTGATGTTTCCCGCAGTAAGGAGAGGGGCTTCTTCACCATCCCCTATCCAAACAAATTCAAAATGTTTTAAGTTTACAAATGCAAGGGCTATTTCATTAAAAAAGGCGGGGTTTTTTTGGTCTGCAATGCGTCCGGAAGTAACTATTCTAAATTTATTATAATTTTTATCAACTATAAAAGACTCTGCACTTATTTTAGTCCCATTATTTATGTAATCAGCTTTGATTCCTAATTTAATATATTCTTCCTGTTCAGAAATTGAAGAACAAATAACCTTACCCCCAAATAAACAAGCTATTTTTTCCAAATACCCATAAAAGCGTGCTTTTCCATGGCTAACATCCCTACGAAGAAAAGGAGCCCCATTGGGAGTGTAGATAACTTTTTTAAAACCTAACTGCCAACAAGCAATTCTTCCTAAAAAACCGGCTTTAGATGAATGGAGGTGTACCACATCTGCATATTTAAAGCGTTTTAGTGTTTTTTTTAATTCAAAAAAAGCTTTTAAATCATTTATTACGCGTAACTCTCGTTGAACTGATTTCCAATGTATAAACCGTATATTTTTACGTACAAATATTTGCCTTACGTCCTTTATACTTGCAAAATCAGCCCGTTCTCCATGCACAATGATATGATAATCATCATTTAATTCTTCGGTTAGCAACTTTAAAAAAGTTGCCAATCCACCAGAAAAAGGATCTAAAACATGGACAATTAACATCTTATAATTTTGATCTAATTAGTTCGGTATAAAATATGTTTTATAAATAGTATTTGCGGTTTCTCTAATTTTTTTGAAAATGCAATTTAAACATTCCCAAAATTCGTTAAAAAATTACAATTAAGATTGATTTTAAATGTTAAATTAAAGAATAATTTCATTTTTTATCATAAATATAGTGTTTTTCTATCATATCTGTGAACAACAAGTATTAAGGGGAGATTTGATGGACGTTGTTCTTTCTAACAAGTAAAGCAGAAATCTCACTAAAGCTAAGGAATTTTGCTTTGAAATAATCGTGAAACGAAAATATTTATAGTTTGTTTATATCTGTATGACTTCTTTTTCTTCGATTAAGTCATTGGGAATTATAATTTGAAATAAACTACCAACTAAGGGAGTCGATTTGAAAGTTAAAGTCCCTTTAATTTTTTCAACTGCTTCTTTTACTATATATAAACCTATACCGGTTCCCTCTTTTTGCGTAGAATTTCCGACTCTAAAAAAAAGATTAAATATGTTTTGAAGATGCTCTTGTGCAATGCCAATACCATTATCAGAAATTATAATACAAGCTTCTTTTGATGTAGAATTTATTTCGATTTTAACTCTTTGGTTTCGGTTATTTGGATTTTGATATTTAATAGCATTCGAAATCAAATTCTTCAAAATGATTTCTAATCTAAATAAATCGTTCCTAAATATACCTGTTTGTTGAATCTCCGATTCAATTACAACATTCGGGTCTAAGTTTTTTAAGGAATCTTGAATATTTAGTACTAACTCCTTAAAATTGATATTACTTTTTATTTCTCCCGGATGCGAGTTTTTATAATAATCTATGATGTTTATTATAAATGTATCTAACTTTATTACACTGGTTTTAATGTTTTCAAAATAACTTTCTATTATTTTCGATTGACGTTCTTTTTTTGATATTTGAACCAAACCTAAAATGGACATTAAAGGTGCACGTAAATCGTGTGAAACACTATAAACAAATTTATTTAACTCATCATTTACTTTTTGAAGCTGTTCATTTTTTTGCCTAAGTTCTATTTTCGATTTATAGCTTATAGCACAATTTTCAATTGCCAATGATAGTTTTTCCCAATCCCAAGGTTTTTGTATAAACTTATTAATTTGCCCACGATTAATAGCCTCTATTACAATATCAATATCGGCATATGCGGTAATAAGCAAACGCATACTATCCGGATATTTTTCAATAGTTTTTTCTAAAAATTCTACTCCCGTAGTTTGAGGCATTCGTTGGTCGGAAATAATAATATGAATCTTATTTTTTTCCAACACCCGAAAAGCATCTTTTGCATTAACGGCTGTAAAAACTTCGTACTGTTTACGAAACTGAGCCCGAAAAGAATTTAAATTATTCTCTTCGTCATCAACATATAAAATACTTGTCTTGTCAGTCATTTCTCAAGTAATTATACGTCAATTTTTTTATTTAATATTAATAAAATTTTTGTCCCCTTATTAGGTACACTATCTATTTCTATTTTAGCATGGTGGGTTTCAATAATCTTAAACACAATCGACATCCCCAATCCGGTTCCCTCCCCCACATCTTTAGTAGTGAAAAAAGGTTCAAAAATTTTTTCACGCGTTTCTTTTGTCATTCCAATACCCGTATCTTCAAAACTCACACAAACATGCTCCCCCTCTACATACGACCTAATTATCAACTTTTGTTTTTCATCCGTTTTTTTTTGCTCTAAAGCATATAATGCGTTGCTTAATACGTTCATAAACACCTGGTTTAGTTTACCAGGCAAACATTCTATCATTGGTATATTCCCCAAATCTTTTGTCACTTCTATATTTTTTGAAATAGAGTACTTTAATAAAGTTAATGTCGATTCAATTCCTTCATTAATATTAACTTCCTTGCTTTCACTTTCATCTAATCTCGAAAAATTTTTCAACCCTGCAACAATTTCTGTAGTTCTTTTTGCACCATCCTCAATGCCCGAAATAAGCATTTCTATTTCTTTGGTAGTATACTCTAAATCAATTTCTTTTCTATATAAATCAATTTCTTTTAGCTTGTCTGCTATTGCATCACTGGGTTTTATTTCCTCATATTTCTTTACTAATTTTATAATGTCAGATATATCCATTTTTAATGGCTTTAAATTAGCACTTACAAAATTTATGGGGTTGTTTATTTCATGAGCAATACCCGCAGTTAATTGTCCCAACGATGCCATTTTTTCTGCATTAATTAATTGAGTTTGCGCATCTTTTAAATTAGTAAGTGTTACACTCAATTGATTATTGGTTTCCTTTAGTTCAATAGTGCGTTCGGTTACTTTTTGTTCCAACATAATGTTTTGTTCCTTAATTAACTTCTCATTTTCTTGTAAAGCCAACACCATAACTGTTTGCGATTCTTCTTTTTCTTTCTTCAAAATATTTATCCTATCCGCAAGTGCAAACGAAAGCAAAACCGTTTCAATAGCAGACCCAACAGGCATAGTATAAACAGTGAAATTATTATACGGTAAAATTCCAAAATCTTTCATAGCATAAATAAACACGCCGACTAAAAAAATAGACCATGAAACAGAAAAGAATATTGCTGGGCGATATCCCATTCCTGCTATTCTAATTCCAACAAATAACATATACATCGACAATGGACTTACGATACTTAAAATTAAAACCCAACTTAGTTGATAGAACCCTATCACTACAAGAATAGCAGCTATAAAATAGAAGAGATAAGCTACAAGAAAAACCTTATCCAGCTTAGGAGTGTGTTTTTTTGTATTCAAAAAAATTCGAAGAAATTCTACCGAAGCATAACCAACCAAAATACTTAGCAATAAAATACTCTGCACCTCAAACTTTGGATAATTGGGCCACAAATATTTAAATGTAAACCCTTGAAAAGTTGTTTGTGTAAGCATTACAGATAATATATATATCACGTAATACAAGTAGCTTTTATCTTTAATTGAAAAATAAATAAATAAATTATAAAATATCATAATCAGCATAATTCCGCAATATATCCCCAGCATAAAATTATTGGTGATAACTGACGAAAACGTATGAATAGTAGTAGTTACTTTTAATGGTATCTCAATTTGATCATAGCTTTTTATTCTGATAAAATAGGTTTTTAAATCTCCTTTTTCGATATATAAATCAAACAAGTAGTTTGGATTATCATACTTCCTGCTAAAAAAAGGTACGTTTTGCCCAATAATCGCCGTTATAAAACTTCCATCTTCATTTAAAGTAAATAACTCTGCTTCATCAATTAACGGCGCATCTAATTCAAGCATCAAATGTCTTCTTTCCAACGTATTTTTTACCTGAAACTTAACCCATATAGCTGCTTTT
>JABDDQ010000022.1 GCA_013287545.1 Bacteroidota bacterium | reverse complement strand
GGCCGTAACATAATTTGGTTTGCCAATTGCCGCAATAATAATATCAGCAGCTAATGTATATTGTTTTAAGTTTTCGGTTTTGCTATGACAAAGTGTAACAGTGCAATTAGCATACTGCGTATTTTTAGCCATTAAAATGCTCATAGGCGTGCCCACTATATTGCTTCTGCCAATAACCACGCAGTGTTTGCCTTGCGTTGGTATTTTATAATATTCTAACAACTGAATAATGCCATACGGTGTAGCACTAATATACGTTGGTAAATTTAAAACTAGCTTGCCTACATTAACCGGATGAAAGCCATCCACATCTTTACTTGGTTTAATGGCTTCAATTATTTTTTGTTCTGCAATATGTTTTGGTAAGGGTAACTGAACAATGTAGCCATCCACATCGGCATCATTATTTAATTTTTCAATTTCACTTAAAAGTTTTTGTTCGGTAACATCCGTTTCAAATTTTACAAGGGTAGATGTTACACCAACTCTTTCACACGTTTTTATTTTTGAATTAACATAAGCCATGCTTGCCGGGTTATCGCCTACCAATACAGCAGCTAAGTGTGGTGTTTTTTTACCGGCTTGTTTTAATTGAACTACTTCTTGCTTAATTTCTTCGAGTACTTTTTCAGATACTTCTTTTCCGTTGATGAGTTGGTGCATCTATTAAATTTCCTCTTTAAAATATTTTACAATACGTGTTTTTCTGCATGGTACGATGAACGAACCAATGGCCCACTTTCTACATACATAAAGCCTTTTGCTACAGCAGCTAATCTGTATCTTTCAAACTGATCAGGATGAACAAACTCTGCCACAGGTAAATTTTTTGGAGTAGGCTGCAAATATTGCCCAATAGTAACTACATCGCAATTAACGCTGCGCAAATCATCTAAGGCTTCCATCACTTCTTCTTCTCTTTCGCCTAAACCAACCATAATGCCCGATTTAGTACGTATGCCTGCTTCTTTTACACGTTTTAAAACTTCTAAACTTCTATCGTACTTGGCTTGTATACGCACTTGCGGTGTTAAACGTTTTACGGTTTCTATGTTGTGTGAAATAATATCGGGCTTAACATCAATAACACGTTGCAGGTTTTCCCACTTGCCCATAAAATCGGGTATAAGTGTTTCAAATTTTGTAGCCGGACTTTCTTTTCTTATCGCTTTAATAGTTTCTGCCCAAATAATAGAACCACCATCTTTTAAATCATCTCTATCAACCGACGTAATAACGCAATGTTTTACGCTCATTAATTTTACTGAGTTTGCCACGCGCATAGGTTCATCCCAATCTGCAGGTAACGGTTTTCCTGTAAACACCGAGCAAAATCCGCAAGAACGTGTACAAACATTTCCCAATATCATAAAAGTCGCCGTGCCTGCACCCCAGCATTCGCCCATATTCGGGCAATTACCACTCTGACAAATAGTGTGCAGTTTATGCTTATCTACAATGTTACGTACTTTTATATATTCTTCGCCAGTTGGTAATTTAACTCGTAACCATTGTGGTTTCCGAGGTTTTTCGGGAATAGCAGCTGTAGGGATTTCTTGTGTAGTGTCCATCTTTAATTTTAAAACCAACGTTTACCAAAATGAATGCCAACGTATAGGGTTACAAAAAAATTCTCGGCTTTGTTGTAAGCCATTGTTTGTATAGCCGTAGGAAAACAATCTACTACAGCACCCACTTCAACTGCTTTTATAGCATTTGTTTTGCTGCCATACTCAAAACTAAAACCTAATTTAGCATATCCTCCCGGGTGTAATTTTAAGTCTTGCAGCCCATCAAAAAAAGGAGCTCTCCCCAATATGTTACTTTGATTATGGATGGCAGGATTGTAAGCTTCATCTTTAATGATATACGTATTTTGATTAGTTGGGTCAGGATATTCAATTTGTAAATAAACGGGTTTTGAAATACCAATAGTAACGCCTGCAGTATAAAGCATGCGCACTTCTATACTTTTACGTTCGGCACGCTCATATAATTTACGCTGAAACCCAAAACCCGCACGTAAAAACAACAAACCATCTAACTTACCATATTTATAACTCTTCCCTCCCTGGTCAGATTTTTCACTAATCTCTTTCGGGTGTTTCATGTTCAGCCCTTCAATTTCTATCAGGCGTTTTAATTTTCCTGTAACGTGCCAGTATCTGCGATAAATAGCGCCAAAACCACGCGAGTGCATATAAACACCACCGGTGCTTTCGTTTCTAAAAAGTACGTTTACATCCTGCCCAGCATCTAATGCTTGTTGTGCGCTTTGCGAAAAAGCCATTTCACTTAACATGAAACAAAAAACAAGCACTATTATTTTAATAAAATTTCGCATTATTTAGGAAGAACAAATGTACAATAATTATACCTATTTAATTACTTTTGATGCAAAACAAAAACATGGCATACACTTCAGAAGTAACTTATTTGGGCGAGCTTCGCACCGAAGCAGTTCATTTACAATCGGGCAATAAAATAGTAACTGATGCCCCAAAAGATAACCATGGAAAAGGAGAAGCTTTTTCGCCAACTGATTTAGCAGCTACATCGTTAGCAAACTGTATGCTTACTGTAATGGGAATTTTAGCTCAAAAAGAAGGCATCACACAATTTAATGGAGCTGTTGCCAAAGTAACTAAGGTTATGTATGCCGAACCACGCAGAATAGGCGAAATACATGTTATCATAACAATGCCTGCTAATAATTTTACAGAGAAAGAAAAGAAAATGTACGAAAACGCTGCTCACACTTGTCCGGTAGCAAAAAGTTTACATCCGGATGTGAAGCAAGTAATTGAATTTAATTATTCAGCTTAGTGGAAAGAAAAAACACTAAATATGTTTCGCTTCTTTTTTCACAGGAGCTTGCGCATATGCAGCACAAGTGCCATGTTTACTTCTGCACGATGAAACAAAAATTACAACTGCAACTATAAATAAGGTAGTGGTTACGTGTTTTTTCATTGGGGTTAGGTTTAAAGCGTTAAGGCAAATGTAAATCTATTATTGAAATTGACAAATATTTATTATTAATATATGACAGAAAAATCTCCACAATTAGAAGCCGGCTGGTTACACGTTTTAAAAGACGAGTTTAGTAAAGATTATTTTGTAAAACTGAAGGCTTTTTTGGTAGAAGAAAAGAGCAAATATCGCCTATTTCCGACCGGAAAGCAGATTTTTGAGGCTTTTAACCTTACTCCCTTTGCCGAAGTTAAAGTAGTTATATTGGGGCAAGACCCCTACCACGGCGTAGGACAGGCCCACGGTTTATCTTTTTCGGTACCTGATGGTGTAAAAGCCCCACCATCATTGGTAAATATATATAAAGAGTTGCATGATGATATTGGCATTGAAATGCCTAAAACCGGTAATTTAACCCCATGGGCAAAACAAGGGGTTTTATTGTTAAATGCCACGCTTACGGTTAGGGAAAGTCAGGCTGGGTCGCACCAAAACAAAGGCTGGGAGCTTTTTACCGATGCGGTTATTAAAAAATTATCGGACGAAAAAATAGGGCTTGTTTTTTTACTTTGGGGCAATTATGCCAGGCAAAAAGGCGCTTTAATTGATACTGCCAAACATCACGTACTTGTTGCCCCTCACCCATCGCCATTGGCGCGCGGTGGCTTTTTTGGTTGCAAGCATTTTTCTAAAACCAACGAAATTTTACAAAAACAAGGGCAAAAACCTATTAATTGGCAATTATAAATGTGGGGCAAAAGCCACAAAAATATTTTGTGTATTTAAAAAAAGACGTATATTTGCCGTCCTTAAAATAAAGAAATAATGTATTTATCAACAGAAGTTAAAAAAGAGATTTTTAAAAAACACGGCGGTTCTGAAAAAAACACAGGTGCTACAGAATCACAAATTGCCTTGTTTACTCACCGTATCGACCATTTAAGCAAACACTTACAAGCTAATAAAAAAGATTTTGGAACTCAACGTTCTCTACTAAACTTAGTAGGTAAACGCCGTGCTTTACTTGACTACTTAAAACGTCATGAATTAGAAAAATACAGGGCTTTACTAAAAACCCTTGACCTGCGTAAATAAAATGAGCAGAAAATAGAACACTAAGAAAGGCATTCGGGGTAACTTGAATGCCTTTTGCATTTAAAATTGGAAATAAAATAACATAAATATAACCCGTTTCGGAAACGCCGAAACACAAATCAAAAAAACAGATGTCACAATTAGGAACCATACATTCGTTCGACTTAGGAGATGGACGAATAGTAAGCCTGGAAACAGGAAAATTAGCAAAACAAGCCGACGGATCGGTAGTAGTAAAAATAGGCGACACAATGTTGCTTGCTACCATCGTATCATCTAAAGATGCAAAAGACGGTGTAGATTTTTTACCTTTAACGGTAGATTATCAAGAAAAATATGCAGCTGCAGGCCGTATCCCGGGCTCTTTTTTTAGAAGAGAAGCCAAACTTTCTGATTACGAAGTTTTAATTAGTCGTATTGTAGATCGCGCTATGCGCCCTCTATTCCCTGAAGATTATCATGCTGATATTCAGTTAATGATTCAACTTATTTCTTCTGATAAAAAAACAATGCCCGATGCGCTTGTAGGTTTAGCTGCTTCGGCTGCTGTAGCTGTTTCAGATATTCCGTTTAACGGACCAATTTCTGAAGTGCGTGTTGGTAAAATTGATGGTAAATTGGTTTTAAACCCAGATTTAGATCAATTAGAAAAATCAACTATTGATATGATTATTGCTGCATCGGCTACCGATATTTTAATGGTAGAAGGTGAGATGAGTGAAATTAGCGAAGCAGAAATGCTTGAGGCTATTAAGTTTGCACACGAAGCAATTAAAGGACATATTACTGCCATAAAAGAATTTGCCATTAAAGCTGGTAACAAGCCTAAACGCGAGTACTCGCACGAAAAAAATGACTTTGAATTAAAAGAAAAAGTTAGCGCAGCTACTTACCAAAAAGTTTACGATGTTGCTAAAATTGGTAACCCAAATAAAAACGAGCGTAAAGTTGCCTTTAAAGCTGTTTTAGAAGAATACAAAGCAACTTTTACACCTGAAGAACTAAAAGAAAAAGAAGGTTTAATTAATAAATACTACCACGAAGTTGAGTACAACGCAGTTCGTCGTGTGGCTTTAGATACTAAATTACGTTTAGATGGTAGAAAAACTACTGATATCCGTCCGATTTGGAGTGAAGTAGCTTATTTACCGGCTGCACACGGTTCGGCTGTATTTACACGCGGAGAAACTCAATCGTTAACTACAGTAACTTTAGGTACTAAATTAGACCAACAGTTAATTGATGGTGCGTTTATTGAAGGCGAAGCTAAATTTTTATTACACTACAATTTTCCTGGTTTCTCAACAGGCGAAGTAAAACCAAACAGAGGCACATCTCGTCGCGAAGTTGGGCATGGTAACTTAGCGTTACGTGCACTTAAAAAAGTGTTACCAGATAATTGCCCTTACACTATTCGTGTAGTATCTGATATTTTAGAAAGTAACGGTTCATCATCTATGGCTACAGTTTGCGCAGGCACACTGGCTTTAATGGATGCAGGCGTTCAAATTAAAAAACCGGTAACCGGTATTGCAATGGGTTTAATTACCGATGATAAAGGTGGCTACGCTATCTTATCTGACATATTAGGTGATGAAGACCATTTGGGCGATATGGACTTTAAAGTTTGCGGTACTAAAGACGGTATTACAGCCGTGCAAATGGATTTAAAAGTAAACGGACTTCCTTACGAAGTTATGTCTCAGGCTTTAAACCAAGCTAAAGACGGTCGTTTACACATCTTAAACGAAATAAGCAAAACACTATCTGCACCTCGTACAGATTATAAACCACATGCACCAAGATTGTTGCAAATTGAAATTCCTCAAGATTTTATTGGCGCTGTAATAGGGCCAGGAGGTAAAATCATACAAGAAATTCAAAAAACAACTAATACAACTATTACTATTACCGAAATTAACGGCAAAGGTTTAGTTGAAATTTTTGGAGAAGACGATGCTGCTGCATCAGCTGCATTAGCGCGTGTAAAAGGCATTGTAGCTATTCCGGAAATTGGAGAGGTGTATGATGCAAAAGTAAAAACGGTTATGCCGTATGGTGCTTTTGTTGAATTTATGCCTGGCAAAGATGGTTTATTACATATATCTGAAGTTGAATGGCGCAGACTTGACACTTTAGAAGGTGTGTTGAAAGAAGGCGATATGATTCAGGTAAAATACATTGGCAACGATCCAAAAACAGGTAAATCTAAATTATCTCGTAAGGTGTTGTTACCAAAACCTGAAGGCGCAACAGCAGATAACAAATAGTTCTTAAAATCAAATAATTAAGGCAGCATCGTAAATATATACGATGCTGTTTTTTTATGTTTATTTATTGTTTAATCACTATCTTTGATGTAGAAATGGTTACCTTAGAAAGAAAAGTTTACATGAATCTGAAGAATAAAATTATTACTCTTTTAGAGCAAAACAAGTATACTTATAAAGAACTTGCGGGGCATTTACGCCTTACCGAAGCAGAGTTAGACCATGCGCTTGAAACCAAAACACTTGAAGTGCGCACCTTAGAGCTTATATCGAAAGAATTACGCATACCACTTTACAGTTTTTTCCGCGACCCGGTTGAAACAGAAAAATCTTTATCGCCTGATAAACAACGTTATTACGATGTAAATATTTGGAGCGACCAGGAGGTAAAATACAGAAGTGAAATTACCAAACTGAAAGAAGATTTAGAAAAACTTGCTGCAGCCGCAAAAAATAAAGATATGCTAATTGAAGCCTTAGAAGGAGAGCTTAAAAAAGGCTGGAGCAAGTAAATTATAAAAGTCCTTCGTCGGCAAAACTATAGTAGTTTGCATCACCCACAATTATATGGTCAATAACCTGCACATCAAACAAAGCGGCGGCTTGTTTTACCTTGTGTGTTAAGTTTATATCCTCTTTACTGGCTTGTAAATTTCCTGATGGATGGTTGTGCGCCAACACAATGGAGGATGCCAGATTTTCTATCGCGCTTTTTAAAATTATACGCACATCGGCTACCGTACCCGATACGCCACCTCTGCCAATAAATTCAGTTTTTATAATTTTATTGCTTCGGTTAAGTAACAGCGCCCAAAACTCTTCGTGCGGTAAATCACTTAATTTAGGTGCTATATGCGCATAAGCATCTTTACTGGTTTTAACCACGTCTAATACAGGTGCATCAACATCTTTTCTTCTTCTACCTAATTCAAGTGCAGCTATAATTGTAATGGCTTTTGCTTCGCCAATGCCTTTAAATTTTTTTAAATCGTTGATAGATAGTTTAGCTAATTCATGTAAATTATTTTTATGCGTAGCCAGTATACGTTGAGAAAGCTGCACAGCCGATTCATTTTTTGAACCCGATGCAATTAAAATGGCAATTAACTCGGCATCTGATAATGCTTGTTTTCCTTTGGTAATAAGCTTTTCACGTGGCCTATCATCTTCGGCCCAATGTTTTATAGAAATATGTTGCTGCTCCATCTGCATAAATAATAAGCAAGTTAGCTAAAGTTACGTTACCTTTGTGCGCAATTTATAATGAGTTCGCAAAAAAAGTCTTCGCTCGAAATATTTAAAATAAAAAACTTTTTCAATTTTATTTTAGGTAGATTTTTTACCACCCTTGCCATACAAATGCAAATGACCACCATTGGTTTGCAAATTTATTATGAGTACACGCACAGCGCATTTTCTTTAGGGTTAACAGGTTTGTTTGAAGCACTGCCATTTATTGCGGCTTCATTTTTTTCAGGTTACGTATCTGACAAATACAATCGTAAAAAAATTATTATAGCTACTCTTTTGGCCTTGGTGTTTTGCTCAGTTTTGTTGTTTGTAATCAGTTTACATAAAATTTTGTTTTTAGATAGCATTGCTTACTACGCTATTTTTGGTGTAATTATTTTAGTAGGCATTATTCGTGCATTTTTTGCGGCTACCATGAACCCTTTGCTGAGTCAATTAGTTGAAAGAGACATGTACACCATTTCAGCCACATGGAACAGCACTGCCTGGCACATTGGCGCCATTACAGGCCCCATACTGGCGGCTTTTTTATACGGCATGAGTGGCAGCTACCATGCTGAAAAAATTTATTTCATTAACATGTTATTGTTTTTGCTGGGTGCCTTATTTTTTACATTGGTAAAATATCAGCGCCCTTATATACATCAGGTAAAAGAAGGCATTATACAAAGCTTACGCGTAGGTATAGATTTTGTGTTTAAACAAAAAATGCTGCTTTCGGTTATTTCGTTAGATTTATTTGCCGTGTTTTTTGGTGGCGCCGTAACCATACTGCCTGCCTTTACCGACCAAGTTTTACATGCCACCCCGCAAGATTTAGGTTTGCTGCGCACCGCCCCCGCCATTGGTGCTGTGCTAATGGCATTTGTATTGGCAGTTAAACCTCCTACAAAAAATGCAGGTAAATTATTGTTGTGGGCTGTAATTATGTTTGGCGTGTTTACTGTTGCTTTTGGTTTTTGTACTAATTATTGGTTGGCATTTACCATGTTACTTATTACGGGTGCGTTTGATAATATCAGCGTAGTAATTCGCTCTTCTATTTTACAATTAATGACCCCCGACGAAATGCGCGGGCGTGTATCGGCTGTTAACAGTGTTTTTATTGGTTCATCAAACGAAATTGGAGGTTTTGAATCGGGTTTTACTGCCCGGCTTATGGGCTTGGTACCATCCGTTATTTTTGGCGGAGGCATGACCATTGTGGTGGTTGCTGTAATCAACAAATTAAATCCCTTGCTTAAAAAGCTCGATTTATCTAAGGTTTAGAAGGTTTTCTAATTGGTGTCTGAAAAATTTATTTCACAAAGAATGTTAAGTTGTTAAAAGTGGCACAGTTCTTTCGGACATTTATGAAAACAAAAAATCATATGAAAAAATTAATTTATGTTGGATGTGCTGTTGCAGCTATAGCCTCCATTACTTCTTGTCGTGTTGTAAGACCCGGCGAAATAGGCATTAAACAAACATTGGGTAAAATGCACGGAGGTTCTCGTCAGCCTGGCTCTGTGGCGTTTTTTCCGTTTACAACTAAAGTAATTAAAATAAACACCCGCACGGTACAGAGCTTTCAAACATTGCCGTTGCCAACTAAAGAAGGTTTAAGTGTAAATGCTGAAATAAGTTTGCTGTATCATATTCGTCCGGAAGAAGCGTCTAACGTGTATCAAAAATTTGGAACAAATTATCAGGAAGTAATTGTACTTAGTAATTTTCGTGCTACGGCACGCGAAATAAGTGCGCGTTACTATGCTAAAGAATTATATGCTACCGCACGCCAAAATGTTGAAAAAGCCATTACGGATGAATTAAGAGCGCATATAGAACAACATGGTTTTGTAATTGACGCTGTGCTGTTAAAAGATATTGTGTTGCCTCCACAAATTATGCAATCAATTGAAAGTAAAGTGCAGGCAGAACAAGATGCGCTTAAAATGGAGTTTGTAATTGATAAACAGAAAAAAGAAGCCGAGCGTATGCGTATAGAAGCAGAAGGGATTAAGGCCGCACAAGACATTCTTTCGCAATCTATAAACGAAAAAATATTAGAGTATAACCGCATTAAAATGTACGAAGGACTTATGAAATCAGGTAACTCAAAAGTTATTATTACCGACGGAAAAACACCTTTGTTTAACACGTTGAATTCAGACGTGAATGAAAAAAACGAGAAGAAATAAGCAATAAAATAAATCCCTTCTCAAAAAAAGAGAAGGGATTTATTTATAAAAGATGTTAGAATTAATCGTTATTTGATGTGCTTTTACAAGGTAAAATCTCGTACATTTGCATATAAACTTAAACCTACGTTGTTAGTAGGGAAAAATTAAATATGATTAAAATTACATTACCCGATGGCTCCATTCGCGAATATCAAAAAGGAACCACCTCTCTGCAAGTTGCACTAAGCATTAGTGAAGGACTTGCCCGCAACGTTTTAGCTGCAAAAATTAATGGCGAAGTTTGGGATGCAACCCGTCCGCTTAACCAAGATTGCAATTTAACTTTATTAACCTGGAACGATACCGATGGTAAACAAACCATGTGGCACTCATCGGCCCACTTAATGGCTGAAGCTTTAGAAGCATTGTACCCAGGTGTAAAATTAGGTATAGGGCCTGCTATTGAAAGCGGTTTTTATTACGATGTTGATTTTGGAGACAAAACATTAACTCCTGAAGAGCTTCCTAAAATAGAAGCTAAAATGCAGGAACTTGCTAACGCAAAAAACGAGTATATCCGTAAAGAAGTTTCGAAAGCAGATGCGATAAAATATTTTACCGAAAAAGGCGACCAATACAAATTGGAATTAATTGCCGGTTTACCCGATGGTGAAATAACTTTTTATACCCAAGGTAATTTTACCGATTTATGCCGTGGGCCACATATACCAAACACCGGTTTTGTAAAAGCCATCAAGTTGATGAACATTGCCGGAGCCTACTGGCGCGGTAACGAAAAAAATAAAATGCTTACCCGCATTTACGGCATTACTTTTCCTAAAGATAAAGAACTAAAAGAATATTTAGTTTTATTAGAAGAAGCTAAAAAACGCGACCACCGTAAACTGGGTAAAGAATTAGAATTATTCCATTTCTCTGAAAAAGTTGGCATGGGTTTACCTTTGTGGTTACCAAAAGGTGCCGCTTTGCGCGAACGCTTAATTCAGTTTATGCAACGTGCGCAACTTAAATCGGGTTACTTACCGGTTGCTACGCCACACATTGCTTTAAAAGATTTATATGTTTGCTCTGGTCACTACGAAAAATATGGTGCAGATTCTTTCCAACCCATTTCTACGCCGCGCGAAGGCGAGCAGTTTTTTCTAAAACCAATGAACTGCCCGCATCATTGCGAAATTTATAAATCATCTCCAAAATCGTATAAAGATTTACCGGTGCGTTATGCTGAATTTGGAACTGTGTACCGTTACGAACAAGCAGGTGAGTTACATGGCCTAACTCGCGTGCGTGGCTTTACGCAAGATGATGCCCATTTATTTTGTCGCCCCGACCAAGTAAAAGAAGAGTTTTGCAAAGTAATTGATTTAGTGTTGCATGTATTTAATGCCTTAGATTTTAAAGATTATACGGCACAAATTTCTTTACGTGATAAAGAAGATCGCGCAAAATATATTGGCACTGATGAAAACTGGAACTTAGCTGAGCAAGCTATTATAGAATCGGCTGCCGAAAAAGGTTTACGCACTGTTGTTGAATATGGCGAAGCAGCTTTCTATGGTCCGAAATTAGATTTTATGGTGAAAGATGCCATTGGAAGAAAATGGCAGCTTGGTACTATACAAGTTGATTACAACTTACCTATACGTTTTGAATTAGAATATACCGGCAGCGATAACCAAAAACATTGCCCGGTAATGATTCACCGTGCGCCATTTGGTTCATTAGAAAGATTTATTGCCGTTTTAATAGAACATTGCGGCGGTAATTTTCCGCTTTGGTTAACACCCGACCAAATTGCTATACTACCCATAAGTGAGCGCTTTAATGACTATGCACACGAAGTTTTGCAATTATTAAATAATTCCGATATTCGTGGCTATGTTGATGACCGCGACGAAAAAATAGGAAGAAAGATTCGTGATAATGAAATGAAGAAAGTGCCTTACATGCTTATTGTTGGAGAGAAAGAAGTAGCTGATAGAAAAGTAGCGGTTCGCAGACATGGTAAAGGTGATTTAGGTGTATTTAGCATAACTGAATTTACCGACATCATTAATGAGGAAATTGCAAACGATTTTAAAAAAGGAACATTAACAAAAGAAGAAGTAAAATAAATAATAAACTAAAAAAACAGGAGGTTACCATCGCAGCACCATTTAGACCAGGCGGACAAAAACCCGCATTTACAGGAAACAAACCAGGAGGAGCACGCCCAGGAGGCCCTCGTCCATTTAACAGAGGCCCACAAAAAAAAGAAGATGCACACCGCATTAACGAAAAAATTACCGCTGCCGAAGTACGTGTGGTAGGTGATGGATTTGAACCGGGCGTTTATCCAATTAAAAAAGCACTTGAAATTGCTGAAGAACAAGGCTTAGACCTTGTTGAAATTGCCCCACAAATTGTTCCACCAGTTTGTAAAGTTATTGATTACAAAAAGTTTTTATACGAGCTTAAAAAGAAACAAAAAGAAGTAAAAGCGAAAGCTGCCCGTGTGGTTGTAAAAGAAATTCGTTTTGGTCCGCATACGGATGATCACGATTACAACTTTAAAAAGAACCACGCTATGGAGTTTTTAAAAGAAGGTTTTAAAGTAAAAGCTTTTGTATTTTTTAGAGGGCGCGAAATTGCCTTTAAACAACAAGGTGAAATTTTATTACTACGTTTTGCCAGCGAGCTTGAAGAGTTTGGTAAGCCAGAGCAAATGCCTCAATTAGATGGTAAGCGTATGATTATGATACTTGGACCTAAGAAAAAATAAATTATTACATAAGTAAAAACAAAAAAGGCATCTGATTAGATGCCTTTTTTGTTTAGAGATTAGTCTTTCTCGTTATACTCCTTTTCTTTTGGAGCAAGTTTACCAATTACTTTAAATTCCGTACGGCGATTAGCAGCCCTACCCTCTTCGGTTTTATTATCAGCTACCGGTTTTGTTTCACCGTAGCCGTGTGTTTTAATTCTTTCAGGTTGTATTCCCTTTTCAATAAGATATTTTGCTACGCCATCAGCACGTTTTTGAGAAAGCGAATTGTTATACGCATCACTTGCCTGGTCATCTGTATGCGAACCAATTTCAACAATTACATCGGGGTTTTGCTGTAAAAAACGCAGTAAAGTTGTATCTATATCTTTTTTAGAATTTTCTGATAAATCATATTTATCTGAGCCATAATAAACATTAGTTAGTACATAAGCTTTATCGGTTATCTCTTTTAATATCGCTGCATCTTGTTTTATTGTTTGGCTTGTTGTAATATTATTTGTATTAAGATTTTTGGTACCATTTAAGTACTTTTCTTTCTCAAATAATATTTGATAATTGCTATTAGTCTCAACACCTATATCGTATTTTCCCTGAGCATCTGTTTCAACCGATTTAATAAAAACAGGATCGTCTTCTTTAGGTATAAGATATAAAGAAACTTTAACGTTTTTAATTGGGTTTCCTTTTTCATCAGTAACAACACCTTCTGTATTTAATTTTACATATAGTATATGTTTAAAGCCATATATATCGTCGCAACATGTCGGGCTTTTTTTTGGAGCTACTCCACCTTTTCGGTTAGACACAAAAAAACCTTCGTCTTTATTTTTGCCTACCGTATAATAAATATCGTCGGCAGTTGTGTTTATTGGCGCGCCAATATTTTCGGGCGGCGTAAATTGTTTCATTTCCCCTTTGGCTTTAAATATATCTAAACCACCAAGCCCCGGCCAACCGTTAGAACTAAAATACAGGGTACGATTATCTGCCTCGTAAAAAGGCGTAATCTCATCGCCGGTAGTGTTTATTTTGCTGCCGGCATTTTTTGGTTGACCGTAGGTTTTCTTTTTAAAATCGTAAATAATATACCAAATATCTAAACCACCACGCCCACCCGGACGATCGCTTACAAAATAAATAACCTCATTTTGTTTAATAGATTCGATAGAAGTAGTAGGCTGGGTTGATGTATATTTAGAATCGTTTATGGTGTTATCTAACGCAGTTGGTTCACTCCAGCTACCATCATCTTGTTTTGAAGTAAGATAGATAGCACAAATCATTTTATTGTTCCAGCTTTTTTTGCAGCGGGTAAAATAAATGCGTTTGCCATCAGCCGAAAAAGTAGCGTTGGTGTTATTAAATCCATCTTTATTAATTTCGCCATCGTACTCGCCATTAAAAGTCCATTTACCATTTTCTTTTTTAGCGGTATAAAACTTTTTATAAGCACCAACCGCTGTATCTTCTTGCGATTGTACGGTATAAACTTTTTTATCGGTACGAATAGATGAGTATAATAATGTATTTGTATCAAGCATAATAGGCGAATGCTCTACATGAATTTTATTAATGGTAGTATCTAAATGCGTAATGGTAACTCTATTTAATTGCTTGGTAAAAGAAATAGCAGAATCGCAACCTGTTATTTCTATTTTCATTTGTTTTTTTAGGTTAACTGCTTGCGGACTACTGCCTGCTTGTTTTTTAAATTTCGCAAATTGTTCTTTAGCTTTATCGCAATTGCCATTAGTTTTTAGCATTAAGCCGTAATAATAAATAGCCAGGCTGTTATCGGGATTTAATTTAATGGCTTTATCATACCACTCTTGCGCACTTACATAATCTCTGTTTATGCGAAATGTGGTTGCCAGTTTATACGCAACCTTACCATTGTTAGGTTTTAATTTCATAAACCTATCATAATACTCTCCTGCCGCATAATAATCGCCTTGTTTTACAGCAGCATCGCCCAAGCGTTTGCACTGTCCGGCTTTTAGGTTTTGTACTTCAATAGTATCTTGAGCTTGTACAAAAAAGCTAAGTAGTATAAATAAAAAAGTAAGACTATATATACGCTTAATATCTATCACAAGGAATTTGAGTTTTTGTTAAACGTGTGCTCATGCCGGTATAAATAAACGATACTTCGAAAGCACCGCGGTAATCGCTGGCTGTTTTAAGTTGAGAAATATTAAAATCGTAACTAACCCCGGCGTAATAATTTTTATAATTAGCACCAATTACAGCAAAAAAAGCGTCGGTTAAATTAGCGAAGCCTTTACGACCATATACGCCAACAAAAACAGCTTTTTTAATGGAGTAATCTTTATCTAACGAATAGAAAAAGCGAGAACCAAATAAAAACTCAGATGCTTTATCGGTACCCATCATACAAAGTGAAGGCTGTACGGTGATTTTTGGTAAAGCGTACCAGGTTACCCCTAACGACAATACATTACGTGCGGTAAGCGTGTTACTGTTAGATAAAAAAGTTTCTTTAGGTGCATTTATATGAAACATGGCAAAGGATGTAAATATTTCTACCTTATTGGTTAGTTTTCTATCGTAACCGGCACCCCAGTTTAAATCGAAATAATGAAGACGGTAGCTTAAGTTGGTTTCGTTATTGGGAAGAGAGCCATTAAATTGGCCCGTACCCCAATCGAACTGATCAGGAAAAGTTTCGTTACCAATAATGCTTTTCATAGTAAGGCCCGGTTGCACGCCAATATGGAACGTGTTTTTACCAAGTGTTTTGTGGTACGCTAAGGATGCCTGAATTTTATTTACCTGCAGGTTTCCGCCTGATTTATCGTTAATGATTAAAAGTCCGGCTGAAATTTTTTCGTTACGAACGTAAAAATTTTTATCGCCTCCAACAGACTCAGTAGTATAGGGTTTTGCAACCTCTTTCCACTGGCTACGGAAATTACCCATTATACGGAAATCACCATCGTAGTTTCCTGTATTAGAGGGGGACATGGTTAGCGGTGTAGAAAAATATTGCGAGAAATGGATATCCTGCGCAAAGTTTTTCTGCAGAAATAGAAAAGTGCTAAAAAATATTAAATAACGTTTTTTCAGAAATTGTTGTTTATCGGATAAAGATAAAAAAATAATTTAATCCTTAACCCTACTTAAACTTAATGTTTTTAGCATCCAGTTTGGTAAAGGTTTTTCGGGTTTGCGCTTACGTAAATCTAAGTACCAGCCAAATTTCTTTAAAATGGGTATTTTAAAGGTTTCTACAAACTCTATTAAAGCGCCATCAGGGTCTTCAATATAACTAAAGTGCCCGGCAGCATCACCCATTTCAAAATTAGTACCGCTATCTACTGTAAAAGCACAATTTGCTTCAGCACATTTTGTGCGTAGGGCATTCATATTTTTTATATCGAAACATAAATGAATAAACCCTAAATCGCCCCAAAAACGATTTTCGAAAATTTTGCGCGGTGTTTTATCATACACTTTAATAAGCTCTATATAACTATTACCCAACATACGCGAAAAACTTCCTTCGCGTGGTTTGCTATGCGTAAGTATAACTCTATGGCATTTATTTTTACCTGCCGGCAGGTTTTGTAAATCACTAAATGTATCTTCTTTATCAAACAACACTTTATCGTAGCCTAAAATATCGGCGTAAAATTTAATTGACTTAGCCACATCCGTAACACCAATAACGGCACCAATTGGTCCTCCGGTTGCATGGTTGCTTGAGCCAAACATTTCCTGGCTTTCAATTATTTCAAACATGTTTCCAAATACATCTTTTATATAAAAATGCTTTTGTTTAATGGGGTTTTCGCTTATTTCACTAAGTATAGTAACTCCCTTTTTGTTAAAGAATGCAAAACTTTCTTGTATGTTTTCGGTCTTAATTTTACCAATTAAAATACCCAAATCACCTAACTCAATATTAAAAGCACAAGGCTGAGGTGTACGACTGGTGTACTGCCAAATTTCTAACCCACCACCGCCTTTGCCGCTAATAGCAAGTATAGCGTGGCGTTGATGCGGTTTTTGGCCGGTATAGGGCAGCATTAAATTAGCTTCAGAAGCTTCATCTAAAATTGGAATATCGATTCCTAAATTTTGACGATACCATTTAAAACCTTCCTGCACATTTGGTACGCCCACGCCCAATTGTTGTATGCCCGATATGATGTATGCCATAATTTTGTAATTTGGCGTAAAATTAAACCAAAATTTATATGACAAAAATTGTTGTTAGAGTTTTTATCATAATGTTATTTGTATTTAGCAAAGGACTTATGGCACAAACTAACTCTGAATTTGAACAAGCTCATACTCAATTACTGGACGATTACGTTGCCTTTATAGATTCGGCCGAGAAAAAACAACCCGTTGGAAGTTATTTTCAAGTACATAAACACAAGCATTTATCGGTAGTTGAATTTAAAGACCAGAATATGGTGTATAGAATTTCTAAAAAAATAAAGATTAATAGAAACGGGGTGCGTTACGAAAAAATTGATTGGGTAATTCATTATCCGCATAAAATTTGGCACCATAAATTATATGAGATAAAACAAATAGGGCACAACTACCGGTTTATTGAACAAATAAATTATGAGTTTGGCAGGCGATTAAAAGCAACAAAAATTGTTACCAGTGTAGATGATAATTATTTGCGCGTAAAAATTTTAAAACCTAACGATAAAAAAGCAATTTATTTGTACGTTAAGCCAAACAGCAGTTTACCTGTAGTACACCAGGACTAAATTATTGCTTAATACAAAAAACCTTATTGCCATAAAAACCTATCAAATATGGTTTTTCGTTGCTAATAAGCACACAATTATCGGGTAGTTTAGTTAGTTTAATTTCGGTATCCGTTATTTTATTTTCGGTTACATCGGCTAAAAATAAATTATTTGTATTAGCTTCTAAAGCAGCGTATAAGTGCTTTTCTTTATACAATAATGATTTCACAGGCGTTTGCATTTTTTTATCTAAAACCCGTTCGTATAATTTTTTTCCGAAAAAATCGAACACATCAATTCCGTTTTCGGTAGTGCAAATTAATAACGGACTTAGCGGGTTTTGCAACGTATCAAGTAAAACAGATGTGATAGCGCTCTCTTCCGGAAAATTTATTTCCTGCAATTTATCTGTCAACGAAATTTTACACAGTTTTTTTGTGAAGGCATTTATATAGCAAATATTGGTGCTTTCAGTATTCTTGCCTTCTTCAATAAAAATGGGTTGGTTGCCTTCCACAATTTTGGTGTTTATTTTTACACGGGTTTCTCCTTTTCGGTTTGTTACGTTTATATTGCCCAACGTATCAATTAAAACAAAATAATCTTTTTGCTGTAACACTAAGCGCTTTACATGTCCTGTATTTTTTACAGGAGAAAAATCAACCAACTGCTTACCATTTATAGCACAGCAAACCGTAGTGTTGTTTTTTAACGGAACCCATAAACGATAGTTTTGATTGTTTTCATAATCAAACAAGGTTAAGCCACCGGCTGCGGAGCTACTTAATTTTGAAGGAAAGCCGCTTACATTATTTCCATTTCTATCAATAATAAATAGTTGCTTTTCTGTATTAAAAAGCAATTGTAATTTACCGTTTCCAAAATAATCTACCTGATGTATATCTCCCAAAATTTGCTCACCAATATTTTTCTTCCATAAAATTTTACCCGTGTTTGAAAGCAGGTATAAGTTGTTTGTTTTGTCAACGCAAACCAATTCGGTTTCGTTAGTAAGGTGGTTTTTTACAGGCGTTGGGTTGTTGTATAAATCAGTATCTAACAGCGTTTCCCAAAGGGTGTTTTGGTATAATTTATTTTTAGGGTTAAAATTTGCGCAGGCTTTAAAGAAGAGGTTGCTTTTTAGTTTTTCAACTGTTAAGGCTACAGACTCATACTTGTCAAACATTTCAGGAGATTGGCTTAGTGGTTTTATCATGTTATCTGATAACCCTGCCACGATCTCTTGTCTGCATTTAAATATATCGGCATAAAATAAAAATGCACTTTCGATAGACAAGTTTTTATCTATAAAACTTAGCACACGTTCATTAACCCACAAATTATTTTTTTCGGAAACTGATTTTTTAAAATCGCTTATGGCACTAACTTCATTACTAAAAAGCAGGGTGTTATTAAAGCTTGCAGCATATTTAAATTTCTTGCTAAAAAAATGTCCGCATAAATCAGCGAATAAATTTTGTGCGGCATCGTAATAAATTTTTATTGAATCAGACGTTTCAAATGTAGAATCAGCTACCGTTTTTAAAAAATCAGCCGCCGTTTTTTCTTCAGTAATTTGTATCAAGCCATAATCTTGTTCAGCATCGGTACACTTTGCAGAAAACAATACTGCAAAATCTCCTATAAATTTTTCTATTTCGGTTTGTGCATCGGCATTCAGTATATCTGTATAGGGTCGTAAATCTTGTTTTCTTTTTTCGGGGTTAGCTATATAGTTACGCTCTATAAATTGCGTGTACTTGCTTATACTTAGTGCTTGTAATTGCATTGTATTGTAAGGCAATACAGTAAACGCATCTTTAAAATTTACCGTTGGCTGGGCTTTTAAAGCACTGTAAACAACAGAGGAGTCGTTAGAGAGAAAACCCTGTGTGTTTAATTCGCTTGGCGTTATGGTTACATCTACCGATAGCCAAGCCTCTTTTGTTGAACCATAACAATCTTTATTTTTTATGGATGAAGCAAAAAAATTAGTCCAACCCTTGTTGTAAAAATAGGGTAAGTGAACAAATACATTTAAATCACTTTCCTTATCTTCTGTTTGGTAGATTTCTGTAAAAATTTTATTTTGAGCTAAGGAAGTTTTATTGTTTTTTATAGCGTCTTGCAGAAAGTCTGAGTTTCCTGAAAATGCTACCAAACCCGCATTTACGTGGGTATAAAAAGTATAATCGGCCTGCTTGCACTCATATAAGTTGTTGCCAATTTTTTTTGCTGAAAAGTTTTTGGTTAAAAATGAAATAAATAAATCGTTGGTACTAATATCAGCTAAATTAAACGCGGCAAGCAGTTCCGTTTTTTTATTTTGATACAAAGCCACATAAACCGATTGAACTCCAAATTGATTGCTGTTTGTTGAATTACTAATTAAAGAATCTGCCTTTTGAAGTGTTTTATTAAACTGTTTAATAGCGTCTGCTTTTAAAAGCTCTTCCCACATTAAATTCCCCTGATTAATTTTTTCGGACAGCTGATGCAGGTTTTTTGTTTCAAGCAGCATGTAACAATTATCGGGTAAAACGCTTAATGGGTTTGTAGTAGGGCGTTTTAAATTACTTAAATACAAATAACCCCATGTGCCGCAAGCAATGGCAGCAACTACTAAAAGAATAAAAGCAATTTTCTTAATCACGGTACAAAGTAAAGATAGAGAAGATTTAAGGCCTTGCTTTCAACAACCTAAAAAGGTTATGAAACAATGCTTGTGAAAAAGCACTAAAATAATGTAAGTTGTGGCGGCAATAACGTAAAACTTTTACGGTGATATTTGCAATCGCCATGCTTTTTAATGCCATCTCGGTGTAGCATGGTTGGGTATCCTTTGTTTTTATCCCAACCATAGTACGGAAACTGGTTATGCAATTCCATCATCACATCATCTCTGTGCGTTTTAGCTAAGAGTGATGCAGCGGCAATGCTCATATACGTAGCATCACCTTTAATAACACATAAGTGCTTAATTTCTTTATAGGGTTTAAAGCGGTTTCCGTCAATTAATAAAAAATCGGGTGTAAGCTTCAGTTTATCTACCGCATGGTGCATGGCCAGTATAGATGCGTTTAAAATATTTATTCTATCAATTTTAAGGTGGTCAACCTCAGCTACTGCCCAAGCTAAGGCTACCTGCTTAATTTCTTTGGCAAGTTCGTATCGTAGCTTTTCGGTTATTTTTTTAGAATCGTCTATAAACTTGTTCTTGTAATTTTTGGGTAAAATAACCGCAGCAGCCACTACGGGTCCGGCCAAACAGCCCCTGCCCGCCTCATCGCAGCCCGCTTCCACATTGGTTTTTTTATAGTATGACTTTAACAAGTTACAGTTTTAACAAAAATAAACGCTACCCATAGGCAACAATTGCCGTCCATCAAAAGTAACAAACAAATTACATTTGATTATTTACATTTGCTCCCGAATTTTTACCGAAGAAAAAACCTCGTTTACCTACCGGCACATACATTGTGCCTATTTAGTGTGGCGGGGTCTGTTTCATCCAATTAAATTCGCACTGAAATTTAAGATTATGAAAAAATTATTTGTACTCGGTATTGCTTTATTATTCTCATCACTTGTAAAAGCTCAGTTTCCCGGTGGCGGCGGTGGAGCACCCGGCGGAAAAATGCCGAGCATTGGCCATTTATACGGTAAAGTACTTGACGCCAAAACTAAAGAACCTGTTGAGTTTGCCTCGGTTGCCTTACTGTGGTTTGATAAAGATAGTGCCATTGCAGGCTGTTTGGTTAAAACCAATGGCGATTTCTCTTTAGATAATTTACCTTTTGGTGCTTTTCGTTTACGTATCAGTTTTATCGGGTATAAAAATATCGAACAAAAAATGTTTATCAATATGCAAAACATTGATAAGGATTTAGGCAACCTTATGCTCGCTCCTGATGAAGAATTATTAAAAGAAGTTGTGGTAACCGAAGATAAAGCTACGGTGCAAATGAGCATAGACCGTAAGGTTTATAACGTAGAGAAAGATATATCTACCCGTGGCGGAACAGGTTTAGATGCCGTAAAAAACATTCCGAGTGTAACAGTTGATGCCGATGGAAATGTTTCTTTACGAAACAATTCGGTAGCTATATATGTAGATGGAAAACCTACTACATTGACGCTACAACAAATCCCATCCGACCAAATAGAAAGGGTAGAAATTATTACCAACCCATCGGTAAAATTTGATGCATCAACTACAGGCGGTATTTTAAATGTTATTTTAAAACATAATACTAAGCCAGGTTATAACGGTGTTATTATGGGGGGCATTGGCACCAACGACAGGTATAATGGCATGGGTAGCTTAAATATAAAACAAGGCAAGTTTAATGTTTTTGGCATGTATAATTACAATACACAAACCAATAATAACGATGGTTTTACCAATAGAAACAACCTTACACTGCCTACCCCAAACCCTTACACAGGTGTGGTAGATAAATTTTATAACCAAACAGATACCAACCGTATGAAAAATACGTTTCAGTTTGCGAGACTTGGTTTTGATTATTATATAAATAACCGTAGTACACTCACCGTTTCAGGAAACTATGTACATGGGGCTTTTAACTCAAACGATTTTCAGCACTACGCCTATAACGACATTTATAATAATTTTTCAAGCGGAGGCGACCGTATAAATAGTACACGCACTTCTTTTCAAAACTATACCGGACAAATTAATTACCAGCACACCTATCCAAAACAAGGTAAAGAATTTACTACCAGTTTAACTTTAAACGGTGGACAAATGAATACTAATTATACTTATACCACGTATCAGGATCGTCCGGCATTGCCACAAATTTTACAAACCGCTAATGGTGGTACACCAAGTTGGATGTATACTTATCAGGCAGATTATGTAAACCCTATTAATGACCATTCGAAACTTGAAACCGGTGTGCGTAGTTACATGCAGCGTTCTTTTAGCACGCAACAAACGTATAATAAAGATTCTACAGGAGCTATGGTTCCGTTTTTAGACCTTACCAATAACTACAACATTACTAACTTAACCAACGCCGCTTACATTAACTACAGCAGCAAATTTTTGGGCATTAATTACCAGGCAGGTTTACGTTTTGAAGAAAGCTATTACAAAGGTAACATTACCAATAAAGATATTTCTTTCTCTTACATGTACCCAGATGCTAAGCTGAATAAACTACAATACTGCTTCTTCCCTGCTGTATATTTTTCAAAAAAATTACCGCATAACCAGGAGATACAAATAAATTTTTCGCGCAAAATAAACCGTCCAAACTTTTTTCAGTTGATGCCTTTCGTGTTCGCATCTGATAATGCCAACATACAAATTGGTAACCCAAAGTTGGCACCTGAGTTTTTAAACTTGGGTGAAATTAACTACAACATTACCTGGTGGAAAATAAACTTTCTTACCTCTTTTTACATCCGTTACACACAAGACCCTATTACAAACATTGCTTACCCCGAGGCAAGCAACCCCAACGTGTTAGTTAACACCTACCAAAACGGAAAAGACAAAATAGTAGAAGGTTTAGATAACACACTAAAAATTACCCCCTTTAAAGGGTTAGATTTAATGGGAAATGCCAATATTTTTTACACCACGGTTAATTATTTAAGTGGCACGCAATTAATTACTAATAACGGCTATAGCTGGACAGGTAAAGCAAGTGCGAGTTACAAGTTTCCAGGTAATTTTACCTTACAGGTAAACGGAAACTACCAGGCGCCACAAATTTTACCACAAGGTACCACAAGGGTTGTTGAGTATATGGATGTTACGCTTTCTAAAAACATAAAACAAAAACTAACGCTTACTCTTTTAGTTAGCGATGTGTTTAACACCAAACGTCAGGGTACAAATTACACTACACCCGATTATATACAAGACCTTTCTCGCCGTAGAGAAACTCGTTATATACGCTTTACCGCCATGTACACCTTTGGTAAAATGGATGCCAGTATCTTCAAAAAAATGAAGCAACAGAAAAAAGAAGGCGGAGATGACCAAGGCGGAATGGGTGGCGGAGGTGGTTTTTAACTGTTTTTAAGCGGATATAATTCACACAAAATTGCTGTTTACTAAGAAAATAGCCTTAATTTTGCGCCACTAAAAAATATTCAAAATGAAAGTATCAATTATAGGAGCCGGAAATGTAGGCGCAACGTGTGCCGATGCTATTGCTTTTCGTAGCATAGCAAGCGAAGTAGTTTTATTAGATATCAAAGAAAACTTTGCAGAAGGCAAAGCACTTGATATGATGCAAACTGCTACACTTAACCATTTTAATACCAAGGTTAGTGGCAGCACTAACGATTACAGCAAAACAGCTAACAGCAATGTAGTTGTTATTACAAGCGGCATTCCGCGTAAACCAGGCATGACCCGCGAAGAGCTTATAGGCATTAACGCAGGCATTGTTAAAACGGTTACTGATAACGTTTTAAAACATTCTCCTAATGCAGTTATTGTAGTAGTTAGTAACCCAATGGATACAATGACTTACTTAGCTTTAAAAGAAAGCAAACTACCTAAAAACCGCATTATTGGCATGGGTGGCATATTAGATAGCGCACGTTTTAAATGCTATTTATCAATGGCATTAAACGCTTCGGCTAACGACATTGAAGGAATGGTAATTGGCGGACATGGCGATACTACTATGATTCCGTTAACCCGTTTAGCTTCTTATAAAGGTGTTCCGGTTTCTCAGTTTTTAGCGGCTGATGCTTTGAAAAAAGTAGCTGCTGATACAATGGTTGGCGGTGCAACATTAACTTCTATGTTAGGTACTTCGGCTTGGTATGCTCCAGGTGCAGCAGTAGCATCGTTAGTTGATAGCATTTTAAACGACCAAAAAATGTTATTTTCTTGCTGCGTTGCTTTAGATGGCGAGTACGGACAAAAAGATATTTGTTTAGGTGTACCGGTTACTATTGGCAAAAACGGTTGGGAAAAAATTATTGATGTAAACCTTAACGACGAAGAAAAAGCAGCCTTTGCAAAAAGCGCTGATGCCGTTAGAAGCATGAACAATGTTTTAGGCGCAGCTGTTTAATTAGTAAAACACATAATTAAAAAGGCTACTCTTTCGAGTAGCCTTTTTTGTTTTTACTGTATATTAATTTTATTCTACAACCTTATTCCTATTATGCATACATCATCTATCTGTTCTAAGTTTCCTTTCCAATTTTCAAATATGTCATTTAATATTTCAAGTTGAACACTAAGCTCTTTATGTAAATTAGCCGTAAGCATTTCCTGAAGTGGTTTGTATTTAAACTTTTTTCCTTTTGGGCCGCCAAACTGGTCGGCATAGCCATCGGTAAATAAATAAAAAGTACTGTTTGGAGCGCATTTTATGTTATGTGTAGTAAAAGCTTTGTAGTAGTCGCTTTTACCTATAGGTTGTTTCTCGGCCGTTATTTCTTTTAATTCGTTTTTATCAAAATACCACAGTGGGTTGTTAGCGCCACTCCATTGTATTTGTTTAGTTACTTTATTTATTGAAAGCAACGAAATGTCCATCCCATCTTTTACATCCTGATTACTTTTTACAAAAGTATCTATTACAAGTTCGCGAACCTTGTTCAGTATTTTACCTGTTTCGGTTAAATTAAATTCTTTTACGGCTCTGTTTAAAGCATTACTACAAACTACAGAAACCAAAGCACCCGGCACACCATGCCCCGTGCAATCGGCAGCGGCAATTAAAATAGTGTCAGCGGTTTCGTGCATCCAGTAAAAATCACCCGCCACAATATCTTTAGGTTTATATAAAACAAATGAGTTTGGTAGTTTCTCTTTTATTAAATCAAGCGGTGGAAGAATGGCATTTTGTATTCGTTGGGCATATCGAACACTGGCTTCAATTTCTTCAAGCGCCTCTTTTAAAACAACATTACGCAGCTTAAACAATTCTTTCTCCTTTTCAATATTCTCCATTTCATGGCGCATGCTTAGTTCTTTTATTTGCCTTGCGCTTTCCTGGCTAAAAACTTCTTCTTTTTTGTGGTGATATTGTTTATAGTAATCAAGAGCTAAGGGTATATTGCCCATAGCCTCCTGTATTTTAGAAATAATATGATAAACCTGACTAATTTTTAAATTAATATTTAGTTCTTTAGAAAGTTTTTCGGCCTGTGTAGCATATTGTAACGAATCTGCAAGCTCGTTTTGTTCCAAAAACAATTCGGCTAACTCTATGTAATTTGTAATAAGGGCATTTTTCATATTATGCCTTTCTCTTATTTCTATACTTTTATGATGATAGGTAACAGATTGTATAAAGTCGGTTTTACGGTAATAATAATTAGCGAGGTCTGCGTATAATTTAGATTCAAGTATTGGAATGCCTTTTCCTTCAATTTTTTGTAATGCCTGCTGAAAAACATCAAATGCTTTTTCCAACTTATTACTGTCCTTATATGCTCCTGCCAAACCTAAAAGCAATCTTACATAAACAGCCATACTTTCATTTGCCTTAGAAAGTCCACCGGTAAAGTACTTAATAGCCGCATCGTAATCACCCAACAGATGGCACATTTCGCCTGCTTGATAAAAAGTAATACAGAGAAAATGTATATAGGTTTTATTTTCACCCATATTTACAATGGCTTTTTGAACGTAATGCTGAGCCTTATCTAACTGTCCGTTATTTTTGTACCATATAACTAATAAAGCTTGCGCCGCACCTTCGCCACCTGTATCATTAATATTACCAAATGCCTCTTCCGCTTCAGATAATTTTTGCAGGGCATTTCCGAAAGCCGGATGAAACGTGTAAAAAGTACCCTCAGAAAGCAGGCTTACATGTTTTAATTGAGCCACTAAATTGGTACGTTCTACTAATTTACTAAGCAATTCGTTCCACTGCTCGCTACTAATCTTCATGCCATTTTCCCAAAGAGCTTTGTGGGTTTCTAATAACTCATTTTTCTCTCCACTAAGAGAGTTTATTTTTAAAAGTAAGCTATCAAAAATATTCATAGACTATTTAGCTAAAATAAGAAATTTTTTAGGCTTCTAACTTTTCTAATGCGGCATGTGCAGCCAATTGCTCTGCTATGTGTTTTATACCTCAGATATTATTTTACCGTTAAACCAAACCGTAGAAGTTTTTAATTCCAGAAAAAAAGCATACATTTAAGTTAATCAAAAAAATGTTTATGCAAAAATCACTATATACTCTTATAGGTTTAACTTTTGTTACACTTGGTTTTGCCCAGGCAACGCTTACTATAACCCCAAGCACAACTTACCAAACCATTACAGGTTGGGGCGAAGAAGGTGGTACAAACACCCAGTATGAAGGAGTACCACCTTATTTGGTAAATCAAATTATAAATGAGTCGGTAAATGTTTTAGGATTAAACAGGTTACGATACGAATGCTTTCAGGGCAACGCAGCGCAAAGTTATGGCATGTGCCCAAGCTGGGAGATGCAGAATGATAATGCCAGCCCGGATACATTAAACATGAACTCTATTGATACTGCGAATGTAGATTATTACATGAAAAATTATTTTGTGCCGTATAAACAAGCGGTGCAAGCCAATGGTGAAACTTTTAGTTTTTATGTTAGTCCATCTTGGTATATCGGCGGAAGCACAGGCGATATACCGGCTTTTTTAAGATACAGTCCGGGTGAATATTCTGAATATTTGTTATCGAACATGAATTATATAAAAAATAAATATGGCTTGGTGCCAGATTATGTAAACATTTGTAACGAAGCAGGCAATAACAATGTATTTTCTCCTTCATTAGTAGCCAACATGATTCCTACGGTAGCACAGTGGATAAACAAAGCTGGTTATACTAATACAGGCATTCAATTTCCTGAATGTGTTAGTCCTCAAATAAGCTGGAATTATATACAAGCGTTATCGAGCAATACAGTAATATGGCCTTATATTAAAGTACTTTCTTACCATTTATATGGCACCAGCGACCCATACCGGGCAAATATTAAAGCTTTTGCACAAACTAAAGGAATTATTACTGCACAAACAGAACAAGCAGGACAGGGAATTGCAGACATGTACCAAGACCTTACATTGGGTGGTGTATCTGCGTGGGATTTTTATGGCAATGGTGATTTTATGCCTATTAATGCTAATAATACATGGTTTAGCTATGGTGCAAAATACTGGACTATTGGGCAAGTAGTTAGGCACGTTAAACCGGGTGCAACACGTATTGGCATTACATCTTCAGATACTACTATACAACCTTTATCATTTAATAATGGCGGGCAAATAACAACTGTTATTTTAAATATGAATTCTGCCAGCACCACGCAAACCATTACCTTATCAGGGCTACCGCAAGGCACATATGGCATTGACCAAAGTACAGGTTCGGGCACGCCTTCTTCTCTTGGGGTTATAACTGTTCCGGCATCGGGCACTACTACACTAACACTTACGGCACAAACGGTTATTTCTATTTATCCACATAGCACCAACTTGCCTCCTTACGCAAAATCGTTTGCAGCTAACCCAACTTATTTAGATTTACCAAGTAGCACAGTAAACCTTTCTGCTGCCGGCATAGACCCTGAAATGAGTACAGTAAGTTACCATTGGGCAGTAGATAGTTTTCCAACCGGGGCAAGCGTTGTTATTTCCAACGCGAACATCAGTAACCCGTCTGTAAGCGGTATGACGGTAGCGGGCGATTATGTTTTTTCAGTTACTATGAGTGATGGAAGTACCGTTACCACAAAAACAGTTACCGTACAGGTGTTCTCCGGTAATCAAGCTCCTATTATCAGTTCCATGCAAAGCCGTATTCCGGTTATTATTACATTACCTATAGATACTACCATTTTACATAGTTATGCGTATGATATAGAAGGTAGCACAGTTACTTACTCGTATACCGTTGTATCTCAACCGGCAGGGGCATCAGTCACTATTGTGAATTCAGCAACCGGAGTAACTGCGGTTAGAAATATGACAGTAGCAGGCGATTATGTTTTTAAACTAACCGTTTCAGACGGAACTAACACAACATCAAGAACGATGACTGTGCCTGTTTATCCTGTTAATCACAGACCTGTTATTAACACCATTACTGCTTTACCCACTACAACGAATTTAACGGCAGATAGCGCTTTATTAACCGCTACCACCAGCGACCCCGATGGTGATATAGTTACCCGTTGGTGGACTGTAGCATCTGCACCCGCAGGTGCCAACCCTATATTCACCTGGCAAGGAGAAAGAATTACAGAAGTAAAAAATCTTACCGTTGCCGGTACTTATACATTTAAGTTATATGCCATCGACAGAACTTTGTACGATTCTGCTACTGTAACGGTTATTGTAAGCAACACTACCGGAATTGAAAGCGTTGTAAAAAATAACCAACCATTTATTTACCCTAACCCAACAACAGGCATGCTAACTATTGAAGGGTTACTACCAAATAATAGTATTAGTGTTTGCGATATTTTAGGGAATGAACTACTGCAAAAAACAGTTCAGCAAAACACAACTGTAATAGATGTAAGTAGTTTAACTAATGGCATTTATTTGGTGCGTGCAAATAACAAGGTGTATAAGTTTATTAAGCAATAAATATTACTGTTAAGCTTCCAATTTTTCTAAAGCGGCGTGGGCTGCCAATTGCTCTGCCACACGTTTAGATGCGTTTTGAGCCTCGGATATTATTTCGCCATTAACCTCAATGCCTATGTGGTACATTTTTTTTGCACCATCCATGTTTTCAGATAAGAGAGCAAACTGCAACGTAGCTTTATTTTTCTGGCACAAATTAATCAGTCGGCTTTTATAATCGGTATCCTCATTAATAATGGTTTGAATTTCGAGGTGGTGTTTAAAAATGGTGAGGATTATTTTTTTTGTTGTTACAAATCCTACATCTAAATAAATGGCGCCTACCAAAGCTTCTAAAGCATCGCCATACAAGGTAAAAGATATATTACCCTTAATATCCGTATGTAAAATTTTATCGATGCCCAGTTTAACCGCCAGTTTATTTAACTGACTACGGCTAACCATGCGCGAGCGCACCTGGGTTAAAATGCCTTCATCTTTATTAGGTAAAATACCAAATAAATATTCGGCTACAATGGTGCTTAAAATAGAGTCGCCCAAAAATTCTAAACGCTCGTTACTTTTTGTTTCTTTAGCGGCTGAGCTATGCGTTAGTGCCTGCTGAAACAAGGCAATATTTTTTGGATAAAAACCAAATAGGTTTTTAATGCTTTGCGCCAGTTTTTTTTCGGAAGGAGTTTTGTAACGTGTTATCTGAAAATATTTCAGCAAAAGAAATTAATTACGCAACGTATTTTCTAAGAACCACCGCTGCATTATGTCCGCCAAAACCAAATGTGTTACTAATAGCCACATTTATTTTGCGTGCCACTGCTTTGTTAAACGTAAGGTTAAAGCGTGGGCTAATTTCAGGATCGGGGGTTGTAAAATTAATAGTTGGCGGTACTATATCATTTTTTATAGCTAAAACAGTTGCCATAGCCTCAATGGCTCCGGCCGCACCCAGTAAGTGCCCTGTCATAGATTTTGTTGAACTTATGTTCATTTTATAGGCATGTTCGCCAAATAAAGCCTCAATAGCTTTTAGCTCAGCTATATCACCTAATGGTGTGCTGGTACCGTGTGTGTTAATATAATCAACCTCTTCAGGATTAATTTCGGCATCTTTTAAAGCACGTTGCATAACCAATTTTGCGCCTAATCCTTCTGGATGCGGAGCAGTAATATGATGCGCATCGCCACTCATGCCTCCACCAATAATTTCAGCATAAATTTTTGCACCACGTGCTTTAGCATGTTCTAATTCTTCTAAAACAATGGCTACACCACCTTCGCCTAATACAAAACCTTCGCGATCTTTATCATAAGGGCGAGATGCTGTTTCCGGACTTTCGTTACGGGTGCTCATGGCCTGGCAGGCATTAAAACCACCTATACCGCACTCATTAATGGCGGCCTCAGACCCACCGGTTACAATGGCATTTGCCTTGCCCATGCGGATATATGTGAAAGAATCAATTAAAGCGTTGGTAGAAGATGCACAAGCTGAAACGGTAGTAAAGTTAGGTCCTCTAAAACCAAAACGCATTGATATGTGCCCGGAGCAAATATCGGCTATCATTTTTGGAATAAAGAAAGGATTGAAACGGGGAGTTCCGTCGCCTTTGGCAAAACCAAATGCTTCTGCCTGGAAAGTATCTAAACCCCCAATGCCCGAACCCCAAATAACACCTACTTCATTTTTATCAACTGTATCAGCCGCTATGCCCGAATCGGCAACAGCCTGAACCGATGCTGCAATTCCGTATTGAGAATAAGCATCAAGTTTAC
>JABDDQ010000021.1 GCA_013287545.1 Bacteroidota bacterium | reverse complement strand
CCACATTACCATGCGATAAAAATAAATGCTGCGCCACCTCATCAACCGTCAAATAGTCCCAGCCTACATCGCCGACTACACTAATTTTTTTTATTACTTTATAAGCAGGGTTTGTTTGCGCCTGTAAATTTGCTGCTAAAATAACAACAGCTAAAACCGAAATTGTTTTTTTCATAAGTTAAATTTAATAAGTAATGAATTGCTTAATTGCCAGCAATAGTATACATAAAGTCTGTGTTAATTTTGTAGAGAAAAAACTACGCAGTTTGTAATTTTGCGTTGCCGGGTTGCGGGGTGGTATAACCACTAATATCAATGCGTTGTACGCGCTCCTTAAAAAAGGCAATGGCTTGGGCTTCGGTAGTAATGTTTGGGTTTACAATTACCATGTGCTTAGCCAGGGCTTTGTAATTTTTTGTCATTAAAAAAAACCACACCATAAAAAAATCTATGCCTTCAAATATGATAGCGTTTTCGGTTGTGTATTTATCCAGGTTTTTTAAAAATTCATCGGGCAACTCCAGCCAGTGCATAGCAGGTTTTAAATGATGAATGATATGGTAACCATCGTTAAAGCATTTATGGTTATAAGCTACATTAATACAGTTAATGGAGTTTACATAACTGTTGCGTGGTTTGCTTTTTTCAATAAACGCGTGTTGCCCCCAGTTACCTGCCAGCATTAAAAAACGTACCACAAACACAGGCACCACAAATACAAACAAACTGGCTTTCCAATTAAAAAACAAAAGGGCAATGGCAACTATCCAAAATGAAATTTCGCCCGCCAAAAAATCCTTCCTGATTTTTATACGGTTTTTTCTTTTTAGATAAGCAGCTAAATCATAAATGCCGCTTACAATAAACACATAATAGTAATGCATAAAACCACTAAAGCTATCGCGCTGATATTTCATGGTGCTGCTTAAATCAGTTGGCATATTTTCTTCGGCATGGTGCATGCCCAAATGGTGTGCAAAATACGACTCAGGTGTTTCGCCAAAAAACGGACCAATTACCCAGGGTATAATGTTATTCATCCACTTATATTCTTTTTTAAATAAGGGACGGTGCGATGTTAAGTGCAACATTAATATAAAAGAACCTGTTAACACACCAAAGTTAAACGCGTAGTAAATAAGTACCAACCACCAGTTTAGATTGCCCGGTATAAAAAGATAAACTGCAAAGGGCACAGTAGTAATTAAAATTAGGCCGCATAATTTAATAAACGCCATATCGCGTTTATCGTTAAGCAGTTTTATAAAAAAACGTTCGATAAAATTGTAGCTTGTTTTTTCCTTGTAAACCGGGTCGGTTATGGTAATGTTTTTAATATCGGTCATTAAGCGGTAGGCTTGTTGTTTTGTTTTTTAAAATCGGTTCTAAAAATAATATCCCAAAATTTAGAACTAACCCCATAACCGTTTTCATCATCTTTATAATGGTGTATCATGTGGTGCATTTTAATTTTCATCCACAAACCGTTTTTAAACTGAAAATGGTGTATGGCATAATGGGTCATATCGTAAAATAAATAACCACTTACAAAACCACTGAAAAAAGGTGCTACGTTTTCTGCACCCAAAATGGCACAAAATAAATAGTAATATAAAAACGCAAGCGGTATGCTAACCGCAGGTGCCATAACTAAACGCTTGGCATCGTTAGGATAATCGTGATGCACACCATGAAATATAAAATGTACGCGTTTACCAAATTTTGATGTTGGATGATAATGAAACAAAAAGCGGTGCATTACATATTCGGTTAACGACCAAGCAAATATGCCCAATGCAAATAACGCAATAGCCATTAGCACAGCTACATGAAAAACAAAAAAGGTTTTATAAATAAAATAACCTACCACGGGTACAAAAAGAATTAAAGGCGTTACAAAATGTATTTTAGAAAACATTTCTAAAAAATCACTTTTAAACATCCTCGTCGATTCCTGACTGTTCATGTTGTTTGATTCAATTAAGCCGCAAAATTACAAAAATTGAGCATATAATTGCCTTAAATAAGGGCGTTTTATTTAGTGCTTATTTCACTTGTAAAATCATATCTAATTGAATGGCAGCCCCATAGGGCAATTGGTTAACCCCTGTTGCCGTGCGGGCATGCCGGCCGTTTTCGCCCAGTAATTCAATTAATAATTCTGAAGCTCCATCTAAAACTTGGGGTTGTTTGGTAAATTTATTGCCCGACCTAATAAACCCTTGCAGCTTAACAACAGTAATTATTCTGTCTAAATCTAAAAGGTCTTTTTTCACTATAGCAAGTAATAACACAAGCGTATCTCGGGCAGCTTTTTTGGCATCGGCTTCACTTACATCTTCTCCAACTACACCTTGTAATTCGCTTACCCTGGCCGATACAAACAATAAATCGCCCACTAATTTAGTACCCAAATAATTGGCTACAGGTGGTTTTGGTTCGGCTAATTTTATACCAAGCTTAGTTAACTTGTTTTCTAATAAACTCATTTATCTTTTATAAGATGTTAGGAATAGTGTGCAAACATACGGTTTACCAAACCCTCGTTATTAAAAAACATAACTTCTACACAGGTTTTATTCATGATAGATTTATAGTACAGCGCAACCGAGTTTACGCCTGCGGTAACATCTATCAATTCAAAATGCAAATCAGGGATTTTTACCAATGCTTTTTTCCAATAATCTGCCACCAACGCTTTTCCTTTTAATGAGCCGCTTTCAATGCCGGCGGCCATTTTTATCATTGGGGTGGTAACTTCAATATCCTCCGCATAATGACTAAGTATATCTTCCATGTTATGCGAGTTCCACGATTGTATCCATGCGTTCGCAAAATTTTGTGCATCCATGTTGTTTATTTTATGGAGATAAACCTAAACAAAATTTTAAACCGCACCGATAAATTTTTTACAAAAACTATTCCATTAAAACCCCCAGTTCGTTACATCGCTGGGTAATTTTAGAGTACTCTTGTACCGGGTTTTCTTTGTTCCATAAACAACTGCCAAGTGCCATGCCATAAAAACCAAGTTCCATTATTTTTTTTATTTGGTCGATGTTAACTCCCCCAAGTACTATAATTTTTTTATTTGATTTTTGTATAGCTGTTTTAAGCTCATCTTCATAATATCCACTTTGATAGCAGCCGGTTATTGAATTAAAAACAGGCATTAAAAAAACATAATCAAAATGCACGTCTTTTTTATGATATAAAGTTGCCAGTTTTTGGTGCGAGGTTACTTTCATTAAACTTTCAGCTTTTGACGCCACTATTTTTTCGCGCCACCAATTTCTGAAAGTAGTTTGCAATTCATTATCTGAATAATGTACGCCTTGTAAATTAAATTTACGTACCAATGTGTGGTGCGAATGAATAATAATTCTATTATGAAATTGTGCGGGAATATTTTTTACGTACGCTTCTAATCTGTTTCGCCCAAAGAAGGGTTTTAGTATGTGATAGGTGTTTAATCCGTTTTCAAATAATTTGGTAATTATTTCTTCTTCGTTTTTTAAATATTTAGGGGGCGACATAACTACAATTTTCATAAGCTTTTCCTTTTTTTTTAATTAAGTTTCCACTCTACTGAAGTTACAAATAGCTTGCTAAGCTACACAGCTAATTGATAGTAAAAAGCTCAATCTTTGGTAAAACCTTACATGTGTAAGGTTTATACAGAATATGTATAAACCATAAATTTTAATTCTCTGTTTTTGTGGGTGTTATCACCCACACGTAAATAAGCCTCACTGTGTTAAAACAAATTAACACGCTTATTATTTTTTAGTAATTACTAAAAAAAGAATCTGCCTATTTAAGCAGCAATTAATTACTTAATTGTTTTTGCAAACCATTGTACACTCCTAACAATGTCTTTAACCCAACGTACATCTTTCTTTTTATTAAACGGTATAGATTTCCCGTTTTTATTTGTGCAAGCATTACAATGCTCATGCAAAAATTTCAACAAAAAAGTACGTTCGCCTTTTTGTATTAAATAAATAAACGAGTAGTACATTGTTCCTGCAGCGCCTTCGGTACATAAAAATTCTTTCAGTTCAACTTTATATTTGCTGGTAAGCGTTTGGGTTGGCTGGTAACAATCATCAGCAATGTTAATTGGTTTAGCATCTGTACAAACCTCTATAACAAAAGGCTCTATTACCGCTTTAATGTCTTCATTATTTTTTAATATAACCGCAGTTATTGAATCGGGGTACGATAATTTAAACCCGGAAACTTCATCTAAAAAAAATTTCTTTTCTGTTTTCTTTTCTGTGGCACGCTTTTTGGTTTGTGCATAAATAGCAAAGTTGCTAAGCGTAAAAACCAGTAGTAAACTTAAAATGCGTTTCATAATTTTAGCTTACTTAAATATACTATTTTTATACTTGACACTAAATAAATAAATTTGCATAACTCCCCCACTTATGGAAAAAGATACCGAATCAAAAAAGAACGTATGGTACAACCTTGTACGCCTTATACGCCCCTACAAAAAAGGTTTACTAAGTGTTTTTGTTATAAGTCTGCTTAGCACAACTGTAACCTTAATACAACCGCTTATATACCGCGAAGCCGTAAACGACATTGCCGGACTTTTTGTGCAAGATGCCCGCAACGATGTAAAACAAGAAATGGGCGTTGAAACCGAAACCGATGATGACCCCATTACTAATTTTTTTGGAAAAGAATTAGCTACCGTTAAAGATACTATTACACAACTCACTGATAAAAAGCCACACGTTAAAGCACCGCACAAACCCAATAAGGTTTCGCCACGTACACCATCTGAAGCTTTTAATACATTAATGCTTGCGGTAGTATTACTTTTTGTTACCAATATTATTGGTTTAATACTGTGGCTTATAAGCGATAATAAAAATGTACGATTATCAAGCGCTATAGAAAAAAATTTCATTCACAACACCTTTAAACATGTGCTACGCTTACCACTTTCTTTTTTCTCTAAACGTTCAAGTGCCGCACTGCACAGTCAAATAGACCAATCTGAACAGGTATCCGAAATCATCAATGTTTTCTCCAAAGAAATTTTCCCGGAGATTATCAGCTTGGTTGGTATCGTAGTTATTATGTTTTGGCAAAACACCACACTTGCTTTTTTATCGTTGTCTATTGTTCCTTTTTATTTGTTGCTGGCTGTGCGCTCAACCAAAAAATTAGAAATGAGTTTATCGGGCTATTACGAAAAGTGGGAAGAAGTATCTGCCCGCATGCAGGATGCTTTAGGTGGCATTAAAACTGTAAAGCTTTCGGGTGCCGAAGAGCGCGAAGTAAACCGCCTTGATGACCAAGCTACCAAAGCTTATGCCGATTACACCAAACGTTCGCTCCTGGCAAACCAATATGCGTTTTGGGAAATTTTTCTTACCCATATAGCAACCGCGCTTGTGCTTGCTTATGGCGGTTACCTGGCGCTTAAACACAAACTAACACCCGGCGATGTGGTTATGTTTGTTGCCTACTTGGATATGCTTTATAGCCCCATTGACAACCTGGCCAGTATATGGGCAAGCGTACAACAAAACGTTACATCTATTGCGCGTGCCTTTAAATTATTAGATGCGCAAGCCGAAGAAAAAATTGGTAAAGATTTACAATTAACTAAAGGTTTAATAGAGTTTAAAGATGTGCATTTTTCGTACACACCTACACGCGAAATTTTAAAAGGACTTTCACTTACCGCGCAACCGGGTAAAATAACAGCCATCATTGGCACATCGGGTGCAGGTAAAACCACTACGGTAGATTTAATGCTAAAATTATTTGAACCACAAAGCGGAACAATTTCTATTGACGGACAAAACCTTGCCGGGGTAGATGGCTCTTCTGTTAGGCGTGGCATTGGCATGGTGTCGGCCGACGGTGCCATTTTTAGAGGAACTTTGGCCGATAACATCCGCTACAAAAAACCCGAAGCAACTGATAAAGAAGTTTTAGATGCCGCTATTGCCGCAGGCATGGGTGGCACGCTGGCTCGTTTCCCCGAAGGTTTACAAACTAAGTTGGGTGAAAACGGTTTTGGTTTATCGGTTGGCGAAAAACAACGTGTACAAATTGCACGCGTAATTGTATCTAAGCCATTAATTTTAATTATGGATGAGGCAACCGCTAACCTTGACTACGCAACCGAAGCCGAGGTTAAAAAAACCATTGAAGAAATTCGGGTGAAAAATACGGTTATAGTTATAGCGCACCGCTACTCTATGGTGAAAGATGCCGACTATGTTTTTGTGTTAGATGATGGTAAAGTATTAGAGCAAGGAAGCCCTGCCGAACTGATAGAACAAGGCGGTTGGTTTACCGATTTTGCCAACGCTGCCGATGAAGAAAGCGAAGAAGAAGAGCCAACCGAAGAGGACAGCGAAGAAGAAGAAACTGAGGATTAAACCCTACTTGTTATTACGAAAGAGGTACGAAAAGAAATCTAATGCAAATAAAGATTTCTCCCTGTGGTCGAAATGACAACTATCCAAAATTGTCCTTTTACTTTATACTATTTAAAATAATTTTCTTTAACTCCGGTAAAACCTCTTTACCAAACCATTGATTTTTTGCTTGCCAAATATTATTGCGTGGCGAGGGGTGCGGTAAAGGAAAGTAGGTGGGCAAATACGTTTTAAAATTACGTACTGTTTCGGTTAACGTGCTTTTTGCTTTATCGCCCAAATAATAATTTTGCGCATACTGCCCAACCAATAAAACAATTTTTACATTGGGCATTAAAGCAAAAAGTTTGTTATGCCACAAAGGAGCGCATTCGGGACGAGGAGGCAAATCGCCTGTTTTGCCTTTGCCGGGGTAACAAAACCCCATAGGCATTAAACCAAGTATATCGGTATTGTAAAAAACAGTTTTATCAATGTCCAGCCAATTGCGCAGGTTATCACCGCTTTTGTCGTTCCACGGTATATTGGTGTTATGCACTATACGACCCGGTGCCTGACCAATTAAAATAATTTTGCTTTTACTGCTTACCGAAAGAATAGGGTTAACACCATCTTTTAAATATGGTTTACAAACTGCACACTTTTTTATATCAGCTACTAATTGCTCCACTACAAGTTTACGGTAGTTTTCTTATTAACGATTTGCTTATAAACTCCATCCCAAAGTTGGATGCGTTTTTGTAAGGATGTTATGGTTGCCTGTTCGGCTTCGTGCCAACGTTGCTCATCGTTGCCACAAAGGTTGGCTGTCATTTGCAAAGCAAGGTGACTATGGTGATCGCCATCAACTTCAATATGTCGTTCTAAATAATATTTAAAAATGGAAACGCTTTCCGGAAATTTTTTATCAATATCGTTTACGATAGAATGAAACATGCCCGGAATTAAATCTTCGCGGCCAAATGTAAAAATGGCTGCCTGCAAATAATCTTTATGGCTTTCGATAATTTTAAATGTAAAGTTTACAAACTCACTGGCTTCCTGTGGTGTGTTAGAAAATTGAAATGCAGAAATAAAATTAGAGTTCTTTTTTAATTCAGTAATAAATTTTTCTATTTGCTTAATATCTGCACCACATTGCTGCATGGCATCTAAATACAACTCGAAATGGCTTTTGCGTTTTCCAAAACTATCCACATCGCATTCTTCGCCCAATACTATTTCGTTAATTAAATGCCTTGTCTCCGCATCGCCTTTAGGGAACCAAGGTGTCGATATACAGGTTAGATTACTTTGCAAAGCTTTCAGCAGCGACATAAAATCCCATACAGCATATACGTGATACTGCATAAAAATTTTTAAATCATCAGCATCCTTAATAGCTGAATAAACCTGGTGGTTAATTATTTGCTGCCGCAAGGGCTCTATGTTTTTTTTAATTTTTTCAATATGTATGTTCATGTTATTCCTTTTTTGCAATAAAAATTATGTGGGTAGATGTTGTTCCGTTTGCTTTTTCGTAGTGCTTGCGTTTTACAATTACTTCTTTAAAATGATTTGTTTTTAACGCAGCTTGTAAATATTTTTCTTCGTGGTAATAAATAAACATCGTATGTTGTCCATCGCTGCTGGTTTCGTAAGTAGATTTGCTATAATTATCTTCAATTGCACTAAAATATAAAATACCGCCACTATTTAAAATGTTTGCTGCATCGTTAATCAGTTTTATGCAATCATCTTTCGATAGATAAGGCATGCAAAAGCCACACATAATTGCATCGTATTTTTTTGTTACGGTATTAAGTTCCCTACAATCTAAAACGCTACACATAACCTCAGGGTTATTTTCCTGAGCAAGCTTAACCATGTTGGGTACCACATCGGTAGCATCTATTTTAAAATCGGGACGTTTGTTTAATAAATATTTGGTTATGTTACCGGGTCCGCAACCAATTTCGAAAACTGTGGCATTAGGGTTTGTAATCAGGCCGCAAAAAATATTGTAGGTGTCGTCGTACAAATCCAAATCCATAAACTTATCCTGGTAATTGTGCGCCAGTTTATTCCAGGTATCAAAAGTTGTTTTGTAATTATCCATTAAGGAGGGAAAAAGAGAAATTAAATTAATTTGAAATTTTTGTATTCGCCCACACGCCAGCCTGTAAGGTTTTCTACGTGCATAAGCAATTTATCTTTAGCCGATAAATTAATTTTATTGGTATCAAACGTAAAATGCCAGTTTTGTTGTTGTATGCGTTTTTGCATAACACTTGGTTGCGTGCCAGTAAATAAAACCAGGCTATCAATGGCGGCATAATCAAACTCATCGGCAGCGCTGGTCATTTTTTGTACCTGCGCATCATCGTGCCACATTTTATGAAAACTTTTTTGTTTTTCTTGCTGTGACTTTGGTGGTTTAACCCAACCATAATGATAGATGCCTGCATTAATTTGTTTTACATGCAGCTTTTCGTCGTGTTTTCTGAAGCCCTGCGCATCACGATACGAGCGTATTTGTTTATCGTTTCGTATAACTCTAACTTCACGTTTATACCAGCGGCGCGAGTTGCCCACATAATCATAACTGCCATAAAAATGAGTGTAATTAAATAACAGTCCTTCTACGTGCATGTTGTGCTTGTGGGCTTCCATAGCGGTTCGCACGGCATCTAAATATTTTTCGTGCAACACTTCATCGGCTTGTATATAAAACGCCCAGTGACTATCGGCACTTACGGCATCAAAAGCACGGTTGGTTTCTACGGCTAAAAGTTTTCCACCTTCGCGCAAACTATCATCCCAGGTGTGTTGTATAATTTTTATTTTGGGTGAGTTGATGTTTTGTATCAATTCCAATGTACCATCATCGCAAGTGCCTATGTTTATAATAAACTCATCGCACAAAGGCAGCACAGATGTAATGGCTTCTACTACCGGATAATCGAACTTAACGGCGTTTTTTACTATGGTGAAGCCCGAAACTTTCATGCTAAAAATTATATACGCCCACATAGTTATGCGGACTAATTTTTTTAAGCTCCTGCTTTACAGCATCGCTAACATGTAATGTATCAATAAAAGCGTGAATGGTTTGTTGGGTTATTGCAGTATTAGTACGAGTCAATTCTTTCAAAGCTTCATAAGGTTTTGGATAAGCCTCGCGGCGCAAAACAGTTTGTATGGCTTCGGCAACTACTACCCAGTTTTTTTCTAAATCGGCTTCTAAAGCTTTTTCGTTTAAAATAATTTTGTTTAAACCTTTTAATAATGATTGATATGCCAAATAACTATGCGCAATGGGTACACCAATGTTACGTAACACGGTGCTATCAGTTAAATCTCGCTGCAGGCGTGATACGGGAAGCTTTGCCGACAAATGCTCGAACAAAGCGTTAGCCATGCCTAAGTTGCCTTCTGCGTTTTCAAAATCAATTGGGTTTACTTTATGCGGCATAGCCGATGAGCCAATTTCGCCTGCTTTAATTTTTTGTTTGAAATATTCCATAGAGATGTAGGTCCACACATCTCTCGAAAAATCTATCAGTATGGTGTTGATGCGTTTTACGTTATCAAACCACGAGGCTAAAAAATCGTAATGTTCTATTTGCGTGGTGTGCTGACTGCGATGTAAACCCAGCGTGCCGTTTACAAACTGGTTTGCAAAATTTACCCAATTAATTTGGGGATACGCCACCTGGTGCGCATTAAAATTACCTGTAGCGCCGCCAAATTTAGCAGGGTACGGGTTTTTCTTTAAGGTTTCTAACTGTAATTGCAAACGCTCAACAAACACCATCAGCTCTTTACCTAAACTGGTTGGCGATGCCGGCTGCCCATGTGTGCGTGCCAGCATAGAAACGTTTTTCCACTCGTGGGCAAAGTTTTTTATGACATCAATTACCTGTTGTATAGATGCGGTAAAAATTTCATCGCAGCATTTTTTTAAACTTAGCGGAACGGATGTGTTATTAATGTCTTGTGAAGTTAAACCGAAATGTATGAATTCCGAAAATTTATCTAAACCAAGTGCTGAAAATTTTTCTTTAAAAAAATACTCCACCGCTTTTACATCGTGGTTGGTAGTTTTTTCGATGGTTTTAATTTGCTCGGCTTCGGCTAAGGTAAAGTTTATGAAAATGTTTTTAAGCGCAGGGATTTTATCTTTAGGGAAATCTTTTAACTGCTCCAATGGTAACTCTACCAAGGCAATAAAATATTCGACCTCAACCCACAGGCGATATTTTATTAAGGCGTACTCGCTAAAATAATCGGCAAAGGGTGCGCAGGTGTTTCGGTATCTGCCATCAATGGGCGATATGGCTGTAAGGTTGTTTAATTGGCTCATATTTTTTGTAAAACACAAATTTACAGAAATATGTGGTTTTTGGCTTAGGAATTTAATGGTAAAAAATGGTGCTAAGGGTTGATTAAGAGCAATTATATATACTGCATTAACCACTCACGTGCTTGCGCATCATCAGTAAATGATTTCATTGGAATGGGTGGTGTTTTTAATTTGAATAATATATTCATTATTAATTTTGATAAACCGGGTTTTGAAACCATTGCCATAGCGGTGTAAACATTTGGCAATTGTTCGGTAGAGAATTTTCTGGTTTCTTTATCGGGTACAGGGGTTTTGCAGAGGTAAATTAATAAGGGCACTTTTTTGTTGGCGGTTATTTGTTTTACCAAGGCTATATTTTCGCTAATATTTTTTACGGTGCGTGGTGGGTTTTTGGAGTATGAATATAAAATGCCATCGCTATCTAATTTATAATCGGCTATGGTGCCTTCAATAAGCGAAATACTATCGAGTGATTTCATTTTACAAATTAATTACAAACACATTTATTTTTTGTAACTACATCTAATAGTTTGGTAATGCTGTCGCAATCGGCAACAAGTAAGGTGTAGCTTACTACGCTTTTAGCTGATGACTCTAATACGTAATTTCCGTAGGGCTTTAAGCTTGCATTGGTGGCATCGGCACTGTAATTTACCTTACAGGTTTTTACGTCTTTTAAAAACAAACTATCGGCGGCAAAGCCCGCGCATTTTAGTTTGCAACGCATGGCATCGCTTATATCCCATTTTTGGTAGGATAATTCTTCTATTTTTTGCGCGCTTATACCTTTACAGCCTCTTTTATTTAAAACCATCATTAGTACGAGCACCCCCATACCAAAACCAATAAAGTAAAATTTTAAGCGTTGTTTAAATGTCATTGAGATAAATTGAGGGTTAAATTTTAAATAAGGGCAAAATTAAACAACAACTTGGAGGGTGCGTTTTAAATTGGCTAACATCATTTAAATAATCGGTACTATCATGCACCGGATAATCAAACAGAAAACGACATGTTTTAGGATTATTTATATCATATTGCACCATATACTTATCACCTGAATTATAGGTGCCACTTGAAGGCACCGACCAACCATTATTACCATTAGAATAGCCGGTTCCATATTGTTTGCCTCCGACAGAATAAACGAAAGAAATATCACTGCTATTAGTATTAAAGGGTTTGTAAAAATCTATAACCCCAATTGCATATCCGGGGTTACTAATTACAGCTTTATCTTTTTTGCATTGAACAATTAGAATAAAAAAGAAAATTATTACCGCAATTACTTTTTTCATTTTTAAGTGTTTTCACATATAAAAAATCCCCTGACGAGCAGGGGATTTAGTTTTGTATTTCAGTTTTGTTTAGTGTTCGCCACCATCGTGCTCATCTGGCCCTAATGGAACTGTTTGAGGAACGAAATCGTGTGGTTGACCCGGTTTGCTATAATCGTATGACCAACGGTGAACTTCAGGTAAAGCACCAGGCCAGTTACCGTGTACGTGTGCCATTGGCGTAGTCCACTCAAGTGTATTTGAATTCCAAGGGTTTTGAGTAGCTTTTTCGCCACGGAAAATACTATAGAAGAAGTTGATTAAGAAAATAACTTGTCCGAATGCTGCAAAGATTGCACACATGGTAACAAATTGGTTAATGTCCATTAAATTATCGAATAATGGGAAGTTGCTGTTAGTGTAGTAACGACGTGGTACACCGCTCATTCCTAAAAAGTGCATTGGGAAAAATACGCCATAAGCACCTAAGAATGTTACCCAGAAATGCAGGTATCCTAATTTTTTGTTCATCATGCGAAGGAACATTTTAGGGAACCAGTGGTAAACACCCGCAAACATCCCAAAGATAGCCGACAGACCCATTACGATGTGGAAGTGAGCCACAACGAAATATGTATCGTGCACAGTGATATCTAATGTAGAATCGGCAAGGATGATACCGGTTACACCACCTGTTACGAATGATGATACTAAACCGATAGAGAATAACATAGCAGGTGTGTACTGAATGTTACCTTTCCAAAGAGTTGTGATATAGTTAAATGCTTTTACCGCAGATGGGATTGCAATTAATAAAGTTGTGAAAACGAATACCGAACCTAAGAATGGATTCATACCAGTCATAAACATGTGATGACCCCAAACGATGAATGATAAGAAACCAATCGCTAACATAGACCCAATCATGGCACGGTAACCGAAGATAGGTTTACGTGAGTTAGTTGCAATAATTTCTGACGTGATACCTAATGCAGGTAAAAGTACGATGTACACCTCAGGGTGTCCTAAGAACCAGAATAAGTGTTCAAATAAAATTGGGCTACCACCAACCTGCTCCATTGGTTTACCACCAATGTAGATATCAGATAAATAGAAGCTTGTACCCATTGAACGGTCGAAAATTAATAACAACGCACAAGAGAATAATACTGGGAATGATAACACCCCTAAAATAGCTGTGATTAAAAACGCCCAAACAGTTAACGGAAGGCGAGTCATTTTCATGCCTTTAGTCCGTAAGTTAATAATGGTGATGATGTAGTTTAACCCGCCTAATAAAGATGATACGATGAATAAACTCATTGATACCAACCATAAAGTCATACCCAATTTAGAACCCGGTATTGCTTCAGGTAAGGCAGATAATGGAGGGTAGATTGTCCAACCGGCAGAAGCTGCACCGTCTTCAATAAATAAAGATGATAACATGATAGTGCTTGATGCCAAGAAGAACCAGTATGATAACATGTTAAGGAAACCAGATGCCATATCGCGTGCACCGATTTGCAATGGAATTAAAAGGTTTGAAAACGTTCCGCTTAATCCGCCTGTTAATACAAAAAACACCATGATAGTACCATGGATAGTTACCAGTGCTAAATACGCATTAGGATCTAAGATACCATCTTTACCCCATTTGCGGCCCATGATAGCTTCAATGAATGCAAATTTTTCTCCGGGCCAAGCTAATTGTAAACGGAAAATGATTGACATAACCATTGCTACCACCGCCATAATTACCGCAGTAATTAAAAACTGGCGAGAGATAACCTTATGATCCATGCTAAATACATACTTGCTCACGAAAGTTTCATGATGCTCATGATGGTCGTGCGCATGATCGTGGTCGTGTGCGTGGTGTCCGTGTAGTACTCCGGCGTGTGCGTTGTGTTCCATTTGCCTTTATTTAATGTTTACTTAAATATTTTGTTTACTAATTTTATTTTTGAGCTGTTGTTTTAGCTGCTGATTTAATTGGTTTTTGGTTTGCTAACCATTTATTGTAATCTGCTTCACTTTCAACTACAATTTTCATTTGCATGTTGTAGTGCGATGCTCCACAAATTTTGTTACATAACAACAAGTAATCAAATTCAACCGGGTCGTCGCCACGTTTTATGCGGATAGCGTTAACCTCATCTAAGTTACGTTGTACGTGTTTTTCTTTACGCATTTCGGCTGTTGTAACAATTGGTTTAAAACGGAATGTGGTAATTTGACCAGGCACACAGTTCATTTGCGCACGGAAGTGAGGCATAAATGCACTGTGTATAATATCGCGAGAACGGAAAGTGAAAATTACTTCACGGCCAACCGGTAAGTGAAATTCGTTTTTCACTAAAATATCATCGTGGCAACGAGCATCGTTTGTATCTAAACCAACCGGGTTGCTACCATCAATTTGCATATAATCATCGATACCAAATTCATTGTCTTTACCAGGGTAACGGGCTGTCCAATCGAATTGTTTAGCGTATAATTCTATTTTAATTGGGTTAGGATCGTTATCGCGTTTCATAATTTCATTCCAGTATTTTAAACCGAAGATGATGATGAACGCTAATGCAATAGCAGGCACAACGGTCCAAAGCATTTCTAATTTGTTGTTGTGCAAAATGTATTCAGCTTTTCTATCTTTTTTACCGTGGTATTTGTAAGCAAAGAAGAATAAGAAACCGTTAACTACAAAGAACACCAAGATAACTAACCAGTAGTTAGCCATCATTAACGCATCGATTTTGTTACCATGCTCAGAAGCTGATTTTGGCAGAATGCGATACCAGTATGCATCTATTTGCCAAAGGAAAAAACCAAAAAACAACAACATAAACAAGAACATGGCGCGGCCATTAAACTTGTTATCGCTATCGGTAGTTTTGTAGAGTTTTTCTCCACGCAAATCGCGCGATAATTCAAATACTTTAAACAATTGATTTAGCGCTATGCAGAGCAAAACAAAAGCCAGGATGTATAACAGTGTCATTATATTTTGTTTTTAATTTGTTTTAATTTCTAATTTCTTTCTCTCTATTGTAAGTTATATGCTGTGGTGTAAAGATTCGCCCAAGAAAGGGTGATTTTTTACTAACAGCGCACGTTTACTTAAGTTGGTGAACACAACGTGTATAAACAAACCTAAGAACCCTAAAAATGTACCTATTTCCATCCAGCCAAGGCCAGTCCAATGTTTACCAACGGTACCCGGCATAACCATCATAACAATATCTAAATAGTGACCTACGAAGATTACGAAACCTACAAAGGTTAAGAACCAGAAGTTACGTTTGCTATCGCGGCTCATTAACATAATCATAGGGAATGCAAAGTTGATGAAGAATACAGTCCACATTAAAGCTTTGTAGTTTTCCCAACGCTGTTGGAAATAAACAATCTCCTCAGGAATATCAGCGTACCAATAAAGCATGAACTGAGAGAAGTATAAATATGTCCAAAGGAAAGAGATGGCGAACATCCATTTACCTAAATCGTGTATCGTGCTTTCAGTAACAAATTCTAAGTAACCTAATTTGCGAAGATATACGGTAATTAAAATCATTGAGATAATAGCACTAATCCACATACCAGAGAAAACGTACCAGCCAAATAAGGTTGAGAACCAATGAATATCGATGCTCATTAACCAATCCCATGATGAAGTAGAAGAAGTAACTGCAAATAACACCATAAACCAAGCACCTAATTTTACGTTTTTCCAATGTAATGAATGGTCGTTTGGCTCAGCACTATCAGCATCAACCGAGTTTTTGCGAAGTTTGTTTGTAAAATAAACCCAACCTACCATGTAAAGGATAGTGCGTAACCACCAAAACCAACCGAAGTAGCCCATTTTAGCTTTAAGTGATGGCTCGCTGTTCATTAAATCTTTATCGAAGAAAGCATATAGGTGGTGCACACCAAACTGACCTAATAAAAACATTAACATCATAAAGCTTAAGCCCCAAGGCAAGTACCAAGCTACTGCTTCGATAACACGTTTAACGGTAGTTGACCAACCAGATTCAGCTGCATATTGCAAACCTAAAAAGAAGGCTGCTGCTAAACCAATAGCCATAAAGAAGAATGAACCAACTAAAATATTAGCCCACGCACGTGTGTGATGATAATGCTCGTCTTCAAAAACGGGTTTATCAAAAATAAACGCCGCAATAATTGACACCACACCTATTGCCATTAAGGCGTAAGTAAATGTTTTGACTTTTTGCGGAAATGTAAAATTTAAATTACTCATATAGCGTTCTCTTAAATCTTATTTTTTTTATCTTCTTTTTTAACTTCTTTTACTTCGGCTGTTTTCACAGAATCAGCTGCCATAGGTTGCCCCGGTGTGTGACCTTGCAATTTTTGCACGTAGTAAATTACTTTCCAACGCTCTTCAACATTTAATTGACTTGCGTGTGAACCCATTAAACCTTTACCATAGGTAATGGTGTAAAACATTTTACCTTCAGGTAAGTTTTTTAACGGACCATCGTAAGCAGGAGGTGCGCCCGGTAGTTTTAAACCAACTTTACCATCGCCTTTACCTGCATCGCCATGGCAATGCACACAAAATTTACCGTAAATGGCTTGTCCATCAGCTAACACCGCATCGCTAAATAAAATAGGATTTTTAAGATACGTGCCTGCTTTTTCGTAATCCATGCCGGCAGGAATGCCAGGCATGCAACCACGTGCAATGGTACCTGCAACAGGTTTCATAGCACTTTGCAGTGTATCGCCATTTAGCGTATAGGTGTTATAATATTTTAGTACCGGCGAGCGATACATATCAGGCATATACTCATAACCCGGACTGTTAGGTGCATTGCTGCATGATGTTAGACCAAAAGCCATAACACCGGCAATTGCCCCTACCGTAAGCGTTTTAAGATTTATAATTTTTGTAAAGTTCATCTCTTAAAATTTATCTTTTTAGTAAGCTAATTTTTCGGTTACTGTTCCTTTATAATTTACTTCGCTGGCACCTGCTGAACGTAAAATAGCATCAGCTTTGTGAGCTTGCTCATCGTTAAGCTCCAGGTAAATCATAAATTTATCGTTTGTAGTACGTGGGTCAGGGTTTTTTGCGCTTGCACCCGGAATTAACATACAACGTAATAAGTAAGTTAACGCCATACCGTGTCCTGCACAAAATACAGTTGACTCGAATGTGATAGGAATAAATGCCGGAATGTTGAAGTAATAAGCCCAGTTTGGTTTACCACCCACATCGGTAGGCCAATCGCTTACCATCATGTACCACATCATTAAAGTAGCTAAACCTAAACCGGTTAAGCCATAAATGAACGCGCAAATTGCTAAGCGTGTGCGTGGAACACCAACGATAGGGTCTATTCCGTGAATTGGAAATGGTGTAAAAACATCTTTAATTTTTATACCCGCTGTTTTAAGCTTTTTACAAGCTTCCAACAAAGGCACCTCATCATCGTAGATGCCGTGGATAATTTTTTTAGTTATTGTTGCTGCCATATCTTTTTTAAAATCTTATTTCTAAAATCAAAATTATTAGTGTGCGTGAGTTGGTGCAGGTTCGTGAGCATGATGTTTAGCTTCTTCTTTTTGCGACTCACCCGATACTTTTAAAATTGTTTTTAACTCAGCTTGTGCAATTACCGGGAAGAAACGAGAGAACAATAAGAAGAATGTAAAGAACATTCCTATTGTACCTGTGAAAATACCGATATCGATAAATGTTGGGTGATACATGTTCCAAGTAGATGGAAGAAACGTACGGCATAATGTTGGCACGATAATTACAAAACGCTCGAACCACATACCAATATTTACTACAATTGATAAGATGAAAGTTGCTACTAAACTTGTACGGATTTTTTTGAACCAAAACAATTGAGGAGAAACCACGTTACAAGTCATCATGGCTGCATAAGCCCACCAGTATGGCCCGGTTGCACGGTTAAGAAACGCGTATTGTTCAAATTCAACACCGCCGTACCAAGAAATAAATAACTCAGTTAAATAAGCTACACCTACTATTGAACCTGTAACGATGATTACAATGTTCATATACTCAACGTGTTTTACAGTAATGTAAGCTTGTAAGTTATATACTTTACGAACGATTAGCATTAAGGTTAACACCATTGCGAAACCAGAAAATACCGCACCCGATACGAAATAAGGAGGGAAAATGGTTGTGTGCCAACCCGGAAGGATTGACGTAGCAAAATCGAACGATACTATAGAGTGAACCGAGAATACAAGTGGTGTAGATAGACCTGCAAGTACAAGCGATACTTCTTCGAAACGGCTCCAGTGGCGAGCGCTACCGCCCCAACCGAATGATAAAATGTTATATGCTTTTTTAACCATTGGGTTAATTGCTCTATCGCGAATGGTACCAAAATCGGGAATTAAACCAATGTACCAAAACACGCAAGAGATGGTGAAGTACGTTGATACAGCAAACACGTCCCACAATAAAGGTGAGTTAAAGTTTGGCCATAAAGAACCGAATTGGTTAGGAAGCGGGAATAACATATAATCTAACCAAACACGACCTGTGTGGAACAATACGAAGATAGCTGCGCACATTACGGCAAAGATGGTCATTGCCTCAGCAGAACGGTTAATTCCTAAACGCCATTTTTGACGGAATAATAATAACACGGCAGAGATAAGTGTACCTGCGTGCCCGATACCAATCCACCATACGAAGTTGGTGATATCCCAAGCCCAATCAACCCCGTTGTTTGAACCCCAAACACCGATACCCACACCAATGGTGTAAGAAAGGCAACCAAGACCCCATATAAAAGTAAGTACTGCTACAGTAAATAACATGTACCAATATTTGTTGGCTTTACCCTCTACAGGGCGGATGATGTCGTCGGTGATTTGAGAATAGGTTTTTTTACCTAAAATCAGCGGCTCTCTTATTTGCGATTCTGCGTGCATACTGTTTTCTTAATTTTTATAATTCGTACTAAGAATTTTTAATTTTATTATGAGTGTGCTTCTTCTTTTTTACCTTCTTTTTCTTTAGCCTCATGTTCAGCGCTTTCGCCTTCTGCTTCAGCTTCTAAAAGAATTTTTTCTTCCTGATTACGAACTTTTACCAAGTAAGATACTGTTGGTTTTATACCAACTTCTTCTAACAAGAAGTAGTTACGTTCGTTCTCTCTATCTTTAGTTACCTGAGAATCTTTATCATTTAAATCACCAAAAGAAATTGCGTGTGTAGGACAAGCTTGTTGGCAAGCTGTTTTAATAGCACCATCTTTAACCGGATGACCTGCTTTTTTAGCTTCTAATTTACCTGCTTGTAAACGTTGAACACACATGCTGCATTTTTCCATAACACCACGTGCACGAACTACTACATCAGGATTTAAAACCATACGGCCTAAATCTTGTTGAGCCGGGTTGATATCAGCAAAATCAGAATTACCAGCGTAGTTAAACCAGTTGAAACGACGTACTTTAAAAGGACAGTTGTTAGCACAGTAACGAGTACCAATACAACGGTTATAAGCCATTTGGTTTAAACCTTCTGTGCTGTGGTTTGTTGCCAGTACCGGACAAACTGTTTCGCAAGGTGCGTGATTACAGTGTTGGCACATGATAGGTTGGAAAGTAACCTTCGGGTTGTTAGAAGGGTTTTCCATGTCTAAATACATTCTGCGACCACCGATGTGTTCTTCTTCGGCTTTTTTACGAGTCATATCAGAAGTATAGTAACGGTCGATACGCAGCCAAGCCATATCGCGTGTGCGACGCACTTGGTCTTTACCAACTACGGCTACGTTGTTTTCTGCCGTACAAGAAACTACACAAGCAGCACAACCGATACACGAGTTCATATCGATAACCATGCCCCATTTAATATCCGGACGTGGGTGTGCAGCCCATAAATCTACTTCTTCAACAGGGCGTTCGCCCGCGTTGGTATGAATAAATGCTTTAGGGTTGTTAGACGCAGCATCTTCTTTATACTGAGCTAACGAAGTTTCACGAAGGATTTGCTCCTCGCGACCCATGATAGTATGGTGAATTTGTGTTGCCGCAAACTGGTGAATTTTGTTTGCATCAGCAATAGTTACATCAGATGTAATGTTTTGTAATGTATCATTAGTAAGCGATAAAAATTCGTATGCGTTAGCACCGCCATAATTAATGCCTGCTTCTTTAGCTACTTTGTAAGATTCTACACGACGGCCATAACCTAAAGCTACACCAATGGTGCCTTTAGCCTGACCCGGTTGAGGATAAACCGGTAACTCATATGATATACCATTTGCGTTGATGGTAGCAATGCTGCCATCCACATCCTGACGTAACATTTCGTTGAACTTTTGTTCGCGAACGTCTTCAGGGTGCATGGTAATGTAGTTATCCCAAGTTACTTTAGAGATAGGATCTGGTAACTCGTGTAACCAAGGGTTGTTACTTTGGTTACCGTTACCTAAACCAACTTTTTCGTATACTGTTAACTCCCAAGTGCCGCTTTTTGCCGCAGATGCTTTTGCCGCTGCCGCGTTATAATCAACCTCAGGTAATTTTCCACTTTCTTCGGCAACTAATTCTTTTTTCTCAGCCGCTTTTTCTTTTTTCTCTTCTTTCTTTTCTTCTTTTGCTGATACACCGCTTAATGAATCGGCAATAACAGTTGCTACACCAGTCATTAATGGTTTGCCAGAGCTATCTTTAGCCATTGGCTCAATAACCATGCTATCAGTTACTTTTGCAAAATGAACATGAAGAACACCATCGTGCAATGAGTTGCTCCAGAAACTATAAAAATCGCCAAACTTGCCTTGCATTGGGAACACGTGGTTTTGCCAATATGCTTGTAAGTAAGTTAAATAATCTGCTTTAACGCCTGCCCATTTCAACAACGTATCTTGTGCCTGGCGTGTACCTTGGTAACGTGGTTGAGAGAAAATTGGATTGATGGTAGGTTGTTGTAAACTGTAATGCCCACGAACCGGGTTTGCATCGCCCCATGACTCTAACCAGTTATGATCAGGACAAACGTAATCTGCTAACTGAGCAGTTTCGTCCATTGTGGTAGCAAATGAAATTTTTACCGGAACTTTTTTGAATGCTGCAATAAAACCTAATTTATTAGGCGTTGTGTAAGCCGGGTTGCTATTGTAAACAATAACGGCACCAACTTTACCGCTGTTCATATCAGCAATAAGATTTACTAAATCTTTATCGCTGCCTTGTTTTGTATTTAAATGTTGTTCGTAGCTAACTGTTTTATCGTAGTTATCAAGCATTTTGTTGATACCGTTAACTAATACTTGTACATCAACATCGTTTAAACCACAAATAACTAACGACTCGCCTTTAGCAGCTGCTAATTCTTTAGCGATTTTTGTGATTGCTTTTGCCGCATCGGGGTTAGAAGCTACCGCTCCGTTACCTGATGTTGCTGAGTTACCGGTAGCTTTTGCTACTTCGTTATATAAAGCTACAATTGTTTTACCAATTTCAGATGGTTTAACCATGTAACGCTCATCGGCGTTAGCACCAGTTAATGACATATTAGACTCGAACTGGTAATGTTTTACCATTTCGGGTTTCTCTTTAGTTACTTTACGATTTTTAGCGTAAGAAGCAGCAAAAACAGTCGGCGCTAACCAAGTACCTAAAAAATCGGCACCTACACCTACAATAACTTTAGTTGCTTTTGCAACATCGTATGTAGAAGTAACTTTTTTGCCAAATACTTTTTCGTTTGCATCGCGTAGTGCCGAATAAGAAACCGAATCGTTTTGGTATAATTTTGCTGTTGGGTATTTTGCTGTAAACTCAGCAATTACCGCACGTGTTGAAGGAGAAATAATTGATGAAGATAAAATAGCAATTTCTTTACCATTTTTAGCTGCATCGGCTAATGACTGACCAATAGCACCATCAACCGATTTCCAATCAGATGCTGTGCCTTTTGCATAAGGTGTTGTTAAACGAGCGCTATCGTATAAACCAAGTACCGATGCTTGTGTACGCGCGTTGGTACCGGTTACGTGTTTTACTAATTCGTTTGCTTCGATTTTAATAGGACGACCTTCTTGTGTTTTTACAAGAACGGCTGCATAATCATGCCCATCATAAAAAGTAGACGCGTAGAAGTTAGCAACACCCGGAGTAACATCTTCAGGTTTTACAACGTAAGGAATAGATTTAATAACCGGTGCTTCGCAAGATGCTAAAGCAGCAGCAGCAGTTGTGAAACCAACTACTTTTAAAAAGTCGCGACGACTGGTAGCACCTTCGCCACTCATGGCTTCGGTCATCGGAAGATCGTCAACAAATTCGTTTTGTTGGTGTTTTAAAAACTCAGGACTTTCATTTAATTCTGATAATCCTTTCCAATACTTTTTAGTTGTACCCATTATATAGATAAATAATCGTTCTACTTAATATTAATAGTGACATTTAGCACACTCGATACCGCCCATTTGTGCAACGGTGAAAGTGGTTAAGTGTTCTTTTTTGTATTTTTCTTTTAAGGCTTCGTGCAGGCGGTCGTAGTAAGGGTTACCAGCCATAGCAACTTCTGTTTTACGGTGACACTCGATACACCATTTCATGGTTAACGGATTTTTTTGCTCAACGGTAGTCATTTCTTTTACGTTGCCGTGGCACTGAGCACAATCAATTTTACCTACTACAACGTGTTGTGAGTGGTTAAAATAAACGTGATCGGGCAAGTTGTGAACTTTTATCCATTGGATTGGATTTTGTTTGCTTACATCGTACGTGCCTGCTTTAGCATCGAAGCCTGCTGCTGCGTAAATTTTAGCAATCTCCTTAGTACCTGTAGTTGCACCTTCTTGAATGCCTTTGTGGCAATTCATACAAATGTTTACCGTTGGGATACCTGCGTGACGCGATTTTTCTACCGAGTTGTGGCAATATTGACAAGCAATGGCGTTATCGCCTGCGTGAATTTTGTGAGAGAATTTAATTGGTTGTTCAGGATGGTAACCTTTACCTGTTTGCCAATCGTAATAAACACCGATGCGGAATAGTGAGTTCCAGCAACTTTTCATACCGATGCAAGAAAGCGCAATTAAACAAACTACCATAAAGCGTTTGTGCTCGCCCATCCATTTTTTACCTTCTTCGAAGAACGAAATGGTTTCAGCCGGTTCAGCACCTTCCTTTTGACTGGTTACACGTTGTAATGATAAACGCACACCACGTAAAATACCAGTTAGGATACCTAATATAACAATAACCGATAAAATAATATAAAGCGGGTTAACGCCTTTTTCATCAGTTGTGCCGTTAGCAGCAACTTCGCCACCACCACCCGGATTGGTTGGTTTAACCTCAACCGGAGGATTTAATACATAAGCCTGAACAGCTTTGATATCATCATCAGAAAGAACACCTTCAAACACAGTCATAGCTGCGTTGCCGTTTTCTTTTAAGATTTTATTGGCGTAAGCATCACCGCTTTTAATAACTTTTTCGTTATTTTTTATCCAATTAAAAAGCCAGTCGCCTTTAGGGGCTCGGTCGGCAAGGCCTTTAAGGCCAGGACCTGTGATTTTTTGATCGGTTAATGCGTGACAAACAGCGCAATTTTGTTTAAATATTGATTTTCCGTCGGCTGCTGAGGCGTGGTTTATGCTAACAAAACCCACGAAAATCAATCCCAACAAGAGGTTAAGAGCGTTACGGGACATATTTTTTATCATATTTTTACGAATGACATTGCAATGACAAACCTATTACAATGGGCGCAAATTTAATAGAAGATTGCATTCGTGATTTGATGATTTCAACTTTTTTTCAACGATTACGCAATTTAGAATGATTATAAATAATTAAGAATGGGGAATTTGGAGTTATGAAGTGGGTGTTAGGAATTATGAGTGGTGAGGGTTTTTAATTTGACTGAAGAAAAAAACTACCTTCGTACACAAGTTCTTTACTTTATTTCTTCATCAACCGGAAAAGGTTTTACTTAATTGTAGATTAATAGGGAATCGTGTGAAAATCACGAGCTGTCGCGCAACTGTAAGTAACACAAAGTTTTTGCCAGGTAAAAAAATCCACTGTTCTTAATAGAATGGGAAGGATGGTAAAAATGTTACAAGTCAGGATACCTGCCTATTCCGCATTGACAATGCTTTCGCGAAAAGAAGTTTTTGTTAAGTATGGTGTAATTAAATTACCATTACGGGATAAATGCGTGTGCGTTAATTTAATTCATCTTCTTTCAAAAATTTTATTTAAAAGCATTGTGAAGTTTAGCAAGGGACTTTAAACTTATTTTATAAATAATTTAAAGCCTTACAGCACATGACAAGAGAAGAAAGAATTACGCAATCGGAAACACACATTTTTAAAGCTGTGTTTCCTAACACTACTAACCACTACGATACTTTGTTTGGTGGTACCGCCATGCACTTAATGGATGAAGTGGCTTTTATTGCCGCTACCCGTTATAGTAGGCAACGCATGGTTACCGTTAGCAGCGACCGCATTGATTTTAAAAAACCTATACCCGCAGGTACCATTGTTGAGCTTATAGGAAAAGTAGCTTATATAGGCAACACGAGTTTAAAAGTGCGTGTAGATATTTTTGTGGAACAAATGTATAGTAATGAACGAGAGAAAGCCGTAAGCGGCGAGTTTACTTTTGTTGCCATTGATGAACACAAAAACCCAGTGAAGATAGAGCAGTAGCCTTTAATTTTATTGGAAAAAGTTTTATGTCTTCATTTCTTTGCTTGCCCAAAGAAACGAAGCAAAGAAAAGGCCCCACGAAAGCCAACCTGCGTTTTGTTTGGCGCACAAGCAGCACACCTATACTGCCCAACAAAACTTAGGTTCGTTCAAACGCACAGGCTCGCTCAAAAGTCCACTGGACTTTTGCCGTGTGGACGCCTGCCCCGGATTTATGTGTACATGCTACTTAATTTTAAGCTTAACTGATGGGCATAAAAAAACCTTGCGGGTTAGGCAAGGTTTTAGTTTTATTGAGATTGCTTCGCTACGCTCGCAATGACAAGGGTTTACTATTGTTCGAATTTTTTATAATCGCCAGGTACCGATACTTGTGCAGCATCGATGGCTTTTTTATCAACTTTTACAACTTCTAATTTACTTACGGTTGCACCGGTTAAATCAGTCTCGATGCTTAACATTGGCATTGAACCTTTTGGTAAATCTTTAATTTGGTTAAAATAAACCGATTGTTTGTCTTTACGGTTCCATAATTGAACTAATGGAGAGAAGAAGTTAAAACCTTCGGTAGAAATCCAATAAGTAATAGTTGTGTTTTCGTCGGTATTTTTTACAACATAATCAACACATTTTTTACCACAAACTGTTTTGCTGTTTTTGCCTTTGGTAACCTCGCAAGTGCCTTTAATAGCCGGAGGGGTTTCTGATTTATGGTCGCCCCACACTTTACGAGCCGGGTTTACGAATTTAATTTTTTTCTCGCCCAAATCAAACACAAAGCTACCTTCTACCTTGCCCGATTTACGGCCAATTTGATCTAACTTAACATTGTTGCCTTTTACGTAGTAAATGTTGGTTGTAGTATCTTTCTTGTTTTCCATACGGAACTCAAGAGAACCTTCAAACTGCGCAAAAGCAGCCGTTGTAAAGGCCAACGAAGCAATAAATAATTTTAATTTTTTCATACTTTTTAATATTTTAGGTTTTGATTTGAATTGGCTAAATTAATGTTAGCTTTGATAAAAACAAAATTTGTATTGAAAACTATTGAAACAGGTAAAAATGGGGAAGAACAGGCAGTAGCGTTTTTAAAAAATGCCGGTTACACCATTTTGCACCAAAATTGGCGCTTTAAACATTTAGAGATAGATATAGTGGCGCAACGCAATAACGAGTTAATTATTATTGAAGTGAAAACGCGTGCCACCGATTTTTTTGGAACACCTGAAAGCTTTGTAAATAAAGATAAACAGCGCAAGTTGCTTAAAGCAGCACATGGCTATATTGTTACATATAATTTAAATGTAGAGGTGCGGTTTGATATTGTGGCCATTGTTACATCAACCAACAAAGTGTACCATATAGAAAATGCTTTTTATGCGGGCTTGGGTTAATGATGTATCTTTGCGGCATATTTAAAAGTAATGGATAAGCGTAACAGTAACAGCCGCTCTAAATTTGGAGCCAAAAAAAGTTCTTTCAAAAAAGATTCTTCCGATAAACCTAAACGTGATTTTGCCGACCGAGGCGAGCGTACATCATACACTGATAAGCCAAAAAGAAGTTTTGATAAAGAAGGTGGCGATAAGCCTAAACGTAATTTTTCTGATAAGGGTGAGCGTTCTTCTTACGGTGATAAGCCAAAAAGAAATTTTGACAGAGACAGTACCGACAGGCCTAAAAAAAGTTTTGATAAGGATACTACCGATCGGCCTAAGCGCAGCTTTGACAGAGATAGTACAGATAGACCTAAACGCAATTTTAGCGACAAGGGTGGCCGCCCAAGTTTTGGCGACAGGCCTAAAAAGTTTGACCGTGATTTTAGCGACAGACCTAAACGCAGTTTTGATAAAAACGAAACCAGTGGCGAAGAAGGAAAAAGTAAAAAACTTTTTGCCGACAGAGGCGAGCGTGCAAAACACTATGCTAATAAAAATGAAAAGAGTCAACTGAAACGTAGTTCGTTTGAGCGTGGTGAGCGTGCGCCTTATGACCCAAGCAAACCAAAAAATTATAAAAAAGATTACAGCAAAAAGAAAGAAGCTACCGTAACCAATGCCGATAAGGGCTTGATACGTTTAAATAAATATATTGCCAATGCGGGCATTTGCTCTCGCCGTGAGGCGGATGATTTAATTAAGAGTGGTTGTGTTACCGTTAACGGTAAAGTAATTAGTGAGCTTGGTTACACGGTTAAGGCTACCGATGAAATAAATTATTCGGGTGAGCGCATAAAATCGGAAAAGCATGTTTATTTATTACTAAATAAACCGAAAGATTATATTACGACCAATGCCGATGAACGCGGACGCAAAACGGTGATGGAATTAATTGATGGTGCTTGCAAAGAGCGCGTTTACCCTGTTGGGCGATTAGACCGTAACACCACGGGTTTACTTTTGTTTACCAATGATGGTGAGCTTACTAAAAAACTAACACACCCAAAACATGAGGTTGAAAAACTTTACCATGTTGAGTTAGATAAAAATTTCAAGCAGGATGATTTTGTAAAACTGAAAGAGGGTGTGGAGCTTGAAGATGGTTTTATTAAGCCTGATGAAGTTGCCTATACCGGAGAAACTAAACGAGAAGTAGGTGTTAAAATACATAGCGGACGTAACCGCATTGTGCGCCGCACGTTTGAATTTTTAGGCTACGATGTGTTACGCCTTGACCGTGTTATGTTTGCCGGCCTTACCAAAAAGAATTTACCGCGTGCTAAGTGGCGTTTTTTAACGGATAAAGAGGTTTCGTTTTTGAAGATGCTGAAGTAGTTATTGCTTGTCGGCTTTATAATGCCGCAGCATTACAAATGGTGCGGAGTAGAGTTATCACCCACAAAGGCAAAAGTAATTAGTATAAGTATAAAACCAATAAGGCTCCTTACCTTTTTTTTATTTTTACTGGTTTGTAATGAGTGTACATCATTGTTTAGTAATATTATTCTGCTTAAAAAAAACACATTTATTTGCTCGTTGGTTTCTGTGTTTTTTGCAGAAGGAGTTATATTTTTTGCAAAAAACTCGTTATTTGTTTCAATCAACTTATTATAAAATGATACGTTGACTACGTTTGCATTTTTTTGTACAAACAAAATTAACTTTTGATATAATTGATTCGAGTTTTCGTATAACTCACTCAATACATCAGTATATTCATTTGTGTTTTTCATGCTATATAAAAAATAATCTTTTTTACTGCTATTAGTTTTTTACGTACCTTATTATACTTATACGAAGCCTGTTTAATAATGGTTGGGTAGCCTGTTAATTTTATTTTTGATAAAAGTACCTATAGGTGAGTGATGAAAAATTGCAACTTTTTAAACGGTCGGTTTTAACAATTAAGTGGCTGGTGCAAATAGCCCCGTTTATTGCCGTTATTGCCAACAGAGGCAGCAGTTTAGCATAAAAAAACACTGCATTACTGCAGTGTTTTTTATTACCACCATGCTAACTAATTTAAATTACTTGTGAAGCTATTTTTGATTGCATTAATTGCCCGAATTAGCAACTACACCACCATTTACTTGTCCGCCTGCTTTAGCATTAGTATTACTACCGCCTAACGAAATTGTGCCAACCTGGCCACCACCACCAATAACAAAAGCAAGCTCGTCTTTAGTTAATTTTTGAGCTTTATTTTCTGATGAATTTTTTACTTGAATTGATTTCTTTTTCATTTTACTTGTTTTTAAAATTACGTAGTATCACCCTTCACGCGGTTTGTTCGGTTTAAGGTTGGCTCCTTTTTTCTATACAAGTGTAGCTACAAAACAATTAGTTTGTTACATTATGTTTAAGAAGGCGGTAGTTTTTTGAGTAAACGGTATGGTTTTTTGAGCAAACGGTTTTTGCCATGTTACACCCTTATCGATATTATTTCCAAAAAAGGTAGAAGTAGTGGTTATTTTTTTTGCTTGACAAAAAAGAAACAGCGCAAATGTGTAGTACACGTTTGAACCTGTATGCGTGGTGATTAAATTACAGCTAATGCTTAGCCGCCCACAAGCATTAAATAAAGTTGCACAACTGATATTGTAATAAAAAATACAATAAGGGTAATGCGTAACTTTTTATTGTTTTCTATTTTTTTGATGGTTAGCATGTATTAAAGTTATGCTATTAAAAAGCGGTTATATGCCCAAACGACTAAAGTTGTTAAATGGGTAGTGTTAGTTAAAGCGCCGTGCTTTTGCTACTCTATAGGATTTGCAATTGTGTGGAGTGAGTATATGTGTAAAAAAACTCATGGCCCAACTTGACTTCTTCAAAATAATACTGTATATTAGTAACACAATTTATTGCCTCATACTTTATATAATAAAAAATGAATGAAGAAAAACTTACTTCTGCCGATCGTAAACGCATCTTCCTCCACCTAAAAAACTCGTACTTAGCGGGCTTTGGTTTTTTGGTGGCCGTTTTGTTGTTTATGGCCATAACCCATTCGGGCTTTGCCTTGTTTGGTTTAAACCACCACGCAAATTGGCTTAAACGCATTGTTAGCGTGTTTGGCGTATTTGTTTTTATTGCTTGTTTGGTAGCGGTATCTTACTACAATTCGTACTTGGATTTAATAAACGGCAAAAAAATTTCGCTAACTATAAACAAATATAAAATTGTGAGTAAAAAGCACATTTACTATTTAGTTACCGATATACCAAACTACGAACGTATAGAAATTGATGAAGAACAAGTACCCTTTATTAATCGCAACCAACCTTTAAACATTCAGTTAGCAAAACGCAGTTGGTTAATTCTTTTTATATCTAACGGAGTTGATAATTATTTAGATAAGCCTGCAGCCTTAGCAGCTTAGTTTTTTACGAAATGTAAAAACAAAAAGCGAGGCAAAGGCCCCGCTTTTTTATTAGGTAAAATATTGCAACAATTAATCGTTTGTGCTTGGTATAGCATAAACTGTATAAATATTATTGTTATCGGTAATAATGCAGGCATTGCCACGCAACCCATCTGTACCGAACGACATAACCACGGTTGGGTTAGTTGCCGGGTAGGCTAAAATATACATAAGCGGTACGTATAAAATACTGGCCATAGGGGTTGTAAATTTAGTGCCCTTATAAATTACTTCGTTATCGTTTACCACGGTTAAGCTAATGCCTTCGGCACTGCCACCTTTTAAGCCCACCATAGGTGCGCCGCCAAACACTGATAACGGCACCGGATTAAGTGGTGTGTAACCTCCCACCGTTGTTTTACCAATAGTGCCCGCAATAGATACTAAACCATAATTAGCCGCTGTGTAATTACGTGTAAAAGTAATGCTTAATGGTAAGTTGGGGTCGCCGGGGTTTGCACTTGCCGGTACTGTAAGTGTGGTGCCATCAAAACTCATAGTGCTATCAAATGTATAACCGGTAGATGTAACACCATCTATAGATATGCCAAGCATAACTACATACATATCGAGCTGGCCAACCAGCGTTACATATTGTGCTTGTACCGATAAAAATGCGTTGCCCTTGCCACCTGTTGTTAACTGATAATAACCACTAAACGCAGCTAATGCACTGCTATTAATATTAGGTAAATTTTTTGTAGCAATTATAGTAGGGTTTAATATGGTTAACAAGGACCTGGATGTTGTGGTGTTGCCCTTGCTATCAACAATCATGTTGTTGCACGCAAAACCTTTAGCCGTTGCGGTACCCATAATTAAAGCTACTTTTTGCGTGCCCTGCGTAAACGAAAAATAATACATATTTAAATTATACGCATAATCTGCTACGGGTTGCAAAATGGTGCTGTTAGGACTTGCATATAAAAGAATATTTTTTTGCCCGATTTCCATCACCTTAGTTCCGGTGGCTTCATCATAATAATTGCCTATGTAAACCGACATAGCTATAGGGTTATTATATGTACTGCCTGTTACTTTTGCAATTGCCGTTGATGTACCAGGTACAGAAATTGTGCCTGCTAAACTTGCTGTAGGTCCGCTTGTGGTGCTACGCGTAAACGTTAGGTTTATGCTTATATCTGCATTGCTTTGTGATAGTTGCGTGCCATTAAACGTGCCGGTAAACGGATAGCGTGTTGCTTTTTTTCCGTCTAACGATACCAGCAAATCAACTGTGTTAACCGATGTTGAGCCGGTAACGACCACATTTGCATCGACCGCAAAAAATGCACCCGGCGCCGTGTTTAGCG
>JABDDQ010000020.1 GCA_013287545.1 Bacteroidota bacterium | reverse complement strand
GGAGTACCAAAGGAGAAAGCGGAAAATTACCTTTTGTTGTTGAACAATTCCGTTGGAACAAATGGGTAAAAGTTGGTGAAGTTGATGGAAAAGGAACTGCTGCTGCCAATGACTACGATTATAAAATAATTCCACATTCGGGTAAAAACCAGTTCCGTTTAAAACAAACTGATTATAGCGGTCAGCCACGTTTGTCAAAAGCAGTTGATTTTTCGAGTCAAAGTTGCGATGTAATCTTTACGCCTCAAAAAGTATCGAAAGACATTAATTTTTCTTGTAGCGATAAACCTGCTGAAACTATGTACGAAATATATGACCAGTATGGAAACATTGTAAAACGTGGTTATGGCAACAAAATAGATTGCAGCAACTTGCCTAAAGGTGGTTACTTTTTAAACTACGATAATAAAATGGGCGAGTTTGTAAAAAAATAAGCCTTAGTACTGATTTCTTTCTTATTTCTGTTTCAAACCAAAAAAATTAAATTTTAGCAATTACTTTACTTTATACCATAAAAGTGGTACTTTTGTAGTGAACTTTAGAATTAGTCTAAATAAAAAATGATTACAGTATCGAACGCAGCTAAGGAACACGCTGCACAGTTAATAAAAGAAGAGAACAAGCCTGAAGGCACCTTTATACGTGTTGGCGTTGATGGTGGGGGCTGTTCGGGTTTGATGTATAATCTTGTATTTGATAATGAAATGAAGCAAGGTGATCAAGTTTTTGAAGATAACGGAGTAAAAGTAGTAGTAGACCGAAAGAGCTTTTTATATTTAGTGGGAACCGAATTAGATTACTCAGGCGGATTGAACGGTAAAGGCTTTGTATTTAAAAACCCCAACGCTTCGCGCACCTGTGGTTGCGGAGAAAGTTTTTCGGTATAGAATAATTTAAGAAATGGCTAACGAAATTTTAGAAGAACATATAAGTAACGACTATAAGTATGGCTTTGTTACCGACATTGAAGCCGATTCGGCGCCTGTTGGTTTAAACGAAGACATTATTAAATTCATATCTCATAAAAAAAATGAGCCTGAATGGATGCTGGAGTTTCGTTTAAAGGCGTACCGTTATTGGTTAACACTTGAAGAGCCAACGTGGGCGCATGTAAAATACCCGAAACTGGATTTTAATAATATTATTTACTACTCGGCGCCTAAACAAAAAAAGACACTAAACAGTTTAGATGAAGTTGACCCTGAGCTTTTAAAAACATTTGAAAAGCTTGGTATATCGTTAGAAGAACAAAAGCGTTTGAGTGGTGTTGAAAGCCGAATTGCTGTAGATGCTGTGATTGACAGTGTATCGGTTAAAACTACGTTTAAAGAAACACTGGCCGAGAAAGGAATTATTTTTTGTTCGTTTAGCGAGGCTGTGCAAGAACACCCTGAACTGATAAAAAAATATATGGGCATGGTAGTGCCTTATACCGATAATTTTTATGGTGCTTTAAATAGTGCTGTGTTTACAGATGGGTCTTTTTGTTATATACCAAAAGGGGTGCGTTGCCCAATGGAACTATCTACCTACTTTAGAATTAATGCAAGCGGTACGGGTCAGTTTGAGCGTACATTGATTGTTGCTGAAGAAGATTCATACGTATCGTACTTAGAAGGTTGTACTGCACCACAACGCGATGAAAACCAATTGCACGCTGCTATTGTAGAAATTGTAGCACATAAAAATGCGGAAGTAAAATATAGCACCGTACAAAACTGGTATCCTGGTGATAAAGAGGGAAAAGGTGGTATTTTTAATTTTGTTACCAAACGTGGTATCTGCTTAGAAGATGATTCGAAAATATCGTGGACACAAGTAGAAACAGGTTCGGCCGTTACATGGAAATATCCTTCGGTAATTTTAAAAGGAAATAATTCGGTAGGCGAATTTTACTCGGTTGCGGTTACCAATAATTATCAGCAAGCGGATACCGGGACGAAAATGATACATATTGGGAAGAACACAAAATCGACCATTATATCGAAAGGAATTTCAGCGGGTTTTAGCAACAACAGTTACCGTGGTTTAGTGCGTATACAAAAAGGTGCAACAGGCGCGCGTAATTTTTCGCAATGCGATAGTTTATTGATGGGTGATAAATGTGGCGCACATACATTCCCTTATATAGAAATTAAAGATAAAACAGGTGTGGTGGAGCATGAAGCTACTACATCGAAAATAGGAGAAGATCAATTATTTTATTGCAAACAACGTGGCATAGAAACCGAAAAAGCAATTGGTTTAATTGTGAACGGATATTGTAAAGATGTGTTAAATAAATTGCCGATGGAGTTTGCTGTTGAAGCGCAAAAATTATTGGCTGTAAGCCTTGAAGGGAGCGTTGGTTAATAAAGGTTAATAAAGTTAAACATATTTTAAAATTAAAAAATACGTATAGATTTGCATGAATAATTAATCCCCTTATTTAAACTAAAACAAAATGGAAAACACAAACGTACCAACAGAAAAAAAAGGAAACATTGAAGATTTAGTTGCTTGGCAAAAAGCAAAAGAATTAGCGGTTACTGCTTACAAATTAGTTGGCAGCATAAATTTAGACGCTGTTATAAAAGATAAATTAATTCATTCGGCATTAGAAGTTTCTTACAGCGTAGCACGTAGCTATGGTGTTAAACAACGTGCGCAATCGTTAGAAAATTTATATGAGGCACGCGAGTGTATTTTTGAATTTAAAACCGCTATGGCTATTGGTGTAGATTTAGGTTATATCTCTCATGACCAAAGCGCAGAAGTACAGCCTTTAGTTGACCATACTGATAAATTAGTTTCAGGATTAATACAGTATAAGGAAGACGCCCGCAAAGGTAAAGTTCGCCCGAAATCAAATAACTACCGTGGTGGTAACGATAATGGAAATTCAGTTGCTGCTGATAATTTTGGAAATACTATTGATTACGCAAGTTCACCTGTATCTAATTTTTAATTAATGCTGAGCATAAAAAATTTAAAAGCTGAAATTAACGGTAAAGAAATTCTGAAAGGAATAAACCTTGAAGTAAAAGCCGGTGAAGTGCATGCTATTATGGGGCCTAATGGCTCAGGTAAAAGTACTTTATCGGCTGTACTTGCCGGACGTGAAGATTATGACGTTACCGGAGGTACAGTTACCTTTAACGGAAAAGATTTATTAGACCTTGCAGCAGAAGATAGAGCACGTGAAGGAATATTCTTGGCGTTTCAGTATCCGGTAGAAATTCCGGGAGTGAGTAATATAAATTTTTTACGCACGGCTATTAACGAAGTTAGAAAATACAAAGGCCTGCCTGATATGGAAGCCAAAGATTTTTTGGCACTTGTGAAAGAGAAACAAAAATTAGTAGAGCTGGATGCTAAACTTGCCGGACGTAGTGTAAACGAAGGTTTTAGCGGAGGAGAAAAAAAGAGAAACGAAATTTTCCAAATGGCGGTGCTTGAACCCAAGCTTGCCATTTTAGATGAAACTGATAGCGGACTCGATATTGATGCCCTGCGTATTGTAGCAACAGGCGTTAATAAATTAAAGAATAAAGACAATGCTACTATTGTAATTACACACTACCAACGCTTGCTTGATTATATTGTGCCCGATTTTGTACATATACTTTACAACGGAAAAATTGTAAAAAGCGGAGGTAAAGAACTGGCGCTTGAAATGGAAGAAAAAGGTTACGACGAAATAAAAAAACAATACGATACTGCCACTGTATAATAGGGGCGATGCCATGATTACTGATAAACTTACTGCTACTCACAATTTTTTAGAAGAATTAGCCAAACAAGCCGGAAAGGCAGCCTTTATGCCCACCAACGAAATTGGCTTGGCGTTACAATATTTAGAAGATAAAGGCATACCAAATAACAAGCACGAAGATTATAAGTATTGCAACATTGAAGCTATACTGCGTAAAGAATTTAAAACCATTGCAGGAAAAGAGATTGATCTTAATATTCAAGATTGGATGCAAAAGAATAAGTGTGCAGATGCTTATAATATTTGTGTGGTTAATGGTAAATTGAGTTCAGACCCAAAAGATTTTCCTGAAGGGGTATCAATTGTATCTATAAATAATGCTCCTACAGAACATCTACATAATCATCTTGCAAAATATGCCCCTTCAAACAGCGATGCACTTATTGCTCTAAACACTGCTTATGCTGATAGAGGAATTTTTTTACATGTAACTAAATCGTTTAAGAAACCAATTGTTATCCACCATATAAATTCATCAGAAGGGAATTTGTTTTTTAATGTGAGAAATTTATTGGTGATTGAAAAAAATGCGGAAGCTGAGATAACTGAATTTTATCATTCATCAACTCAAAAATATTTTACCAATAACCTTACGGAGGTTTTTGTGGGAGAGAACGCTCATGTAAATCATACGGTTATACAAAATGCAGGTGTGGCAAGTTATTTGGTTAACGCTACCAAAACACATCAGCATAAACAAAGTATCTACACAAACTCATGCTTTACGTTTAGTGGGGCTTTGGTGCGTAATAATTTAAACACGGCTATTGCAGCAGAATTTTCCGAAACACATTTATTTGGTTTGTTTGTTACCAAAGGAAATCAATTGGTTGATAACCACACGTTGGTTGACCATTTGAAACCTAATTGCCAAAGCAATGAATTATATAAAGGCATTGTGGGTGGAAAGTCGACCGCGGTGTTTAACGGACAAATTTTTGTAGAAAAAGACGCGCAAAAAACAAATGCTTACCAAAGCAGTAAAAATATTTTAATTAGCGATGACGCAACCGTTAACGCTAAACCCGAACTGGAGATTTATGCGAATGATGTAAAATGTAGTCATGGTACATCGACAGGGAAGGTGGACGAGAATGCTTTATTTTATTTAAAAGCACGCGGCATTGGCGAAGAAAGCGCACGCAAACTTTTATTACAGGCTTTTGCACACGAAGTTATAGATCAGTTGAAAAACGAAACTATAAAAGAAAGAGTGAGCGAACTGTTTCAAGAATCTTTACAAGATTAAATTTCTGTCATGCAAAATACGCTTCAACATACCGCTTTTAACGTTGAAAAAGTAAGAGCGGATTTCCCGATTTTAAAAGTGCACGTAAATAACAAGCCACTTGTTTATTTTGATAACGGTGCTACTGCACAAAAACCGACACAGGTAATTGATGCGATTGCAAAATATTATTATGAAGAGAATAGCAATATACATAGAGGAGTTCATACACTTAGTCAGAAAGCGACTACACATTACGAACTTGCACGCACAACCGTACAAAAGCACTTAAATGCGGCTGATGTAAATGAAATTATTTTTACACGCGGTACAACCGAAAGTATAAACTTGGTTGCACATTGCTTTGGTAAATTGTTTATTAAAGCGGGTGATGAAATTATACTATCGGAAATGGAACACCACTCCAACATTTTGCCCTGGCAGGTTTTATGTGAAGAGAGAGGTGCTGTGCTGAAGGTGATTCCGGTAACGGAAAACGGCGAGTTGAATTTAGAGGAGTACAAAAAATTACTATCTGATAAAACAAAACTGATTGCAGTTACGCATGTATCGAATACATTAGGTGTGGTTAATGATGTAAAAGAAATTATTGCTGCAGCGAAACAAAAAAACATTCCGGTGCTATTAGATGGCGCACAAGCTATACCGCACATGGTAGTTGATGTGCAAGAACTTGATTGCGATTTTTATTGCTTTAGCGGACATAAAATTTACGCACCCACCGGCATTGGTGTTTTATATGCCAAAGCAAAATGGGTAGAAAAATTTGAACCTTACCAAACAGGTGGCGGTACTATTAAAACAGTTACGTTTGAGAAGACGGTGTATGTTGATGGTCCGTTAAAATTTGAAGCAGGCACACCAAACATAGAAGGTGCTATTGGTTTAGCTGCTGCGTTAAATTATCTGAATGAAATTGGGTTAGATACTATAGCGGCATATGAAAATGAATTGGTGCATTATGCTACCGAAAAATTAAAACAATTACCGGGCGTAAAAATTTACGGAGATGTAAAAGATAAAGCTGCGGTGATTTCGTTTAATGTAAACAATGCGCATCCGTTTGATGTGGGCACGCTTTTAGATAAACAAGGTGTGGCAGTGCGCACCGGTCATCATTGCAACCAACCGCTTATGCAGTGCTTTAATATACCGGGTACGGTGCGTGCATCGTTTGCGTTTTACAATACAACGCATGAGATTGATGTTTTTATTTCGGCCTTGGAGAAAGCCATTAAAATGTTGTTATGAGCATAGCCGAAATTGAACAAGAAATAATCGAAGAGTTTGAAATGTTTGTCGATGACTGGGAGCTGAAATACGAGCATTTGATAGAGTTGGGAAAATCGTTACCAATGATAAACCCGGTTTATAAAACAGACGAGTATATAATTAAAGGTTGCCAAAGTAAAGTGTGGTTGCATTCGGAAGCAGTAGATGGGAAAATAGTTTATACAGCAGATAGCGATGCAATAATAACCAAAGGCATGGTTGCTTTGATGATACGCGTGCTATCAAACCAAGCTCCGGATGATATTTTAAATGCCAACATGGGGTTTATAGATGTGATTGGATTGAAAGAACATTTATCGCCCACGCGTGCCAATGGTTTAATTAGTATGATAAAACAAATGAAATTAGATGCTCTTGCTTTGCAAGGCAAAATATAATTTTTTATAAAATGGCAGCCATTATAAAAGCAACAAATACCGAATTAGCCCAACGCATTATTGATGAAATAAAAACGTGTTTCGATCCTGAAATTCCGGTAGATGTGTGGGAATTAGGGCTTATTTATGAGATAAATTTAGCTGATGACGGCGATTTGGGAATTGTAATGACGTTGACCTCACCTAATTGTCCGGCTGCAGAGAGCTTACCGGCTGAGGTAGAAGGGAAACTGAAGGAATTACCAGGCATTAAATCGGTAAAACTTGACTTAACCTTTGAGCCCACCTGGGATAAGAACATGATGAGCGAGGTAGCCCAGTTGGAGCTTGGGTTTATGTAAACTTGACTTTTGGGTTTTAAAACACTATCTTTGCACGCTTAAAAATTAATCCCGTAAGATTATGAAGTTGCATGCCCTCGGCAGCAATTCATGTCTTGCTAAAAAGACATAAAAAAACATGAAATTATCTGCGTTTAAATTTAACCTGCCGAAAGAGTTGTTGGCTGAGTATCCTGCAAAAACCCGCGACGAAAGTCGCTTAATGGTGGTTGACAGAAAAACAGGAAAAATACATCACAAAAAATTTAAAGACATTATTAATTATTTTGATGATGGCGATGTAATGATTATGAATGACACCAAGGTTTTCCCTGCGCGCATGTATGGCAATAAAGAAAAAACCGGTGCAAAAATTGAAGTGTTTTTATTGCGCGAACTAAACAGCGAAAGCCGTTTATGGGATGTGTTGGTTGACCCGGCACGTAAAATTCGTATTGGAAATAAACTTTATTTTGGTGAAGATGATTCGTTAGTAGCTGAGGTAATTGATAACACAACGTCGCGTGGACGTACGCTTCGTTTTTTATATGATGGACCGTATGATGATTTCCGTCAGATGTTATACAACTTAGGTGAAACACCATTACCAAAATACATTAAACGCAAAGTAGAAGATAGCGATAAAGACCGTTACCAAACTATTTTTGCGAAAAATGAAGGAGCAGTTGCTGCGCCTACGGCAGGTTTACACTTTAGCCGTGAGCTAATGAAACGCTTAGAAATTAAAGGCGTAAATTTTGGTTATGTTACTTTGCACGTTGGTTTGGGTACATTTAGAATGGTTGAGGTAGAAGACTTAACGAAACATAAAATGGATTCGGAAGAAGTGTCGATATCGGAAGAGACTACTAAAATTGTAAATAAAGCAAAAGACGCTAAAAAGCGTGTGTGTGCTGTTGGTACAACTGTTATGCGTGGGATTGAAACTTCGGTAAGTGTATCGGGGCATTTAAACCCATACAAAGGCTGGACAAATAAATTTATTTTTCCGCCATATGATTTTAGCGTAGCTGATAGTATGGTTACTAATTTCCATATGCCTGAATCGACTTTATTGATGATGACTTGTGCGTTTGGCGGTTATGATTTAATTATGAAAGCTTATAAAGAAGCGATTAAAGAAAAATATCGCTTTTATTCATACGGCGATGCAATGCTAATTCTTTAGGAAAAACAAGTAGCTGTTATTGATACTTGGCAACTGAATTTTGGTTTCGTAGTTCAATGGATAGAATAGAAGTTTCCTAACCTATCTAAACGGTTTGTTAGTTTGAAGTAAATCTACAATCTGTTTAAAAATCAGTTCTTTACATATGAGAATTTTAAAGATTTTGTAGTTATATCTTCAATAGTTTCAATATAATCTCACAAATAATTGGGGGTATTAAGGCCACGGAAACTATGAGATTGTTTTGTTCTTTAAGTATGAAAATGGCCCGGTAGTTCAATGGATAGAATAAGGCACTCCTAACGCTTTGATAGCAGTTCGATTCTGCTCTGGGCTACAAATAAATCCCAATACGTTTTTTCAATATGTTGGGATTTTTTATTGTTTGTTTCTTTTACGATCCTTTTCAAACTTCTTTCGAGGTGTTTCATCATTTAACTCATTAATTTCTTGATATGCTTTTAGTAAGGTTTCAGGAGCCCCCCCTTTATATTCTATTTTATAAAATGAAAACCCATTATAGGGTATATTATCAATGGATGAGTAGATTTTTACTCGTTGCTCAACATTTTTTCTTGTAAAGAATGTAATAAAGGCCTTTTCTCTTTGTTGGTTTAATTCATTAAATTTTATATTTATAAAAGATGAACCAAAAAGTTTAGCACATTTATCTTGTATAGTAAACAACATTGGGTCATTAACTTGTTTATTCAAATAATGAACAAACAAAGAATCTTTTATAGATATTTTATCAATAGTTTCTGAGTCGGCTTTACAAAGAGATAGTGCTGTTTTATTTGTGATTGTTTGAAAATACTTTTTCTTAGCTTCGAACATCAAAATGTATTCTTTTTCCTTTATTGCATAATGCTGGGGATAAACTGCAAGAAATGCCTTGGGGTTTTTAACCAAAAAATCTGCCATTGCTTCGATAAATTTTTCCTGATTAGACCTAAGTATGTTTTGTCGCATTTGCCACTTAACAGATAATGATTTTTCAATATCGGTTTCAATATCCTTTACTTCTTGACGATAAGCAGTTGTTGCAGGTTTAACAAAAATATTTTTTACCAAATCTAAAATTACGTCGCCAAAATGAAATTTTGGATTCTTTAAACTACCCGTTACAGGTATCTCATAATCAATAACATTGCCATTCTCTCTAATAAAAGACATTATTAAAGGCACAGGAACCCATCTCGTATCTTTATTTTTTATTTTTTTAGTTACTCGTGGATCAATTATTACCAAATGATTATTGCTTTGTATAAACCCATTTCTAACATTCCATTTACCATTAATCTCAATTGTTCCTCTATCCAGAGGAAAAGAAGTGTATGTTATTGTGTAAGGGTTAAAAATAGATACAGGTATTTTTTCAAGATTATATTGTATATCAAAATCTACACTATCTTGTGGGTCTATGCTTAAAGTTACAGCCACATCACCATAAGGTTTAATGCCAGACTTTAAATTTACCTTTACTCTGGTATGGTTTTTATCGATAGAGTCTGCAATAACATATAGCGGGTTTAAATCGACCGAAAACTTTTCGTTTATAGAAAAGTCGTTAAATTTTAAATCACCTTTATAAATTGCAAGTCGATTAACTTTATAATTGCTTCTAAAAAAATTTTTCGCAATTACTTGTATGTAACGCCCTATCTCAATAATAAGATTAAATTTAGTTGCATCTCCTGCAACAACAGTAACGTTAGACCCTTTTTTACCAAATATGGTTTGTAGATTATCTAAATAATCATAACGTTCGTATTTTAAATAGGGGCCATTAAGTGATATTGAATCTAAAATATATTTGTGATTTTTAGGGCTTAGTTCAATTATATCTAATGTTAATTTATCAAATGAAACGTAGTCTTCTTTTGGGCTTTTTCCGAAATGAAATTCATTAATTGCTAACAGACCTGAAGCTTTAAGGTTTTCTTCATCGGCGAAATTTCCCGTTGCTTTTATATTTGCATCAAGGTTAGCCTTGAAGTTTCCGTAGTTAATTAAATCTTTAAGATACTGGTCAAGTATTTGTAAACTAAACTTATTTATAAGAACAGCAAAACGATAACCCAGGTTTTTAAAATTCATTGAAAAATCTCCCTTCATATCGCCGCTTCCTATGCCTGATAAAAAAGAAAATTTTACAGCAATAGTATCTGCATCCCAACGCTTTCCTGTACTTTCTAAATTTACTTTTTTAATGAAGTAATTTATGGGAATTAGTTTTTCCTGATATTGAAACTCTCCATCAATTATTTTTATATTTAGAATATTGAAATGAATAGACGTTTTAGTTGTGTCAGATTTATTTTTTGGAGAAAATTTTTCGATTAAATCGGTAAAATTTAACTGCGTTTTATTTTGAATAATTATACCATGCGGATGTTCAAGAGTTATTTCACTTATTTCATAGGTTTTAGAAAACATTTTAAGCATGGCAAAATTTGCGATTACACTTTCTGTCGAAAAGAAAATGCTATCACTTTTGGATTCATAAATTTTGAGGTCACTTAAATAAACGTAACCCGTAAATGGATTTACATATACTCTACCTAATGTGATTTGCCGGCCTGTAAATTTTTCGTCGTACTTTTCGATTAAATATTTTGCAATGGGCGAAATAAACGAAATAACAAGCACTACAACAATTATTATTGTACTGAAAAAAATAATAAATGTTTTTTTTAGTTTATTCACGGAATTTAGAATGTATAACGCAATTTTTATTTTTTTAATCCTACGTAAATTAATATTACAGGTAATGTAACAGTAATAAATACAAAAACTGCTCCTATATCAATTTTATTAACGGTTACTAAATTATCCGGACACATGTTACACGATTCTATACTAATTACATTACCTTTTTTTGAATAGCCAACTGCCAATTGCACATATTTTCCTTTGGATTTTCTTCCGTTTACGGCTTTCGTATCAAAAGAAAGTGTTTTTCGATCGTTAACACGATACACATAAATAAATACATTACTTGTATCTGTATATACCTTAAGATCATACGGTTTAACTCCTAATATATCTTCCACTTCGGCTTTTGTCATGCCAATTTGTAAAGAAATTACTTTTTCAAGTGTAGTATATTTAGGCGACTGTACGATGCACGATGTAAAAAAAACGACACTAATTAAAATATTTACTAATTTACTTTTCATTTTCCGAGAATATGAAACTATTTGACAGATTGTTTACCGAATAATTTATGACGTATTATTCTTTATTTACAAAATTTAGTTATTAGATCACGAGCATCCATGTTTCCTAAATCGGCTGATTTTAACCTATCTGTACAAGCTCCCTTTTTATTGGTTAATTTATCTTTACATAAACCCCTATTAACATAAGCGCTACCATCTTTGGGTGTTAATTCAATAACTCTGCTATAGTCAAGTTCGGCACTTTTATAATCTTCTACCTTAGCTTCGGCATCTCCTCTGTTATAATAATAACTTGCATCTGATGAGTTTAATTCGATTGCCCGATTATAATCTAGGATAGCCTCTTTGTAATCTCCTAATGTGGCTTTAGAGTTTCCTCTTTTGGTAAATGCTTTAGCGTATTTAGGATTTAATTCTATTGCTTTGGTGTAATCTGATATGGCACTTTTATAATCTAGTAATTCATATTCACTTACACCTCTATTGTAATAAGCCATTTCATCATTCGGATTTAATTCAATAGCCTTAGTATTGTCTTGCGAAGAAGTTTTAAAATCCCCTGACAAATATTCAGAATAACCCCGGCTGTAATAAACTTTAGCATTAGTGGGGTCTAATTCAATTGATTTGCTAAAATCTACAATAGCGCCTTTATAATCTTTTAAATTGTATTTAATGTTTCCGGATTCGTAATAACTATTTGCCGTTTGTGCATAAAAATTTATGTTTATTGCAATGCTTACTAAAGTGAGTAGATATTTCATTTTTATTTTTTATCTTTTTCACTCGCTTTCTTTTCTTCATCCGCTTTATCCTGTGCTTTCTTTTCTTTTTTCTTAAAATAACCTCTTAAAAGAAAATTATGGCTTGCGGCAGTCATGTTTTGGTTTAAACCACCTGCAGCCTGTTTAATATTAACCATAGCATCATTAACGGTTCCGGCCATACTGCTGTCCATTAATAACTTCCCTATTGTTCCTTTCCCGGCGTGTATATTGTCTATAACAGCAGCAAGGTCGGTAGTTATAATTGCTGCATTATCAGCCGTTACTTTTATCTTTGTTAAAATTTCATCCATACTTACAGTTTTAGCTGTTGCAATAATATCATTATCGACTACCTGCGCTTTTCCTGCCGGCCCCGGAATTATAGTTACGATTTGATTTCCCATCAATCCATCTGAACCAATTATAGCCTTCGCATTTTTTTTCATAAACTTTCTGGTTTCATCTCTAATTACCATATCAACTTTTACCGTTGAATCGGTTACTTGCTGTATGTCTTCAACAACCCCAACATTAATGCCGGCAAAACGCACGTTGTTTCCGACCTCAAGCCCGTTTATGTCTTTAAAAATACCGCTTATGGTAAAGGTGTTATTAAATAGTTGTTGCCTTTGCCCTATAAAATAGATGCCTGTAATAAGCAAAATTACACTTGCCGAAACAAAAATTCCGAGCTTTACTTTATTTCCTGTTGTTTTTTTCATACTTGTTTTTTATTTATTATTTAAAAAATGAGTTTACCCATTCGTCTTTTGATTCTGATAATTCTTTAAAAGTTCCTTCGGCCGTACATTCTCCTTCTTTAATAACAATCATCCGGTTTGCTGTGATGCGCGCGCACTCTATATCGTGTGTAATAATAATGGATGCCGCATTGTATTTTTTTTGCACATCTAAAATAAGCTGGCTAATCTCTTTAGATGTTATTGGGTCTAATCCCGTAGTAGGTTCATCATATAAAATAATTTCGGGTTTTAATATTAAGGTGCGTGCCAACCCAACCCGCTTTCGCATTCCACCCGAAAGTTCAGATGGCATTTTATCTATCGCATCTTCTAGCCCAACACTTTTTAAAGTTTCTAGTACCAGCGTGTCTATTTCTCCTTGGTCTTTTTTCTTTAAATCACGTAATGGGAATTCAAGATTTTCCCGTACTGTCATCGAGTCGTATAAGGCTGCGCTCTGAAACAAAAAACCAACTTTTTTTCGTAAGGCATTTAAATCTTCGGCATTTAATTCAGCTACATTTTTATCCAGTAAAACTACTTTACCTTCATCAGGTTCAAGTAAGCCAATTAAACATTTTATAAGCACCGATTTACCGCTACCCGATTTACCAAGTACAACAAGGTTTTCACCTTTTTCTATTTTTAAACTAATATCCTTAAGCACTTCTTTAGTACCGAACGATTTTTTTAAGTGTTCTATTTCTACAACTGTTTCCATATTTTCTATTAACTAAAAAGACTAGTTACTTGCACCGCTATCATATCAATTACAAACACCATTAATGAGCCATAAACAACAGCTGCGTTTGCAGATTTACCTACACCTTCGGTTCCTTTATCGGCATTATATCCTTTAAAACAACCAATTAGCCCAACGGCAAAACCAAAAAACACGGTTTTAATAAGTGCGGGAAAAACATCTGAAAAAGAAAGTTTATCAAATACTTCTAAAAAAAATAAATGAAAAGTAACATCGCCTTTTAAATTTACACCTATATAAGCGCCATACATTGAAATGGCATCTGATGCGATAACCAACACCGGTAACATAAACGTAGCTGCAGCAATGCGCGTAACAACTAAATATTTGAATGGATTTATGCCCGACACTTCCATAGCATCAATTTGCTCGGTTACTTTCATTGATGCTAATTCTGCTCCAATGCCTGAGCCAACTTTGCCCGCAAAAATTAGTGCTGTTATCACTGGTCCAATTTCTCTGACAATGGAAACAGCTACCATTGCCGGTAACCACGATTCGGCTCCAAATTCGGCAAGCGTTGGTCTTGATTGTATGGTTAGCACCAACCCCATAATTAATCCGGTAATGGCAATCAATGGAAATGATTTATAACCTATCAAATACGCCTGTTTAATAAGTTCTTTAAACTCATACCTGGGCTTTAGGGCTTCTTTAAAGAAACGCAACGTAAACATAGTCATGTCTGCCACTTCTGCAAAAAAGCCTTTCAATGCTTGCAAATGCAAATGTTCCTCCAGCTTAGCTATCTTCTCTACTACCGCTTTATTTTCTATTTTCAAATTAATGGCCATCTCTTTTTTATAAAAAATTAGTTTAGGTATCTTCTAAGTATCCAAGAAGTTGTTTCGTGGTGTTCCATTAAACCTGTTAAAAAATCAGCTGTACCGACGTCTTTATTTTTAGTAGTACAATCATTAATGTCTTTGCGTAGTTCAACAATAATGGTTTCGTGGTCTTTCAATAATTCCTTTAACATCTCTTTTGATGAATCATATTTCCCCGGATGTTCTTTAATGGTTGCCAACTTTGAAAACTCCTGCATGGTGCCAATTGTTTTGTGTCCTAATTTTCCAATACGTTCAGCCACTTCATCAATGGCTTCTTCTAATGCCTTATATTGCTCTTCAAATAGTTTGTGCAGCTCCATAAAACTTTCTCCGGTAACGTTCCAATGAAATTTTCTGGTTTTAATGTATAGTGTCATCTCATTCGACAGCACGGTGGCTAAAACAGATGATGAACTTTTTAAATTTTTGTCGGAAATTCCGATTTGCGTTTTCATGTTTATTTATTTTTAAGTTTAGATTTTATTTTTTATAAGTGAAAGATTTTGTGTTTCCGGAACATTGTTTCCTAACAAATATCCCCAAGGTTTTAATGGCTCTATATGATCGAAAATAACTTTAATAATGGCTGTTAAAGGAATAGAAAGAAACATACCCGGCACACCCCATAAAGCCCCGCCAAGTAAGACGACAATAACTGAAATTAACGCGTTGATTTTTACTTTTGATGCGACGACTTTTGGAATTAAGTAATGGTTGTCGATAAATTGAATTAAAATATATGCGCCTAAAACCAGTAAGGCATACATTGGCGATTTTGTTGCCAAAGCAATTAGCATGGGTAAAGCTACAGCTATGATGCCCCCTATATATGGTATAACGTTTAGTATAGCGCCAATTATACCAAGTAAAATAGCATAATCAATGCCAATTATCAATAAGCCAATTGAGTTTAAAGCGGCTACTATCAATCCTTCAATTAACAAGCCAATCAAATAACTCCGGATGATTTTTTTGGTAGCAGTAAGCACTTCGTTTACATCAGTATGTTTGTCGGCGCTAAATAGTCGATGTATAAACTCTAACAATAAAGGCTGGTAAAACAATATCATAAAAATGTATACGGGTATCAAAACCAAAGCAATAAGTACACTTCCTGCATTCATTATAGTTTGACCCATAATTGAAACAGCTCCGTTTAACATTTCTGTGTTTTTTGCAGTAAGCCACACATTTATTTTATGTGTGCTTATATTAAAAGTACTTGATACCCAGGCCACAGTTTGGTTTAATAACTGATGTAAACTTTCGTTTAACTTGTCAAACGTATCGCCAAACTGTATTACTTGCTGAGATAATAAAACGATAAAAAGTATAGTAGCCAGGCTGCCAAATGAAATCGTAATTGCAATAGCAACTATTCTGTTTAGTTTTTTACGAACCAAAAAATTTACCACAGGACTTAATACAACAGCAACAATGGTTGAGTAGATTATTGGCACAATAATTTGTTGTGCAATGTATAACATGCTTATAAAGACAAACAAGCCTATTAAAACAAGCGATGTTTTCACGTAAAAGGGTGCTTTAAATTCCATTTTTATTTGTTCAGTTTTCAAATTCATTCATATTATTAAAACACTTCGCCCAAGTTGATAAATACACCATTAGAACCATTTAAACCAAAAGCATAATCGATACATACATTGGTGTTTGAGTGTTTATTTATTTTTAAACGAATGCCTGTGCCAACTGCCGGGTATATGGTTTGAAATTTGTTGCTGGGCCAATCTGTTACAGACTGTGCGTTAGTAAACACTACCCCGCCCAAAAAGCCATTACGAGTTATACTAAAACGATATTCGGCCTCGGCATACAATAAATTTTACCTCTAAACCTACTTTGTATATAACCCCTACCCATGTTTGAGTAGGCGTCCCAGGCCGTACTGGGTAAATCAAGATAAGGAACGTTACCGTTAAATGTGAACCAATTGTAGCTCCAAAAAGCCAGTATATTATCTGAATTAACAAATGGTTTAAAATATTTTCTTAAATCAATTGTAAGCGATTGGTAATTGTGATTGCTGCCTAAAAAAGTAAAATTGGGACAAAAAGCAATGCTGCCATACATAGACTCGGAAGGATTTATAGAATTCTTTCTGCTATCGTATAAGGCATTTAGAGATATACCTGATGAAACTGAATTTTTATTTAAACCATATTTTTTAAAATCGCTTATTTCACCATTAGCATTTCCTGCTTCACTAACGTTCCAGTGGTAGTTTAAATTATAAGCTAACCCTGCATATAAAACGGAATTGTATATGTGTTTTAAAACAGCTTGGTGAATAATTATGTTAGAGTAGTTTAATCTATCTGAATTTTGTGTAGATGTATGTCCACCTAAACCATACGTGTATTCAGGGTACTTGTAATATCGCCAATCGCCTAATAAATTATATTTATTTTTCTTTGTCCATATATTTGACAGAATGGGCAAAATTATTTGATTGTTTTGTGTGTAACTAATACTGGTGTTAACGGCAGATAGCTTAGTTGTTTTTTCATTATCGGCATAAAAAGCCGCATTTGCTGCTACAACTCCTGCAAGCTTTGTTACTAAGGAGTAACCTGCCGCAGGCAAGACGGCTACATGTAATTTGCCTGCTTTTTTAGTTGGTGCATGTGAATCGACTGGCTTTTTTTTGATAATCATTCTATACAAATCAACGATATCAAATTCTTTGCTTTCTTTCTTACATTCATCCAAACTATCTTTTTTAGAAAGATAGCTTGGATGTGATTGAGCAAATATATTTGATGTGAATAAGAGCATACATATAAATAGTTTTATGCCTGTGTTATATAATTTGAAATAAAAGATATAAGTGCGCACAAAAATTAATAAAGGGTTTATTATATTATTGGTTTAGTAACTTAAAAAGTTCTTTAAGATTAGGTGATAAAATAATTTCAATCCTTCTATTTCTTGCTTTTCCATCTACAGTACCATTATCAGCTACGGGATAAAATTCGGCTCTGCCTGCTGCAATAACAGTTCGCGGGTCTACTTTATAATCAGTAGTTAAAATGCGGACGATAGATGTTGAACGAGCTACACTTAACGACCAGTTGTCTTCATATTTACCACTTACGGGTACATTATCGGTATGTCCTTCAATCATCACACTTATATCTTGAGTGGTGTTTAAAACTGACGCTAACGTTTGCAATGCTTCTTTTCCTTTTGGATCAACCACAGCACTTCCGGACTTAAATAATAGTTTTTCCTGAAGCGATACATATAACCTACCATCTTTTAATTCTACACTTAATTCATCAGGCTTAAAGTTTATCAAAGCATCTGCTATTGTTTTTTTAAGTTTAGAAAGGATATCTTTTTGTGATTGAATAAGATTCTGTAAATCTTTTAATCGTTTAGCTTGTTCGGCAATAGTCATTTTCGAGTTTTCTATAGTAGTTTGAGAACTTGTAGAAAGGTTCGATAGGTTTTTTTGTATTTCAATTTTTTCGTTTTCCAAGCCAGCTACCTTAGCATTACAACCATATAAACTGGAATGTGTATCAGCACTATCTCTTTGTAAAACAGTTACTTTTTTTTGCTCTTTATGAAATTTCTTTTTAGAAACACATGAAGAAAATGCAATTGCAAGACTTAGGGACATTAAAATGTATTTTTTCATAATTATTTGTTTATATTGGTTTAATTGTTTTCTTTTTTTGTTTTATCTGATTTTATATCTATGCCTGTTCTATCTGGGTTTGGCTCTCTTTTCGGTTTATCAAACTTATTAGTGCCTTTAGTCTTTTCTGTACCATTTGGGTTGGTTGTATCCGAGTTTGTATCTGTACCGCTTTTGTCGGCATCATTATCCAGACTTGTTTTATCGGTTGCTTTTTTTTTATTGCTTTTTTTCATTTTTATTTCTTGAGTTATTGTTTTGAGAAATATTCTTTTACAAAAGCGTGTTGTTGATTCTCAGTCATTTTATCAGTCGACTGTGTTTCTATTTTTATTTTTTCAAAACGGTGATCTGCTCGTAAAATATGTAACAATTCTACTTTAGCATCCGTAGGCCCAAATAAAACTACGGCTTCGTGATTTTTTATACACTCAGCAAGTTCTTTATAATAGTTTGCCTGCTGGTGCTGCTGTTTTGTATGCATGAGGCTTTCACTTTTACTCAAACTATGCTCTTTTGCCTCGTGCGTAAATTTTGACGTTATAGTTTTTGTTACTATAGAACCAGTTGTAAATTCCATTAGATGAGCAATTGAATGATCCATCCAAATGCCCAATTTTTTTATTGTAGTCATATTGTTTGTTATTTGTAACAGTTCTAAAGGCATATCCAACAGAAGTAGCTACATATAAATCCCATTTTGGATTAACATGCAACAATTGGTCAAAATAATAGGTGCCCTTTACACCAACCGGAATAATGGTTTCGCGGTAGTTATAATAATGATAGGATGGATCGTAATTTGGTTTGTTTGGATTACCCCAAAAGTAGCTATCCTGAAAAGTAGATGCTCCAATAAAAGGTGCAAGGGTAAAGTTTTTGAATACATCAATTTCATAATTAAGCATTACACCGGGAGTAAAAAAACCAACATTACCATAGTATCCGGCACCAACGCCTAAATTTAATGTGTTGCCGTATTTTTCGGTAGGTTTTCCTTTTACGTCTATAACATAATCGGTTTGTTGCTGCGGCTCTTGTGCCGTTGCTTCGTAGCTTACTAAACTTAATAAGCACATTGTTTTTATTAATGAATTTTTCATGGTTGTAATTTTTAAAAGAGGTTATAGTTTTTTTTTAGTTATATAATCTAAAGCCTACCGTTACTTGTAACCAAACATTTTTATATCTTGGTGTGTAAGAAGACCCATCTCCGTTGTTGTTTTGCAAATCCCAACATGCTTTACCCGAAATAATAAAGTGATCTATATTTATATCAATCCCAAACACTGCTCCAAAAATATTTTTTCGGGCATTATCGTTTTTAAACGCTTGGTCTTGAGCTAAGTTGTTTGCTCCAAGAGCAAATACATCTTTTTGGTGCAACAAGTACGAATACTGTACACCACCTAAAAAGGTTATAAACTCGGCAGGTTTAAATTGTAATTGCAAAGGAATATTGTTGTTCTTGTATCAGAGTACGTGCCACCCAATAAAGTGCCGGTTGACTGGTACCCTTTTTGCGAAAATAAAATTTCCGGTTGAAAACCTAAATATTTACCAATTGGTATGGCTACAAAAGCGCCACCTGCAAAACCCATTTTAGGATTAGCTTTGAAATTTTCTCCACTGGCATCATACACGTTCGATATGTTTGCGCCTGCTTTTGCGCCAAATGCTAATTTTTTACGTTCGTCATCAACGTCTTGTGCATTACTAGTATTTAGTAGTGATGTAAATAAAGCTGTTATTATTATAATTGAATTTTTCATGTTATTATTTTGAAGATTAATTGCCCGGTTTTATTTTTTTGAATGCTCAGCCGTAAGGTCTCTTAACGATTCGCCTATATCATTCATTCCTTTAGTAAAATCAGCTTTAAATAATTCCCATTTTTCTTTTCCATCAGCTTTATAATCATCCATTCTTTTTTTCATGTCCGTGTTTTCTTGCTGCAAGGCAATTATTTTTTTATTATAATCATTCCTGTCTTCTTTCTTTTCGTTCGAAACTCTTGTTTCAAACTCGGCCATGCTTTTTTGGTTCGCGATTATTTTTTCATCTGTTTCTTTTCTGTAGTTTTCAATATCAGCTACATATTCTTCCTGAGCCTCGTCCAAATCTTTGTTTGCTTGATTTAGGTTTATTTCAGCCTTTGCTACTTTTTCGGCAGATGTTTCACAACCTGATAAAATAGCGCCCACTGTAAAAGCTAAAGAGGCTATTTTTAAAATTTTATTTTTCATTTCGTTTATTTTTTTAACTGATTTTTTATAATACTTGATTTACAAATCAGAAATAACTTTTTGTATTTCAGCTTTTGTTTTACCTAATTTGATTTGAAGCCTTCCGATCATTTCATCTTGTTTGCCTTCTACTAATAATAAATCACTATCAGTTAGCATAGCAAACTTTTGTTTTAGTTTGCCTTTTGTTTCATTCCAACTTCCTTTCAATTCTGTTAAATTTTTCATTTCATTTTTTTTATTTTGTGAAGTAATTTTCACTTTACAAAGGTGATTAACTAAAAAGCCTTTATGTTACATGATGCTGTGAAAACGTTACATCATTCACATATTTGTTTTTGTACAAAAAAGAAACCCACTACAAAACTGTAATGGGTTTTCTTGCTTCTTAATTGTTTGCTATTGGGCAACCAGTTTACCTGATTGTATTGTTTTACCTATATCGTTTATTATTTTATAATAATAAATTCCTGCAGGTAAGTTGCCCGTTTCAAAAGTGGTTAATTGATTGCTAATGTTTACACTCATTACTTCAGCTCCTAAAACATTATACATCTTTAATTGAGTTTTATCAATTTGCGATATATTATTTATAGAAATTGATGTGCTGAATGGATTTGGATAAATGCTAACTGCCTGATATGTTCCATCTAATAATTGAATGCCTGCTGTTGCACAATTAGAGGGTAAAGCAGTTGCAACTATAGTAAGTGCTGTAGTTGTTAAGGCACCTGTTGTGGTAAGCGCTCTGCCATCAAAAGTAACTCCTGTATTTAATGCGCCTAAAGCACCATTATGACATACAATAGTACCTCTGAAAATAGAATAATTATTTATACCAACCGCACCTTCAATTTTCCAGTACACATTTTTTGATTGTGCTCCGTTTATTAAAATAACCTTTGAATAAGTACTTGTAGATAATGCTCCATTTAATTTCATAACAAATACTGCGTTAGTGTTACCTTGAGCATCTAAATAAAGTGTATCTGTAAATACAGTTGCTGCATTTAATAAATAAGTATGTGGTGTAAGCACTAAGTTATTTCCAAATTGTGCAGGGTATAATAATTCAATATCAGTACTTAGTGTATTTAAATAGTTGTATGCATTTAATAAATCAGTAGCGCACTGTGCTGTAGAGTTATCTGGTATATTGTGGATTGTGCCAGTTACAAATGATGGGTTAAAACCCGTAGCAGAACTACTATTACTTCCAACATCACCTGTAACATGTGTTACACCCGAATTAGAAACAGCACCACTTGCCGAAAAAACAGCATAACAAGCTGCCACACCCAGTGTAGGCGCCGTTGGACCTGTTAGCAAAGGGCTGCCACAACCAACTGGCGTGTATGCCAAAACGCCATTAAGCGTAACAGCACCTGCGGTAGACATTGCTCTTCCTTCCAAAGTATCTCCTGTGTTCATATTAATAGCCGCATTGTTTGCAATGATGGTTCCTTTCATGCTGGTACCTGAAGCCATGCTTACTAAACCTTCCACTTTCCAAAATACGTTACAGGCTTGAGCACCATTTTTTAATTTAATTTTTGAATTAGCGTTTGTAGAAAATGAACCTTGAATTTTAATGATAAAAACCGCATTCGTATTATTTTGCGCATCTAAATTCAAATTCAAATTGAGTGTTGAGGCACCTGTAATAGAATACACGCCCGGCACAAGAGTTTGACCATTACCCAATAAAGCTGCCGGAAAAAATGTTGCCGTTGTTGCGGCTAATTGATTATAGGCAGTTAACAAATCGACAGCGCAAGTTGCACTTGTACCATCACCATCATGCATGCCGCCATTAACGTTGCCAAAACCTGTGCTTGAACCATTGTTTGTGCCTACATTACCAGTAACATGAGAAATGCCTGAATTAGTTACCGCTCCGTTAGTAGAAAAAAGAGCAAAATTAACGGCAGTTCCTAAATTGGGAGCTTGTCCGAAATTTGATATTGGGAATAATAAGATAGCTGTTGTTATACCAAGTAATAGTTTCGTTTTCATTTGGGTTTTATTAAATGTGAAAGAATTTTCACAATACAAAGTTGCCCTAGTTTGGCGTTTACATGTTACATAAGCTTGTAAACAAGTTGCATTATTCACATATTCTCTTTTTGTTGCAGTTTTATAGGCATAAAAAAGCGCTGTTTATTAAACAACGCTTTTCATACTGGTTAAGTGGTTACTGTTTTACAAGTGCATTGCCTGCCATTGTTATGCCACCAGTTCTGGTTAAGCCCCTCCCATCTAAACTAGCCCCGGTATTAAATGTGATTGATTGCATCGCCAAAATTGTACCTTTCATAACAGATGTAGTGCCAAAAGTTGCCGAACTACCTACTTGCCAAAAAATATTAGAGGCTGAAGCACCGCCGCTCAAAATAACTTTGCGGCCTGATGTAGTGGTAAGTGTTGATGCTATTTGTATGATAAAAACGGCATTTGGGTTACCTTTTGCATCAAACGTTAAATCGCCGGATGAAATAGCGAGAGATGAAGTGGATTTATAAAGCCCGGGTGTAAGTGTAAGCCCGCCTATGTTACCCGAAAGAGTTACTATATCTGTAGCAACTCTTCCAACTGCATCGTTATAGGCCGAAGTTAAGTCAGTTTTGGCTTGATTGGCGGTTGCATCATTAATATGCTCTGTTCCGGTCAAAATTCCCGGAGGAAATCCGCCAATTGAAGTGCCGGGGCTTAAACCTAAATCGCCGGTAATGGTAGTTGCACCTGTATTGCTTACTGCCGAACCGGCAAGAATAGCAAAGTTAGAAGCCCCTGCTAATGCTACCGCTGCTTGTGTTGTAGTTTGTGTTGGTATTACAACGGGGTTTGCCGGTGGTGTTGTAGAAGTAGAAGATGTTGATGTGCTGCTTTTTTTACAAGCTACAATTAATGCAAGTGATGCTATAGCAACACTTGTTATTAGCGTTTTTGTTTTCATGTTTTTATATTAGATTATTAAAAAAAGTTGTTGTTGTACTGAGTCCTTATATTTAACGATGACCACCCCCGCCATGCGGCTGCTGATTATGTTGTTGTTGAGGAACACTACGTTGTTGCGGAACATTTTGTTGTTGAGAAACAGTACGCTGTTGTGGAATACTTTGTTGCTGAGGAACATTATGCTGCTGAGGGATGCTTTGTTGTTGGCTAGGTGTATTATGTTGCACAGTTGATTGTTGTTGAGGAATATTTTGTTGTTGTTTTGCCATATTATGTTGCACATTTGTTTGCTGTTGTTTAGGTGCATTATATGATTGACTTGCTTGATTTTGTTTCGTTGCATTATTTTGCTGTTTAGGCATAGCATTAACTTTAGCAGGTGCAATATTTTCAGTTCTTATTTCCTGACTTTTAGTTGGGTTATTTGTTTTATTCATTTCGGTTTTTGCGGTGTTTGGTTTGTTTACTGAAACCGGTTGATTTTTATTTTTACTTGCATTTTGTTCGTGTAAAATTTGCTCTGAATTTGGCTTAACATGATTTTCATTTATAGCTAAACGCTCATTATCAGTTGGCTTTCTGCTTAAACCACCCGGGCCATTAAAACTTGAACGGTTTCCGTTATTCTTGCTAACAGTTACTTTTTCCGCGTAGGTGTTATGCACTACATTAGCATTTACATTACTTACCGCAGTATTATATCTAAAAGAACCACCTTCCCATCTTCCACCCGAATAACCTTCTCCTTCATAACCATGACCATAACATACGCCACCATAATATCCAATATGCGGCCCCCAATAGCCCGTGTTCCATCCATAATAACCTCCACTATAATTCCAGTAACCGGGAGTCCATAAAAAGTTGGACTGAGCCGGGTAAAGCCATACACCTTCTACCCAATAGTATCCTCCATTATCATAAGCCCAATAACCCGGTGTCCAAATATAACCGTCTATAGGACAAGCAGGTTGTTCATAAACGGGCATTATAGGAGGTGCTATAGCTATTTGTACAGATACCTGCGCAACTAAATTTATTTTTGTAAATAGTGTAACAATAGCAATAAGAGTAAATAGCCTTGTTTTTTTTAATAGATGTGTCATATTATTTGTTTTAATACGAAAGTATTTTCGTGGTGCAAAGATTCATGTTTCGCTCGTGGCTTTTGTTACACAAGGGTTGAAACAAGTTACATTATTCACATATAATTTATTTATACAACCAAATATGTTAAGTGCCTAAATGCAAAAAGCAGTTCATTTTTAATGAGCTGCTTTTTACCTAAATGAAAAACAATATTTAGTTGTTTAACGCATGATGTTTTGCATCTTCTTTTTGATGTTCGTTTGCCAAGGTTGTGTGTCCTTGTGCTTTAATAGTACTTGCAGCAGCTTTTTCATGATCACCTACTTCGTGATGTTTAGCTGCATCTAAATGATGTTTTGAAGCTTCTTCAAGATGTTTTGCCGCTTGTATGTGGTTATCAATTCCTTTTTTGTTTTCAGCTGTAGAATTTGCCGACTGCTCTTTTTTGATGGGTGTTTCTGTGTTTGACATTTTGCGTTAGTTTATATTGTAAATAAATTTTTACAACAATACAAAGGTGTGGAGTTTTTGGTTTTTAATATTACACAATACTTTATGATGTTTACATCATTCACGTATTACATTAATTAATCTCTGTAATTTTAAATTCAACCCTTCTGTTAAGTTGTCTTCCTTCTGGGTTATCATTGCCATTTGCCATTTTGTTTGATGCTGCGGGCATGGTTTTACCATATCCTTTTGCTTTCATTCTATTGGCATCAATGCCCTTTTCTGTTAAACTTTTTACTACGGCTTGTGCACGGTCTTCAGACAGTTTTTGATTATAAACCTCGCTGCCTTTACTATCAGTATGGCCTGATATTTCAACCTTCATATTAGGATTGCTTTTTAGAATAAATAATAGGTTTTTTATTTCAACATTTGATTGCGGACGTAAAGTAGCTTTATCAAAATCAAAGAAAATATTATTTAATACAATTTTAGAACCTACTACAATAGGCGGTAAGGATATTTGTTTACTTATTTCATAATATTTAGATTCTTTAGGGATTTCCATATTTTCAGAATAAAATAAATGGTTATCTGCCTGGTAGGTAACATTGTAATTTTTACCTGGTGTTAGGATAAAAAGAAATTGCCCTGTTTTGCTATTTGCATGGTAAATGCCAACTACTTGTTCAGTTTCATTATCAGTTATGGTTATAGTTACATTTTTGGCCGGCTTACCCGATTCGTCAACCACAGTACCTTTTACTAAGGTAAGCGGGGTTTCTTTTTTATTTATAAAAGTTGCCATATAATTATCTTTTTCACCAAAACCTCCTTCGCGAAAGGATGAGAAGTAAGCATTAAGCCCATCCGGACTAATAACATAAAAAGCATCATCATCTGTTGTGTTTATAGGATAGCCTACATTCATAGGCTCTGACCAAATTGAATCGTTGGAAAGAATACTGTTAAATATATCGAAGCCACCCATGGTGTTGTGTCCGTTCGAGCTAAAGGAAAGAGTAACTCCATCCGCATGAATAAAGGGAGCATCTTCATCATAAGGTGTGTTGATGGCAGGGCCCATATTTTTAGCTTTAGCCCAATCTCCTTCGGGAGTTTTTTTACTTGTGTATAAATCTCGTCCGCCAAAACCACCGGGACGGTTACTTACAAAATATAAGGTGTTTCCATCTGCCGAAAAATAAGCACTAGGCTCCCAATATTTTGTGTTAATGTTTTCATTTAATTTAATTGGCTTGGCCCACGTATCTCCGTTTAATGTTGTACTGTAAATATTTCCATCGCCATTATCGTCTTTATAAATTAAAATAGTTTGCCCATCGGGAGAGATTCCGACGCTGGCTTCGTTTGACTCCGTATTAATAGTAGTACCAATGTTTGTGGCTTGAGACCAACTTTTATTTGTTTTGTTAGAGATATAAATGTCTTCCATAAAATTACCTTCATCATCTTTTAATCCACCTGTGCTTCCTGCCCTGCGAGAGGTAAATAAAAGTGTACTTTGATCAGCCGATAAAACAGGCGAATAATCGGCATAGGTTGAATTTACAGTAGCACCCATGTTTTGTATTTTTATGTTTATGGGATTAGCCACTAAACGCTGCCCTGTTTTACACATTTCTATATCTCTATTAATTTCTTTAAGTAATGCGTCATTCATATTTTTATTTTCAGCCATAACAGTAATATATTTTTGATACGCTTCTATAGCTTTATCAAACTGATAATTTATGTGATAGGCATCTGCTAAATATTTATAAGCTACGATAGGTGCTTTTTTTTCTTTATAAAAACTGCCATCGTAATCGTCTGTAACAGCAGTAATAGCTTGACTAAAATAAGGAATAGCCTGTGCCTTATACCTGCGCGAACCACGGTAGCAAACGCCTAATTTAAAAGCAATATTACAGTTTGTTGGGTCTTCTTTATATAAACTTAGCAACATGGGTATAGCGTCTGCGTAACCTCCCTTAGCGTAAGTAATTGATTCTTCTTTTCCGTTTTGATAAACTTTAGAAAAAATTTCTTCGGACATATTAAATTTTTTCTCAAAGCCATCTTTGTTATTTTGGGCAGTAATATTAAATATGTTTAATACGCATATAAAGGCAAGTAGGTTATAAATTTTCATGAAATTTGTTTTGTGTTATTAATGATTGAGAGGTTAAAACTTGTTAAGCCTATAAATAAAGAGGAAGTGCTGTAAGTTATTAATCGTTGTTGTTCACTGAGGAATAGCTATACAAACACTTCTCTTATTTCTTAATTAATTAAATGTTTTAGTGTTATTTTGATAAACCGGCTTCCAGAATTTTTTTCTTTTCCTTGTACTCTTCAGTAGTAATTTGCCCCGAAGCAAATCGTTATCTCAAAATCTCAAAAGAAGAGCTTCTCTTTTTTTGTTGACCCGGCACATAAAATGGTGTTGCAAAAACCCAAAAAAGCATACTGCCCCAAATGAACCACCATAGTAAGTGCATTCAAAAAAAGTGATAACCATCGTAATACATAATTTTTATTTTTAGTGTAACTAAATTGCTACACCGCAAAAATGGCTGCTTTAAAAAATAAAAACCTTACACAACTTTAGAAACAAGTTACAAAATTCACGCATTTGCAATTGGTTAAATCACATGCTTAGTAATCAATTAACTTTAAACGATGCAACAATTTATGTTCGGCTTTTAATGTGCGGAAACGATAGCCGACATAAACCATGAATTTACCAAAACTGTAATTAAAGGTTGAATTTAAGCTATTGTTAAATAAAAAGTAATCAAAAATGCCCATGCTGCCTATAAAATATCTTCCGTTATCATATCCTAAACCAAACCTTACATTTAATTTTCCGGTACCGGCTACCAATTGGCTGTAGGTAGAATTATCGTCGCGTTTATAAGATACCTGTTCGCCTCCAAAACCTTGAACAAGTGAAGCCGTAGCATAACATTTTTTTAAAAAGATAAGTGTATAAATATACCCAAGGTTTAACCCTATGCTTTGTGTGTGCCCGGTACGAATAAATGAGGATGAATCGAAACTACTTTTAAAAGGTGGAGTTACAAGAGAAGGATTTCCGTTGGCGGAAAAATAAGAATAATAAACACCTACCAAAATTGAACCTGCGCTTTTTTTCTGTTGCTCGGTAAAACCAAATGTATTTCGATACGAGAATTTTTTATTGTTTACAATGTAATAGCTGCTTACTTCGATATTTAGTGCGTTAACATCAGACCGAATGGCATAAGGTTTATTGCTTATATAATTACCATACGACTGTGAATTTTTAATATAAAACCCGTTATAATATTGTACAAATATATCTGTAGTAATTTTTCTCCCATAAAGATTAAGCTGATAATCTTTATAGGTTGTTTTTCCTTTGGTGTTTATATTATCACCAAATAATTTAATACCTGTATTAATGATGAAAGTTGCCCACCTGGAACTTATGCTTATGCCTAAATCGTACTGAAGGTTAGGAGCAAAAACTAATTTGTTGCCGCTTTTTAAATCAGTTAAACTAAATTTTAAAAACCTTGTAGAAACAGGTAATGTAACCACTAATTGCTTATCGTAAAATTTAATATAAGCGGTATCGTAATTAATTGGCCGTGCTTTTGTAATTAGATACACCATGCTTCTGTGTGGCCACATCCACTTTTGCCACAGTGATTTATGTGGTATATCCCAAATTGATTTAACAGGTTTGTGCGCGGCAGTTGTCAAAGTATCTTGTGCATTACTTTTAAAACACAAAATGCCGAATACAAAAAAAGCAATTCGAAAAACAATAATTGCTTTCATTTTAGATATCGGTATAATTTATAAAGGAGATGTAGGCTGCAAAACCGAAAGCGTGTGGGGATAGAATAATGGATTACATTTTACTCATGTACCACTTTAATTCTTTTTCCATTTTTTTGTAACGGAAAATTGTGGTAATAATTTTTTGTAGACGCACAAAGGCAGTTTCACTTTTTACCACATAGTCAAATGCACGGTGGTGCATGCAATTTATAGCCACATCAATTTTATCTTGAGATGACAACATAACTACGGGAATATCAGGATTATATAATTTTATTTTGCCTAGTGTTTGCATTCCGTTCATGGCATTTTTATTTATACCATCCAAATGATAATCTAAAATAATTACATCGGGACTATGCGATAAACTTTCGATACAAAGTTCGCCTGTGGCAAATGTTTCAATTATAAAATCGGCATGGTGTAAAAACTCTATTTCTAATGATTTTAAAAATACGGCATCATCATCTACCAAAAAAAGTTTTATTTTTTCATTACTCATTTTTAGTGTTTTTAATTGTATTAAATTCTTGTTCTAATTCTTTGCATGCCTGCGTGCAAACAGTTTCAAGTTGTAACACCATACCGGGTATCTCGTCTGTTTGCTCTTGTATATTAGCATATTCTTGCAATTTTTTGGCTATATTTTCAAAATCTGTACTAATGCCTACTATTGAAAAAGAGGGAATCATTTTATGCACAGCTGCGTATAACGATTTCCAGTCTTTGTTTTTCAAACTTTCTTTCATGGCATTTATTAAAGGAGGCGTCTGTTCTAAATAAAGTGAAATCATTTCCATCATTAATTTTGGGTTTGATTTTGTGCGGTGCATTAGGTAATGTAAGTCGGTATATTTTAATTTACTATCAGTATGTTCTTTATTTGAGTTTGTTTTTATGTTTGTAGGTTTTTTTACCAGGCCAATTATTTTATTGTACAATAATTTTTCATCTACCGGCTTTGCTATGTAATCATTCATGCCAACAGCTTTGCATTTTGCTAAATCTACAGTAGTTACATCGGCCGTTAAGGCAATAATGGGTATTTTGGAATTCATTTTATTGCGGATATGTTCTGTGGCTTCAAAGCCATTCATTTCGGGCATTTGTAAATCCATTAAAATAATATCGTACGAATTGGTTTGTAGTTTTTCTATAGCCAATTTTCCATTGGCTACTATTTCTCGTTCAAAACCAAAATCATCTAATAGAGTTTTCATCAATAATTGATTAAGTGCAATGTCTTCAACTACTAATATTTTTATATGTTTAATTTCTGTATCTAATTCTATAGGTTCTATTTCCATTTCGGGTTCGATTTTTGTTTTTTGAAACGGGAGTATAAAACTAAAAGTAGAACCTTCATCTATTTTGCTTTGTACTTTAATACTGCCGCCTTGTGGTTCTACTAATTGTTTAACAATGGCCAAGCCCAAACCAGTGCCACCATATAACCGAGATGTACCACTGGTTGCTTGCTGAAAGTTTTCGAATATTTTTTCGATTTTGTTTTCAGGAATCCCAATACCGGTGTCTTTAACCGCAAATTCAAGTGTTGCTATTTCAGCATCTTCATCCAATAAACGAACACTTACTGTTATTTTTCCATTGGTAGTAAACTTTACCGCGTTGCTTACTAAGTTTAAAATAATTTGGTGTAGGCGCACGGGGTCGCCAACTAAGACTTCGGGAATTTTATTATCGTATTCTTTTACCAGTTCTAAATTTTTTTCCTGAATTTTTGTCTCGAATAAATGAAGCATGGCCGATATAGATAAGGCCAATTTAAAAGGTGTGTGCACAAAAGTCATTTTTCCAGCGTCAACTTTTGCTAAATCGAGTATATCATTAATTAATACAATTAACGCATCACCGCTCATTTTTATAGCGGTTAAATATTCTTTTTGTTTTGCTGTTAAATCTGTTTTTAAAACCACTTTTGTAAAACCTATAATAGCATTCATAGGCGTGCGGATTTCGTGACTCATGTTCGACAAAAACTGCTGCTTTGCTTTTACGGCATCTTCTGCAATAACGGTGGCACTTTCGGCTTTGCTTTTTGCTTCTTCGGCAATTTCGGTTGCTAGTTCGGCAAACACTTTAGCTTCTATTAATTCTTTTTCAATTCTTTTTTGTTCCGTAATATCCCGTGCTACCACAACTGCTCCAAGTACATTCCCTCTATCATCTTTGTAAACAGAGCCGTTAAATAATACATCGGTTTGTTTGTGGTCTCTAACCGTAAGTGGATAATCAGCTACAAAGCCTTTGGCAAAAACTTCCCG
>JABDDQ010000019.1 GCA_013287545.1 Bacteroidota bacterium | reverse complement strand
GCTGTAGATTTATATATTGGTTTTATAAATAAAGGCATTGTAAAAACATATGCCAGTATCACCGATAATAAGGTAATGAGCAGAATATGTTTTTTTCGAAAAAACAGTACTCTAAAAATCTCTATATTAGATTTATCCATAAGAAAAAAATTGCGGTCAAATATAGTAAATCAATTTTTAATCTACCGAAACACGCTCATTTAACTTTTCGATGAAAAAATCGGCTAATTTGCTGTGATAAACCTTTGTTTTGTATTTTTCTATCCAGCGTAAACCCTGTATAGTATTAGTTAAAAATATTTCGTCGGCATTCATTAGTGTATTAAATGCCAGTGCAATTTCATAACAAAGTATACGGTTTTCTTTAGCAATATCAATTACTTGCTTACGTAAAACCCCTTCTATGCAGCCTTCAGTTAGCGATGGGGTATAAAGCGCACCATTTTTTACTATAAATACATTCGAACTTATGCTTTCGCATACATTCCCATCTTCGTTTATAATAAAACAGTCGTCCATTTTAATATCTTTTTTATAAATGCCTGCCAGCACGTATATTAAAGCATTACCTGTTTTTAAGTTAGATAGTTTGTTTTTATGCTTCTTTATATCATGAAAAACATCTACTGTATAACCGGTATCGTTAAGTATATAACCACCTTTAAAACCAAGGTCTTCAACCTCTATTAAAAAAGATATATCATTAGTGTTTGGGGTATAAAAACCACCTTCGTTTCTAAAAATAGTTAGCCTTGCTCGGGCATCGTTTTGTAGGTTGTTTTTCTCAATTAATTCAGCAATTAGCTTAGCTATATTCTCCGAACTAAAAGTTGGCGGAATGTTCATGCGCAAAACAGTCATTCCAACTTTAATTCTGCGTAAATGATCTTGTAAAAAAAGTGCTTTGTTATTTACTACCCTTATAGTTTCAAACAGCGAATCTCCATAACGAAATGCCCTGTTGGCAAACGAAACAACAGGTTCATAAATGCTAATTAAATGCCCGTTATAATTACAATAAGTATCCTTCAGCTCCATGATTTAATAACGCTACAAAGTAAAAGTATTTATCCTGTATGCTATGTACTTTTTCTTAACAATAGCTTAATTTATGGTGGAAAAAATTAAATAACGCAAGTATCTAAAATGGCTACATTAGCCCGATTTTAAAAATAAATTAGTATGATTAAGAAAATTGCGGTTATAGGTTCGGGCACCATGGGAAATGGCATTGCTCATGTATTTGCTCAATTTGGTTACCAGGTTTCGTTGATAGATGTAAATGCGCAAGCACTTGAAAAAGCCATAACGACCATCACTAAAAACATAGACAGACAAGTTGCTAAAGGCACGCTTACCGACGCTGATAAAACAGCCGCTTTGGCCAATATAAAAATCTTTACCAAGCTTGAAGATGGTGTTAAGCAAATCGATTTGGTAATTGAGGCAGCTACCGAAAACATCCAAATTAAATTAGAAATATTTAAACAATTAGATGCCGTTTGCGATGCAAATACAATACTTGCCTCAAATACATCTTCTATATCTATTACAAAAATTGCATCGGTTACTAAGCGTGCTGATAAAGTAATTGGCATGCACTTTATGAATCCGGTACCGGTTATGAAACTGGTAGAAGTTATACGTGGCTACTCTACATCTGACGAAGTTACGGCACTTGTTATGCAAATGTCTAAAAACTTAGGCAAAGCACCTGTTGAGGTAAACGATTATCCTGGTTTTGTGGCTAATCGTATTTTAATGCCTATGATAAATGAGGCTATTTATAGTCTTTATGAAAATGTAGCAGGTGTTACTGAAATTGATACAGTAATGAAACTGGGCATGGCTCATCCAATGGGGCCTCTGCAATTAGCTGATTTTATTGGCTTAGATGTTTGTCTTAATATTTTAAATGTGTTGCACGATGGTTTTGGTAATCCAAAATACGCGCCGTGCCCTTTATTGGTAAATATGGTTACTGCCGGAAGCCTTGGTGCTAAAAGCGGTAAAGGTTTTTACGAATACACAGCCGGAAGCAAAGATTTAGTAGTTGCTGACCGCTTTAAAAAAAAAGAATTAGCTGATATTAGTCTTTAAAGATTAATCTCATTTTTCCTAACAGTAATTAACGCCGAGATGAAATAAAATCGACTTACATTCGTTGTACTATAAAAACAACGACTATGAGTAACGATAAAATAAATCTTTTGTGGGCTGATGATGAAATCGAACTGTTAAAACCCCATGTATTATTCCTTCAGCAAAAAGGCTACGATGTTAGTACCGTTTGTAGCGGTGACGAAGCCCTTGACTTGATTAAAGAGAGAGCCTTCGATGTAGTTTTATTAGATGAAAACATGCCGGGTTTATCGGGCTTAGAAACCCTATCGCGCTTAAAAACCTTGCGTAGCGATGTACCGGTTATAATGATTACTAAAAGCGAAGAAGAGTATATTATGGATGATGCCATAGGCTCTAAAATTGCTGATTACCTAATTAAACCTGTTAACCCAAATCAAATATTATTATCACTTAAAAAAACACTGGATAACAGACGTTTGGTAGGAGAGAAGACAAATACATCGTACCGACAAGCGTTTCAGGAAATAAGCAGTATGCTTTATTCTGATATGAATTATCAGGAGTGGGTTGAATTGTATAAAAAAATTGTTTATTGGGAATTAGAGATTGATAAATCATCGGATAAAAGTATGCTCGAAATTTTGCGTACGCAAAAATTAGAGGCTAATAATGGTTTCAGTAAATTTATTGAACGTAATTATTTAAAGTGGCTAAACGGCACGGCAGATGAAACACCAACCATGTCGCACACGCTGCTTAAAAATAAATTAATTCCTGAGCTTAATAAAGATGAGTGTGTATTTTTTCTGTTGATTGATAACCTGCGTTACGACCAATGGAAAGTAATTCAACCCATCCTTACCGAATTATACAAAGTAGAGAGCGAAGAATTATACTACGGTATTTTACCAACAGCTACCCAGTATGCTCGTAATGCCATATTTGCGGGATTATTGCCAACTGAAATTCAGAAAAAATTCCCTGAAATGTGGTTGAACGATGAGGATGAGGGGTTGAAAAATCAGTTTGAAGAACAATTTTTACAGGCTCAGCTAAAGCGCTTGGGTAAAGATGTAAAAATGAGCTATAACAAAATCACCAACCATAATGCCGGTAAAAAATTAGCTGAAAACATAAATAACCTTATGCAAAATAACTTGAACGTTATTGTATATAATTTTGTTGATATGCTTTCGCATGCCCGTACTGATATGGAAGTTATTCGAGAATTAGCAGATGATGAACCGGCATATCGCTCTATCACCAAATCGTGGTTAGAGCATTCTCCTCTGTTAGATATCATTCAGCAATTGGCGCACAAAAAAATAAAAATTGTTATTTCTACCGACCACGGAACCGTACACGTTAAAGACCCTATAAAAGTGGTGGGCGACAAAAACGTAAACACAAACCTGCGTTACAAAACAGGTAAAAGCATGGATTATAACAAGAAAGATGTGTTCGAAATTAAAAACCCACACGATGCTTTTTTACCTAAACAAAATGTAAGCTCGGTTTACATATTTGCTAAAGAGTATAAGTTTTTTGCCTACCCAAATAACTACAACCACTTTGTAAATTATTACAGAGATACTTTTCAGCACGGCGGAATTTCGTTAGAAGAAGTAATTATACCCTATATAACCTTAACGGCTAAGTAATGCTGATTTAATTCAGCATTGCTTTTCTTTGTTTTATATAGCCTACAATATTATAAATACATAATAGCAGTAGTAGCCAGGTTAACAAGCTATATCCGCAACTTTTGTAATATAAATAGTAGCCAACAGTATCTCCTCCAATTATTAAATTAAAAAATAATAAAAAACCGAGTATATAAAAAACTGCTCGGGTTTTATTTTTTGAATTGAAATAATCAACTGCCATTACACTTATTACAAAAATTAGCGAAACCAAATGATACTCCCACGTAATGCCCGATGCTAAATGGGTGAATAATAAAATAAAACTTATTTCAAATAAAGAAATTGGAGCCTTTTTTAATCGACTATAAATAAGCATGCCCGCAAATGCAAGAAGTAGTAACGCAATAATAGATTTATAAATTAAGTTAATAGTAGTTGTAGGTAAAATGCTAATAATGTAATGATACTTGTCTCCATCAGCCGTGTAAGAAAACACTTTGTATAATGCTGCCGATAAGCCATAGTTTTGCAACTCAGGTTCAACCCTTCCTTCCTTAAATGGCTGAATAAAAGTAACGTAATATTCTTGTAAATCAATTATACCTGTGTGGACACCTCTGCCTTTAATTAATAATGGCATAAGGATGCAAATAATAGCATAAATGGTAGTGCGCAAGTAATTTTTATAATTGCTTTTACTTAGTATCCAAATTAAAATAAATAAAGGAATAATTTTAATAAACGTAGCTACCACTACTAATGGAATGGCATAGCTATCTCTTTTTAATAGATGGTTGTAAACAGCAGCAAGACTTAATAATAAAACCAACTCGTTCATTTGTATAAACCAAATATGATATAAAAAATACCTGAACGATAAAATAAACCCAATTAGTAGAGCTTGTTTAATATGAGTGCTTTGGGGCACTAAATGCAAAATAATTTTCTGTGTATAATAAATAATCAGCACCCAAAATAATAGGTTGCAAAAACAGAAAATAGCTGCTGCTTGATGCAAACTAAACAGAGCAAATAATTGAAAGCACATGGCAGCAAATGGAGGGTAAATATATCTTTCTGCACCACCTATTTGACTATATAACGATACGCCATTAGTGTAATTTTTACCTGCTTGCCAAAAAACGGTAAAATCTCCCCGTATATTCACATCTTGCCCAACTATTATAGAGAGAATGGTAAAACCAATAATAAATAAGCCAATTAAGGATATGTACTTTGCACTGCGCAGTTTAGTATAGTCAATAAAAAAAAGTGCGAGTACATTCTTCATTAAGCTAAAATAACAAAATCTGTTTGTAAGCAGTTAAATTAGTCTTGTAGCTCTAACCAACGGAAGCTTTTAGCATCTAAGGTTTTTATGGTTTGAGCTAATTCTTCACCTGTTTTTTGCAACACCACATGGTCAGTTTCTCCACTGGTAAGTGCTGCCTCTAACTCTTGCTTTTTGCTTTCAAGCGTGGCAATTTCTTTTTCTAAATCTTCAATTTCTTTTAAAACCTTGTACGATTTTTTTGTAGTTGAAACTATTTTAGTTGTTTCAACCTTAACCTCAGTTTTTTCTTTAGTCTCGGTTTTAGTTTCTTTTTTTTCTGCTACTTGAGTTTTACTGGCTACTTGTTTTTGAGCATCTTTCCAAATACGGTACTGTGTATAAGTGCCCGGGAAATCGCGAATTTCTCCCTGCCCTTCAAACACGAAAAGGTGGTCTATAAGCTTATCCATAAAGTACCTGTCGTGTGATACAATAAGCACACAGCCGCCAAACTCAGTTAAAAAATCTTCTAAGGTTTGTAGGGTTGCAATATCCAAATCGTTGGTAGGCTCATCCAGAATAAGGAAGTTTGGGTTCTTCATTAAAATAGTAAGCAAAAATAAACGGCGTTTTTCTCCTCCACTAAGCGTTGATACATTTTGATACTGTACATGTGGTGGAAAATTAAAGCGTGCCAATAACTTGCCTGCACTTAATGTTGTACCATCTGCTAAGGGAATATATTCCGCTATATCACTAATAGTTTCTATAATGCGTTTATCGTTTTTTAGCACCATTCCTTTTTGAGAATAGTAACCAAAAATTACAGTTTCTCCTGTTTGAATAGTACCACTATCAGCTTCTTCAAAACCCTGAATGATATTTAATAAAGTTGTTTTACCTGAACCGTTTGCACCTGAAATACCAATTTTTTCACCTTTCTTAAAAACATAATCAAACTTCTCAATTAATTTTCGTTCGCCATAAGCCTTATGTATTTTATGAAGTTCTAAAATTTTACTTCCTAAACGAGTCATTTTTACCGACATTTCTACACCGTCATCTTCTTTCTTCTGCTTGGCTTTTTCTTCTACGTCATAAAAAGCATCTACTCGTGATTTTGATTTTGTGCCACGTGCACGGGGCATTTTGCGTACCCATTCTAACTCTCGGCGGTATAAATTTTTAGCTTTATCAATTTCAGAAGCATTAGCCAGCATACGCTCTGCTTTCTTTTCTAAGTAATATTCAAAATTACCTTTGTATGTATAAAGCTGACTGTTTTCAATTTCAATTACGTGGTTACAAACATTATTTAAAAAGTACCTGTCGTGCGTAACAACCAATAGGGTAAAATCATTATCATCCAAATAATTTTCCAGCCACTCAATCATTTCAATATCCAAATGGTTGGTTGGTTCATCAAGCACCAATAAATCAGGTTTGTTTAAAATAACTCGGGCTAATGCAACACGTTTACGTTGCCCGCCACTTAAGGTTTTCATGGCTTGTTTTAGCTGCGTTATTTGCAGACGCGATAAAATTTCTTCAACCTTGTTTTCATAATCCCAGGCATTTAAGTCGGTCATTTCCATAATAACTGTATCCATGTCCACACTCGGGTCGCCAGATACAGCAAGATTATAGCGTTTTATAACATCGGTAAATTTATTTTTAGCATTCAGTAAAGTATCTATTACACTCATTTCTTCATCAAACACGGGCTCTTGTGATAGAAACTCAATAGTAAGCTCTTTTCTCCAAGAAATACGGCCTTCATCAGCAATTTCTTTACCTTTTAAGATGTTTAGAAGGGTAGTTTTGCCTGTACCATTTTTAGCAACTAAGGCAACTTTATCTCCGCGACTAATGCCAAACGTTATTTTTTCGAACAACACTTTATCTCCGTAGGCTTTCGAGAGATTTTCAACTGATAGATAATTCATTATAACTGGGAATTTTCGGCGAAGATAACAAGACTAATTAAGCAATTTCCAATTTTATTTGGTTAAAATAAATGTTACTCTAATATTATAACGTTTTTAAAGGCTTTTTTATAACCAAATTACTTATATAATCTGCTAATAAAATTAGGGTTGAAATACTAATAAACTCTAATATAATGGTAGTTATAAATAAATGTCTTTTTATTTCTAAAGCGTCGGCATTGTACGTTATTAGAGCATTTACAACGCAAAGTATAAAAACAGAAGCTAAAAAAGCGTACACTATTTCTTTTGTTTTAAAAAATAAAAATAGCAGCAGTAAAAAAAATACTAAATAAAACCATACATTAAAAACAGGAAAAACATGATCTGCATTAACAAAAAAACCTTCCGAACCCTTATAATATGGGAGATTATAAGAGAATAAATTTCCTCTAACACTTTCACTCGATAAGTCTTGTAAAAAGAAATAATAAGGATGAGTTAATAGAAATTTTTGATATTTATTTTTCCCATCCTTCATAATCCATAAAAATAAATTTGTGTAAGTGCTGTCACAGTATCTTTTAGAGATTAACACTCTGCCATCTAACTCTAAGTCTTTTATCTCTCCAAAATCTGTTTTTAGAGTATCTGCTTCAGGCATGCCTTCGTTTTTAAACCAGGCTAAATAATCGTCATGTTGCGCAACTCTACCTGCTATAGAATTAAACATAGGCATCCAATGTCTTTGGCCAACATTAGCAGTATAACTTTGTGCAAAAAATAAGCAAATTGAAAACACAAATAAGCTTACATTTTTTTTGATGCTTCCTATAGATAGAAATATTGAGATAAAAATATTCAGTAAAAAAAACAAAAGTATAATATAGGGCCAGGTATCTCGGGTAAACGAAAGTAGAATAGACGAAATTACAAGGAATATAATATTTAAAACAGATTGTTTTTTGTAGTAAAATAATATAGTGCTGAACCAGAAAAATAGTAATGATATAGACAAGGATTCTGATATTGGTAAATCAGACCATCCTACGATGTTCCACCAAGTAAAAAAAAACAATAAACCACACTGTGCAATAATTTTAACCCAAAAATGACTGATAAAATTTAAAATAGCTATTAATAAACTTATTACGCAAATACAGTACGTAGTTTTTTGAAGCATAACCATATTGTATGAGTCAGAACTTGCCATTTTAAAAAATAGGGGTACTGTAAATGGTCTTGGAAAAAACCATACATTTTCTTTGGGTTTAGTAGCATAAAAGTTTAAACTGGTTAAACTCTCTTTAGATTGGGCCTTATAATCTATTACATCCGGATAACCTTCCCATTGAGGCTCTATTTTTGGGACATCTAAAATAATAAAACAAAAATATAGCAACCCAATAGCAAACAGAAACTTATATAATTTATTCCTATCAATTTTCATGAAATAATTGTATGGTTGCCTTTAAATTATGGTGCGAATATAAAAATCTATTGCATTTAAAACTACTCTACATTCTTACGTGTAAATGCTGCGTAAAATAGTTAAATTCGCACTTTCTAAAATTTAATTATGGAAATTGCTAAAACATACAACCCAAAAGCCGCCGAAGATAAGTGGTATCCGTATTGGATGGAACATAAATTCTTTAAGTCAGAACCTGATAACAGAGAGCCTTATACTATAGTCATTCCACCACCGAATGTAACAGGCGTGTTGCACATGGGGCATATGCTTAACAATACTATACAGGATGTTTTGATTCGCCGTGCACGTATGTTGGGTTATAATGCTTGCTGGGTACCAGGTACCGACCATGCATCTATTGCTACCGAAGCAAAAGTAGTTGCTTTGCTAAAAGAAAAAGGAATTAACAAAACCGATTTAACCCGCGATGAGTTTTTAAAACACGCCTGGGGTTGGAAAGAAAAATATGGCGGTATTATTTTAGAACAACTTAAAAAACTGGGTGCGTCTTGCGATTGGGATAGGACGCGTTTTACCATGGAAGATGATTTAAGTGAAGCCGTAATTGATGTGTTTGTTGATTTATACAACAAAGGGCAAATTTATCGTGGTGTACGCATGGTTAACTGGGACCCGCAAGGTTTAACTGCTGTTAGTGATGAAGAAGTAATTTATAAAGAAGTAAATTCTAAATTATACTACGTAAAATATAAAATTGAAGGCAGTGCCGATGAGTGGATAACCATTGCAACCACGCGCCCTGAAACGATTTTAGGAGATACTGCTGTTTGTGTTAACCCAACTGACGAGCGTTACTCGCACTTAAAAGGCAAGCGTTGTATTATACCAATGGTTAACCGTAGTGTGCCTATTATTTTTGATGAGTATGTTGATGCCGCTTTTGGTACAGGGGCTTTAAAAGTTACCCCTGCCCACGACATTAATGACTATAACCTGGGTGTAAAACATAAACTTGAAGTAATTGATACTATTGCACCCGATGGTAAAATGAGCAAAGAAGCTCAGCTTTACATTGGTGAAGACCGCTTTATTGTTCGTAAAAAAATTACGAAAGATTTAGAGGAGATGGGCTTTATTGTAAAAGTTGAGGATATAAAAAACAAAAACGGTTATAGCGAAAGAACAAATGCCGTAATAGAACCAAAACTTTCTATGCAATGGTTCTTAAAAATGGATGCTATTTCTAAACCCGCTTTAGAAAATGTATTGAATGAGAACATAAAACTTATTCCTGAAAAGTTTATAAACACCTACAAGCATTGGATGGAAAATGTACACGATTGGTGCATTTCTCGTCAGTTATGGTGGGGGCAACGCATTCCGGCTTGGTACGATACTAAAGGAAACACCGTTGTTTGCAAAACAAAAGAAGAAGCCATTGAAAAATTAAAAACTCCCGATGTTCGTCAGGATGAAGATGTATTGGATACTTGGTTCTCCTCATGGCTTTGGCCTATTACGGTTTTCGATCCGCATGTAATTAAAAACGGAAAAGATAAAGCCAATAAAGATTTACAATACTATTATCCAACAAATGATTTAGTAACAGCACCTGAGATTTTATTTTTTTGGGTAGCACGTATGATTATTGCCGGTTACGAATATTTAGATGAAAAGCCTTTTACCAATGTTTATTTAACAGGCATTGTACGTGATAAACTGGGCAGAAAAATGAGTAAGAGTTTAGGCAATAGTCCTGACCCATTAGACCTTATTGAAAAATATGGTGCAGATGGCGTACGTGTTGGCATGTTGTTATGCTCACCTGCCGGAAACGATTTAATGTTTGACGAAAGTTATTGCGAACAAGGAAGAAATTTTGCCAATAAAGTTTGGAATGCCTTTAGGTTAATAAAAGGTTTTGAAGTTGCCGATATACCGCAGCCCGCTGTTTGCAAAACATCTATTGATTGGTTTACAAATAAATTTAGCGAGCAACTGGTTATAATTAATGATTACTACAGCAAGCATCGTATGAGTGATGCTTTAATGACAACCTATAAATTAGTGTGGGACGATTTCTGTGCCTGGTACTTAGAAATGATTAAGCCCGAATTTATTGATGGCAAAGCACAACCCATTGATAAAGCAACCTATAATGCTACTATTAGTTTTTTAGAAAATATTTTAAAAACCTTGCACCCCTGGATGCCTTTTATCAGCGAAGAAATTTGGCATTTGTTGCAAGACCGTGCTGATAAAGATTGTATTATAGTTGCCCAATGGCCTGTTATTAAAAATGAAAACAAGCTTATTACAACTCATTTTGAAACGGTAATGGAAGTTGTTACTAATATCAGAAACCTACGTAAGCAAAAAAATATTTCTCCTAAAGAAAAACTGCAAGTATTTGAAAAAGTAAACAAAGGTGAGATTATAAAAACCTATGATGATATCATCATTAAACTATGTAACCTAAGTAGTTTTGAGTATGTAACTGCAAAAGTTGATAACGCATTTTCATTTAATGCAAACCATGCCGAGTTTTACATTCCGTTAACTCAGGATGTAGATGTTGATGCCGAAAAAGAACGCATCGCTAAAGAACTTGATTATAACAAAGGCTTCTTAAAATCGGTGCAGGTAAAATTGGCCAACGAGCGTTTCGTTCAAAATGCCAAACCCGAAATTTTAGAAAACGAAAAGAAAAAGCAAGCTGATGCTGAGGCTAAAATTAAAGCCTTAGAAGAGCAGTTAAAAATGCTGTAATAAACCCTGTCATATTGTCATAAATTCGTATCTTTGCATCCGCAATGATTGAAAATAAAACAATAGACGAAAATAGACAGGGGGAGGCGTTGGTGATAGAAGACGGCAATGTTGGAGGCAAAAAGCTTTTTTTAGAGAGTTACGGTTGCCAAATGAATTATTCTGACAGCGAGATAGTAGCCTCCATTCTTAGTAAAGATGGTTACTCAACTACCGATAAAGCAGAAGAAGCTGATGTTATTTTAGTAAACACCTGTGCTATACGCGATAATGCCGAGCAACGTGTACGTCAGCGTTTAAAAGATTTTAAAAAACTTAAAAGAAAGAACCCCGATATGTTGGTAGGCGTTTTAGGCTGTATGGCCGAACGCTTAAAAACAAAATTTTTAGAAGAAGAAAAGATTGTAGATATGGTGGTAGGACCCGATTCTTACCGCGATTTACCTAACCTAATTGGACAAGCAGAAGATGGGCACCGTGCTATTAATGTTATCCTATCTAAAGAAGAAACCTATGCTGATATAACGCCTGTACGTTTAGGCAGCAATGGTGTTTCGGCATTCATTAGCATTATGCGTGGTTGCGATAATATGTGCAGCTTTTGCGTGGTACCTTTTACCCGTGGGCGCGAGCGTAGTCGTAACCCCGAAAGTATTTTAGCTGAAGCAAGAGATTTATTTGATAAAGGTTACCGTGAAGTAACTCTACTTGGACAAAACGTAGATAGTTTTTTATGGAGTGGTGGTGGTTTGAAAAAAGAAACGTTGACTGATGAGCAAAAAGCAAGCTCGGTAAACTTTGCCAAGCTTTTGGAAATGGTTGCCCTTGTGAGCCCTGATTTGCGTGTGCGTTTTAGCACCTCACATCCTAAAGATATGACGGATAATGTGTTGCATGTTATAGCTAAATATGAAAACGTTTGTAAATATATTCACTTACCCGTGCAAAGCGGTAACAGCCGTGTGTTAGATATGATGAATCGTGGGTATGATAGAGAATGGTACTTAGGCAGAATTGAATCTATTAAAAAAATAATTCCTGAGTGTGGCATTTCTACCGATGTAATTACAGGCTTTTGTAGTGAAACGGAGGAAGAACATCAGCAAACAATTTCGTTAATGGAATCGGTTGTGTATGATTTTGCCTATATGTTCTTTTATTCTGAACGTCCTAAAACGTTAGCAGAACGCAAGTATCCCGATGATATACCAGAAGAAGTTAAAAAGCGTCGCTTAGCAGAAGTAATTGATGTACAACGTGCACACTCAGCCATCCGCATTAAAGGCATGGTGGGTAAAACCTATCGAGTTTTAGTAGAGGGCATTTCTAAAAAATCAGACGATATGATGATGGGCAGAAACTCACAAAATGCCGTAGTGGTTTTTCCTAAACAAAATTGCGTAAAAGGAACTTATGTAAATGTGTTTGTAGACAATTGCACATCAACTACGTTGATTGGCAAGGTAATTGACTAAGACTAACATCTCAATTTAAGTTACATGAACTTACAAGATATAAAACAACGCTTTGGCATTATAGGCAGTTCGCCTGCTTTAGATAGGGCTATTGATATTGCTCGTCAAGTAGCGCCAACCGATTTAAGTGTATTAATTACAGGTGAGAGTGGTACGGGCAAAGAAGTTTTTCCGCAAATTATTCATCAGTTTAGTACACGCAAACATGGTCCGTATATTGCCGTTAACTGCGGTGCTATTCCTGAAGGGACAATTGATAGTGAATTATTCGGGCACGAAAAAGGTTCGTTTACCGGAGCACACGAAGCCCGCAAAGGTTATTTTGAAGTGGCCGATGGCGGAACTATTTTTTTAGATGAAGTAGGGGAGTTGCCACTTGCCACACAGGCGCGTCTGTTACGTATTTTAGAAACTAAAGAATATATACGAGTAGGGTCGAGCAAGGTGCAAAAAACCGACGTACGCATTGTAGCTGCAACCAATGTAAACTTGCAACAAGCCATCGAAAAAAGTAAATTCAGAGAAGATTTATATTATCGTTTAAATACGGTACCCATTTTACTTCCCGCTTTGCGCGAAAGAAAAGAAGACATTCATTTATTGTTTAGAAAATTCTCAGCCGATTTTGCCGCAAAATATCGTATGCCCGTAATTAGGCTATTGCCTGATGCTGAAGAACAGCTTACCAATTATTATTGGCAGGGTAACGTAAGGCAATTAAAAAATATTGCTGAGCAAATTTCTATTATCGAAAAAACAAGAGAGATAACATCAGATATTTTAACGCGTTACCTTCCGCCCATAAGTGGTGGGTTGTTAAGTGTTGTAAAACCGGACGGTTCCGGTAACTCCGATTTTTCTGAAAGAGATTTATTGTACAAAGTTTTATTTGATATGAAAAAAGACATGAACGATTTGAAAAAGGTGGTTCATGATATTGTTCAGTTTAACCAAGGTAGCATTAGTAATCTGTCTAATGATGATGTACAAATACTAAACCGCATACATAACGAAGCTGATGCCGAAAACACAGCAACAGGTGTTATTCTTCATCCTTCAAAAAGCAATGGATTTGCGGGCAGTAATCCCCCTCAAAATTACAGTGAGCCTATTGTGGTAGAAGAAACTCTTTCTTTATCTGATAAAGAAAAAGAAATGATAACCCGTGCCTTGCAAAAATATAAAGGCAAACGCAAACTTGCCTCTGAAGAGCTTGGCATTAGTGAGCGCACACTTTACCGTAAAATAAACGAGTATAACATTAAAGAATAAAAAATTGAAAAGTAGAAATTTTATTTTAGCCGTTTGTTGTTTACTATGCGTTTCTTTTTACTCGTGCAAAGTAAATTATGGCTTTAAGGGTATAACAATTCCATTGGGTGCAAAAACAATATCGGTAGCCATGTTTCAAAATCAGGCTAATTTAACGGCTCCTGTAGAGCCTCAATTAATAACACAAAAGTTACGAGATGCTGTTTCTTCTCAAACAAATTTAGGCTTAATGAAAAGCGGAGGTGATTTGCTTTTTGAAGAGTGCAGAATTACCAATTATTTTACGGCCCCTCAATCTATAGCAGCAGCAACCAGTACTACGGTTGACCAAGCTGCCTTAAACCGTTTAACAGTTACCATTAAATTAAACTTCGTTAATAAGCTGGATGAAACAAAAAACTTTACAGACAGAGAATTTACTCGATACTTCGATTATCCAGCTGCGCAAAGTTTATCGGCAATAGAAGGCGCTGCATTAGACCAAATAAACCGTCAGTTAACTGAGGATATTTTTAACGCAGCATTTAATAACTGGTAAGTCCCTTTTGGTTTAGCAAAATTCGTCGTAAACGGCTTTTAAATGCTCAGAAATTGCATTTGCCGAATGACCTTCAATATTGTGTCTTTCGACGAAATGAACTAATTGTCCGTCTTTAAAAAGTGCAATTGCCGGAGATGATGGTGGGTAAGGTGCAAAATGTTTGCGAGCTTTTGATACAGCATCAACATCAAACCCTGCAAAAACAGTAGTTAGTGCGGTAGGTTTTTTTGCATTGTTTAAGCTGGCTTTTACACCCGGACGACAAGCACCCGCAGCGCATCCGCAAACCGAATTTACAACCATTAAAACCGTGCCCTTCTGGCTAATTGCTTTATCAACTGCTTCAGGAGTTAAACATTCTTCAAAGCCAACTTGTGTCAGCTCTTCTTTCATGGGTTTTACTAATGGCTCTGGATACATGGTATTTTATTTTTTACAAAGGTACGGTACTTTTTAATTTAAAACTTAATATCGGCGTTAATTATTTGTCGGTTATTATAGGTGTAAAAATGGGTAGTAGGCATGTTTCTGCTCATTATATATTGCTGGTAAACGTCGTCATAATCCATTCTACGGCTTATAACCTCGTCAAATGAGCCTGTTATGCCCATTAACATTTCGCAGGCTTCGCGTACGGCAAAATTGCCCGATGGGTTTGCCGTAATATAATCTACTAAATTATGTTGTTTGGCATAGTTCGTAAATAGGGTAGTAGCTTTACGGTTAATTAAAACGCGTAACCCTGCTTCTTTTGCTACGTTTAAATCTAATACATCATCAAAAAAGTAGCATATTTCACTTGGCTTTATTCCATAAATATTGCACAAATGGTCGAGTGCCCATTTTTTATTGACTATTTTAAAATACGATGCGCTAAAATGCTCGCGTTGTGCAAAGAAAAAGGCCGATTCATTTTTTTCGCCCGAAATAACAGCTGTTTGTGGCAGTTGTTTGTGCTTTAAATAATAGGCAAAGCGTAGCAGGTTAGTTCCCATCGAATCTATTTCGTTAAAAGAACTCGAACCGCCCCCGTTTTTTTCTCCATTATTAAAAACGCCATCCCAATCAAAAACAAAAGCTTTTATGCTGTTAAATTTTTGCGCTATTTCGTTGGCAGGTGTTACAAATTCTGCACCCATATTTTGGTATATTTTTTCGGTAGCGCTCATTATTGTTTTATTCCTAAATATTTAGCATCAAAAAAAGACCTGTACTCATCAAAGTTTCCTGTTTTAAGCAAAGCACCTACATTATCGGTGGTTATAACAATTAAGGAGTAGCTTCTTTTATCCATATTGGTAAATATATCGGGTTTGGTTAATATAAAATTATAATAGCCCATAGCATCATCTTTATTTATAAAGGTTCGCACGGTTATCATTGTTTTATCATCTTTTGGTAATGTTTTTATTTCATAATTCTTCGGACTAAAATATTCTTTATTTATGTCGGCTATTTTATTTGTAACTGCTTGTATATCTTTTGTATTATTTAATATCACCATAAAGTAATGCGGTGCTTTATCATCTGCTTTAAATGCCGTGTTTGGTAAATCTTTTTCAGTTATAGTATCTACCGGCGCAAACTCTTGCCTTTGTTTTTTAATAAGGTCTAAAGTGGTTTTAGCCATATCATACACCTCCGTTTTCGGGTATTTTATAACTACCGATGCCAAACTTTTCTCTAAAGAATCTACTCCATACAAATATCCTGTTGATAGGGCTCCTAAATAAGCAAATTTTGGGGTTAAAGTGCCTTTACCATATTTTACTACCGCATTGTTACAAATAGTAATGGCCTCGCTGTAATTTTTGGTTAAGTAATCGTTATATGCAACGGCATATTCGGCATCTACTTCGCTTTGTTTAGCATTTACCGATTTTGCAAAATCGGGGTCGTTAATAATGCGTGCGTAATCACTTTTAGGGTAATTGGCTAATAAAAAAGCTTTAGCTGCGGTGGCTTTTGGGTCGTTTTTTTGCTGCACAAAAATCCGGTATAATTGGTAGTAAGAAGGGGCTTCATATTTATTGCCCGGAAAACGCTCATTCATAGTCTCAAAAGCCTGAGCCGATTTTTTGCTGTTGTTAAGCATCTCACGGTAAATGGTACCTAAGGCATAATAAGCTTCCATTATTTTTTTATTTGATGAATCTTGGTCGGCCTTTGTTAGCGGAAGGTTTTTTAAATAAAAATCGGGTTGGTGCCTGTCGTTCGATTTTAAAACAACGGTGTCTTTTTTCCTAATCGAATCTTTAGCATTGGCGGCTTCTGTTTCATCAAATGTAAACGATGTTTTGTTGCTGCGTCGCCAGTTATCTTCATTTTTGCGGTTACTGCCCCAGCGTTTAATAAAATCATTTAACCCTTGTGCTTTAAGCATGGTGTTATAAAAGTACCAATCGCCAGGGCCGCTGCCACCGCTTGGCCCTTGTGGTGAAAAACCCTGACTGGGGGTTAAAGCCGTACCTGCACTTAAAGCAGCTTGTTTTTTAGCAATCGAATCTTCTTCATGCTTAATTAAGTCTTTTATAATTTGTTTAATTAATTTGGCTCGTGCAACAGTATCCATATTAGCTACACTTTGCAAACTATCTTGGGTTTTTATAATTACTATATTTTTTACCAAACTATCTAAGCTTGTTTTTTTTGCCTTAATATCTTGGTAGCCTGGGTAATCTTCTTTAATTAATGCAATGGTGCTATCATAAAAACGTGAAGCGGGTACATAGTTTTCTTTATCAAAACTTATATCGGCTAATTTTAAATACGATTTTGCTTTTTGTTTGTTATTACTAACGCTGTTTTTTACCGATAGCTTATAATTATCATAAGCATGGTCTATATTCTTTTCATTTTCATCTAACTGGCCAAGTGTATAAAATATAACATCCAGTAAATCAGTATTTTTAAAATCTTTAGTCATTTTATAAAGCTCCTGCCTTGCTTTTTCAACACTTTCGGGGCTTTTATTCATTAAAGCTTCTCTAACGCGTGCATAAAAACTTAGTTCGTAAGTGGGGGGCTTCAATCTAATCACCATTCGGTAATTAAACATAGCTTGCTCATGCTTGTTTTTAGCCTCATATAGCTGCCCCAATATAAAATGGTAACGTGCTCTAACAGCTTTCTTTTTAGTTTTTTTAATGGCTTCGGTAAGTTGTTTAATGGCTTCATCATACTGTCCGTTACCTTGTTTAATATAAAATTCAGCGTATAAAGCATGGTAATGCCCTTTGTACTCGTCAGGAAATTTGCGGTCGTTTTTTATAAGTGAAGCATAATGGTCTGATTGAGATAGCGCATTTAACTCGTTATAACTCTTCATCAACCAAAGTTTGGCTTCTTCTCGTTGCTTGGTTTTGTAGGCAGATTCTACGTACTCAAATGCCTCAATAGCCGAAAAAAATTCGCGTTTATAAAAATGTGCTTTGCCAATAGTTATCCAACAATCATCAACCCAACGACCCGTATTCGGAATTTCTACCTTGCTTTTTTTATCCTTTATAGCATGGCGTAAAATGCCATCGCTCGATTTTTTTATAGCCTTATCCATTTGCGGAAAAATGGCTTTAGACGTTTCTTTATCGCCGTATTTAAAAATGGGCAATAGTTCGGTGTAATCGTCTTTATAACCGTCTTCAAGCGTTTGTATGCCTTCTTTTAAGCTTTCGCGGGCATAAAAATATACGTTATAGCGTAGGGTTATATCGTGATATTTTCTATTAACTAACTTGTTTTTATACTGTGTACAGGCTGCAAACAGAAAAATAAAAAGTCCTGCTATTAATAATAATATATACTGTCTCTTAATGGGCATAAAACTGTTGGCAAAACCAACACAACGTAAAACCTGCAAATTTAGTATTTTATCGGGTAGTTTAATAAGGTTTATTATTACGTTATAGATTGTATATTTGTTTCCTTTTTAAAAATTATACAATGAGCAAAATAAAATTTGGCACCGACGGATGGCGTGCTATTATTGCAAAAGATTTTACGGTAGAAAACGTAGCACGTGTTACCGAGGGTACAGCAGCCTGGTTAAATAAAAATTTTAAAAACCCAAGTGTAGTAGTTGGGCACGATTGCCGCTTTGCCGGAGAGCTTTTTGCCGATACGGTTACCAAAGTTTTTATTGCCAACAACATTAAAGTTTATTTAGCTAAAGATTATGTTTCTACCCCTATGGTATCCTTAGGTACAGTTACTTATAAGGCCGATTTGGGTGTTATTATTACGGCAAGCCATAACCCACCGTCGTATAACGGGTATAAACTAAAAGCTAATTATGGCGGACCGCTTACCCCCGATAAAGTACAAGAAGTTGAAGATGTTATTCCGGATAAAAGCAGTACTAATTTAGAGGGTGTTTCGTTAAAAGATGCCGAAGCAAAAGGCTTGCTTGAGTATAAAAATTTAGAAGATTTATACATACAACAAGTAGAAAAAAGCTTTGATATAGCTGCCATTAAAAACAGCGGTATTCGTTTTGCGTATGATAGCATGTATGGCGCAGGCAAACGTGTAATGATGCGTTTGTTTCCCGAAATTGTGCATTTGCATAACGATGATAACCCGGGTTTTCATGGGCAGGCACCTGAGCCTATCCATAAAAATTTAACGGAGTTCTCAAATCTTATAAAAACTCGTGGCGATATTGATTGCGGTTTATGTACTGATGGTGATGCCGACCGTATAGGCTTGTATGATAACAAAGGCAACTTTGTTGATTCGCACCACATTATTTTGTTGTTGATACATTATTTGGCTAAGTATAAAGGTCAAAAAGGTAAAGTTTGTACGGCGTTTAGCACTACCGTAAAAATTAAAAATATGTGCGCGCACTACAACCTGCCATTAGATGTGGTTAAAATTGGCTTTAAATACATTTGCGGTATAATGGTTACCGAAGATGTGTTGGTAGGTGGCGAAGAAAGCGGTGGTATAGCTATTAAAGGCCATATACCGGAGCGTGATGGCATTTGGATGGGCTTGGTTATTTGGGAGTTTATGGCAAAAACCAAAAAATCGTTAAACGAACTTATACAAGAAGTGTACGCTATTACAGGCGAGTTTTGGTTTGAGCGTAACGATATGCACATTGATGAGGCACTAAAACAACAAATTATACAAAACTGCAACAACAATAAGTATAAAGAGTTTGGCAAATATAAAGTTGAGCATGTAGAAGATTTAGATGGACATAAATTCTTTTTTGATGCCAACCATTGGATGATGTTACGTGCCAGCGGTACCGAACCCGTTTTACGCATTTATGCCGAAGGAGTTAATAAAGCCGAAGCGTTTGATATTTTAGAAGATACCAAAAAAGTGCTTTTTAAATAGAACCCTATATTACTTAAAACGGAGCCCTTTGTATTTATTTACAAGGGGCTTTTTAATGGAGAAAAATTAACTCACCCAGTTACCGAAACAAAAAACGGCGGACAAATGCCCACCGTTTCTTTGATAAATTAGGCTTGTTTATTGCTTAACTATCTTTTTAGTTTCTACTACATTATCGGTAGTAATTTGTACCATGTAGGCACCACTTGCCAAATTACTAATATCAATTAATGTATTGGTACCGCTTGCAGTAGTACTTAAAACCTCGCTGCCAATTACCGAATATATTTTTACACTTGCCTTATTTACAGCACTTGCAAAATTAATGTTTAAGGCATTGGTTGCCGGGTTAGGGTAAATGTTTACGCTATTAGTATTGGCTATTTTACTAATGCCCGATACCCTGTTATTGTTTTGGTTACTATGCGATTTTACCTTAGCTACATCTACGCTGTTATTGCCATTAGCAAGTCGTAAAGTTGGGTTACAATTAAAACCGGTAGCATCTACACGCCAATTAGCAATATTTGAGTGGTTGCTGTATCCGGGGTCAACAACTTGTTGTTGGTTACCTGCTACACTTGCAACAGGTTTCCAAAAGTTAGTGTTGTTTGTATCGCAAAACAAATAATAGTTCTGAACCGGAGAGCTTGCGCCTTCTATTTGGTAAGGAGTTGCCCACGAAAATACACCCGAACTATTGTGTGCAATATATATTGTGTTATGGTAAGGGCTAAGTGCGCTGTAATTTCCGCAAGTGTCTACTGTTTGTAATTTATAACGGTAACTGCCTGTATTAGGGTCTCCGTTAGCGGGCCCTACATGGCGAGTTGTATCAATAAACTGACTAAAAGTAGCAAATGTTTGTGCGCCAATTCTTAAATAAGTGCTCGGAGCAGATTGAACTTCACGATACACTACAAAACTATCCACGTTTGCATACGATGTTTTATCCCAATAAACAATATTAAACTGCGAAAGGCTATCTACCGTAACCATGCAAATGTTAGGAGTTGGAGCAGTTAAAATAGTAACCGATGTTTGGCTTGTGTTAGAGCAGCCGTTTACATCTGTTCCGGTAACTGTATAAACTGTAGTTGTAGTAGGTGTAACAGATATGCTGGCCGTGGTAGCACTTGTACTCCATGTATAAGTAAGTGCGCCGTTTGCCATAACAATAGCTTGGTGCCCCTCGCAAACACTTGGCGATGTAACTCCTATAGATGGTAAAGCATAAATAGTAATGTGTTTAAAAACCTGGTTTCCACTACCAAACGAGTTTGTAGCAATCATGCTCACTGTATGGCTTCCAACGGTAGTATAAGTTACCGTTGGGTTTTCGGTACCCGGTGCAGATAAAGTGCCTCCACCTACAACCCATGTCCAACCCGTTACTGTGTTTAAAGAACTATCTGTAAGTTGTATAGCTTGCCCCAAACAACCGCTTGCAGGTAAAGAAAAGTTTGTTACCGGTTTTTCTTGCGAAGTAAGATACATGTTATCTACTTTTAAATCAGACCCTACATACGAGTTAGGATAAGGCCATGTTTGCGCCCACGATGATTGTATGGTAACCATGGCTGTATCGGGTGCTTGGGCTAAGTTAAAAGGCACCATTACTTTAACATAATTTCCTACGGCTGTACCCAGTTTTTTTTGAAAACCGCCCATGTTAACGGCATTTTTAGAGAAATTAACCGAAACATATCCACTATCATTTGGGTCAGCAGGAATGTATTTATAATAAAAAACTAAGGTGTCAATTTGGTTGCTATATGGGTGCCCTCCTCTTGGTGATGCATTACGCACCGATGTACCCGTTATAACATTACCCGGTTGCACTTGGTTGCTTCCACCAAAACTTGGTCCTGTAGTTGAAAGTTCTATAGCATAAGTTCCGCTATATTTATCGGTTGTTTGCGTTACACCTGTTCCACCATCATTAAGGGTCCAGTTATTTATATTATTTACAGTATGCGATTGCCATAATTCTAAATCTCCGTTAAAATTAACAGGTTGTTGTGCTACACCTGTAAAAGATATACTATCTAATTGTAGCATGTTACCCGGTGTTCCTTTACCAATAAAAGCATTGCTTGAGGCTGATGCAAACACTACCGTATCGGGTGTAACAGTTAATGCCGGACTAAAAGTTGGGTTAAAAAGCGTATATGCAGTTTTGCTGGCACCTATTTTATAAAAATAATTGCCTATTGATGCGCCTGCTTTTTTAAACATAACCACAATAATGGCCGAATCGGTACCAACTATATTGCTTTTGTAATAAAGTCGTAAACCGGTAGGTTTTTCAGCGTACGGTAAACCACCCGCGGGTGGACTTTGCCCTGGGTCGCCATTGGCAAAAAAGGCAAACGATGTATCGTTATTAATTAAAATTGTATTTAATTGAATGGCATAAACCCCATGGTAAGCATCAGTTGTTTTAATGGTGTTGTCCGGGTTTTGTACACCATTATTATTTGATGAGTTAGAGGTTTGATAATAAGTTGGTTCTTCGTACTGAGTGCTTGTCCAGTTTTCAAATCCTCCGTTTGGTATAGTTTGACCAAATGCAAGCCCCGAGGCTAAAATGGCCATAATGGATAGTAGTTTTTTCTTCATAAACGTTATGTATAATTTTAATAGTAAAGATATACGTATTTTTTAATTTACAAAATACCGCTAAACACGTTTTTTGATTAAATGACTACCTGTTTAGTTATATTTTATGGGTTTTTACCGCTATTTTTTATCTAAAAGCATATAAACAGTAACTTAATAAATAGTTAAAATCATATATATTGTAATAAATCAAAAAGCATTACATTTAAAACCTTAATTAGTTTACCCTCGGTGAAAAAAATCATCCTAATAATTGTTTTTTGTTTTTTAGGCAGGCTTGTTTCTTTAGCGCAAGAGGGGAGTTACTATGTAAACAATTACACCCCATCGGTATATGGTGCCGGCGACCAAAATTGGGGCATTATACAAGATAGTTTAGGTAGAATTTTTGTAGCAAATAACGATGCCGTTATGATGCATGATGGCAAAAATTGGGAAATAATACAAATAGCAGACGGCAGTACTGTAATGTCAATTGTAAAAACAAGCAATAATGTTATTCTTGTTGGCGGAGAGGGGGAGTTTGGCTATTTAAACACGGTAAGTTCGGGCAAAATAAAATATGTTTCGTTAAGCGCCTCGTTACCCGAAAAAGAAAGGGAATTTGCTCAAATATGGGCCGTACACAGCATTGATAGTAATAGATTTTACTGCGCTAACGAAAAAATATTTTGGTACGTGGGTAATAAATTTAAAAAATCGTTTAAACCCACCGGCGAAAAATTTCACACCTTTTTTACGGTAGATAATTCGTTGCTTGTACGCGAGCAAGGGGTAGGCTTTTTATTTTTTAAAAACGGGCAATTAAAAAGAATTAAAAACACCGAAGAATTTGCCGATACCAGAGTGTACTCTATTTTACCGTTTAAAAACAATTTATACTGGGTTTGCTCTCGTAAAGGAGTGTATATTTTAAAATACAATAAACGAAGTCCTGAACAGAGTTCTTTTTCTAAAATTAATGCCCCCGAGGTTGATACTTGGATGATTGAAAACGATGTTTATTGCGGAACAAAAATAAACGATAATTTATATGCTTTAGGATCTATAAAAAATGGTGTGTTGCTGGTAGATAACACGTTTACCCCTGTAAATCATATTAATTACAGCCAAAGTGGTTTACAGGAAGATGCCGTAAAATGTATTTATTTAGATTACGCAGGTAACATTTGGCTTGCGTTAAACAAAGGTTTAAGTCATGTGCAAATAAACACACCACTTAAGCACTGGAATAAAATTAACGGTATACGAGGCACCATAGAGGCAATTTCTAAACTCGATAACACCATTTACATTGCAAGCGATAAAGGGGTTGATAAGCTTAATACGGTTACCAATATTTTCGAATCGATAGGTATAAGTGATGTTAGTTGGGATTTATTACCGGTAAACAATGTACTGCTGGCGGCAACTAATACAGGGGTTTATGAGATAACACCATCTTCTGTAAAAAAAATATTCGATACACCTAATGGAGCGTATAAAATATATATAAACCCAACCAACAAGGAGCAATTATTTATAACAGGAGAAAGCTCCCTGATATTGGCAAAATTTACAGACCATAAAATAAGCACTATTAAAGAATTTGACTATGCAACGGGTATAAGAAGCATTGTTACTGATGAGCACGGAAGAGTTTTTTTTGGCTACAACCGTGTGTATATGTTTGACCCCACTAAGCCCGATACACTTACCATTTTTGCAGAACCCGAAGGCATTAATACAAATAACGAAAACTATGTGTTTACGTACGATAAAGAGGTTTTTGTAGCTGCCGAAGGAGGATTGTTTAAGTTTCAGGATAAACCTAAAGCCAACTTTATAAAAGACCCAAAGCTTGATGTGCTTAACGGCGATTTTCAAATACAAAAAGCCCTACAAGTTGGCAGTGATATTTGGCTCTCGTTGTTAAATATTTCAGAAAGCATGGTTAGTTTGGATGGAGATGGATTGTGTGTATTGAAAAAAACACCTGCCGGTTTTGTAAAAGAATATAAGTTTTTTGCACAAATGAAATCGCTAAAGGCACATTGCTTTTTAGTAGATAAGAGTAAAGTATATATTGGTACAAACGATGGATTAATTTCTTACAATTTAGAACAAAAAAATAAAGATTATACGTTTAATACATACATAGCTAAAATCACGCAAAAAACAGATACCAATGTAGTTATAGAAAACTTTTACGAAGGGTTTAAACTTAAGCAGCCTGTTTTCTCCTATAAAAATAACGATATAATTTTTGATCCGGCTGCATCTGATTATTATGATAAAAATGAATTACAGTTTGCCTACTATTTAGAGGGCATGGATGAGAATTACGGTAATTATGTAAAAACAGAAAAAATATCGTACAACAACTTGCACGAAGGGCACTATGTTTTTCATTTAAAAAGCCGAAACATAATAGGGGTAGAAGGTAAATCGGTTAGTTTTGCTTTTACCATATCGGCACCATGGTACCGTACTGTATGGGCTTATATTATTTATTTAGTAGGCTCAATTTCATTAATAACCTTTATTGTACGTTACAACACCAAACGTTTAAAAGAGCAAAATATTAAATTAGAGAAAATTATTACCGAACGTACTAAAACAGTTGAGCACCAAAAAGAGGAAATTGAATATAAAAACAAAGAAATTACAGATAGTATAAACTATGCCAAACGCATTCAGCAGGCTATTTTACCACCCATTTCCGAGATAAAAGGAGTGTACCAAAACCTTTTTGTTTTCTTTCAGCCTAAGGATATTGTAAGTGGCGATTTTTATTGGTTTCATAAAATAAGCGATACAGAAATACTAATAGCTTGCGCCGATTGTACCGGGCATGGTGTACCGGGTGGGTTTATGAGCATGATTTGCTCCGATAAACTAAATGATGCAGCTCAAAAAACGTTAGACCCGGCTGAAATATTATTCCATGTAAATAACAATGTAAAAAGAGCCTTACGCCAAACCGAATCGGCCGATGCCAATGTAAATAAAGACGGAATGGAAATTGCCCTTTTACGCGTTAATTTTGTTACTAAAAAAGTTTGGTACTCGGGTGCTAACCGTTTGTTATGGATTTTGAAAAAACAAGCCGAAGAAATTGAAGAAATAAAACCAACCAAAGCCGGTATAGCCAGCTTTACAGAGCTTAATTTTAAATATATCGGACACGAAGTACAGCTAAACGAAGGTGATTTGGTTTATATAACCTCTGATGGGTACCCTGATCAATTTGGTGGCACAGAGGGTAAAAAATTTATGACAAAAAACTTAAAAAAACTTATTCTGTCAATTAGAAATAAAAATATACCCGACCAAGAAAATATTATTAAAACTACAATTAACGAATGGATGAAAGGTTACGAGCAGGTAGATGATTTATTGTTTATTGGCTTTAAAATATAGTTCTGTTTGTATCTTTACGCACTTAATTTATGACATTTAAAAGACATTTAATTACTGCCGCACTGCCTTACGCTAATGGCCCTGTTCACATAGGTCATTTAGCAGGCTGTTATCTCCCGGCTGATATATATGTGCGTTACCTGCGCAGCAAAGGGCAAGATGTAAAATTTATTTGCGGCAGCGATGAGCATGGCGTGCCCATTACCATCAAAGCAAAAAAAGAAGGCATAACGCCTCAGCAGGTGGTAGATAAGTATCACAAAATAATGGGCGACTCGTTTAAGGAGTTTGGTATCTCTTTCGATATATTTTCGCGTACATCAAGCAAAACGCATCACCAAACAGCGTCTGATTTTTTTAAAACATTATACGATAATGGCTCTTTTACCGAACAGGTAACCGAACAGTATTATGATGATGAAGCCAAACAATTTTTAGCCGATAGATACATTGTGGGCACTTGTCCTAAATGCGCTAACGAAAACGCTTATGGCGACCAGTGTGAAAAATGTGGCAGTTCGTTATCTCCTATGGAGTTAATTAATCCGCATTCTATGCTATCGGGTTCAAAACCAATTTTAAAACAAACTAAAAACTGGTTTTTACCGCTTGATAAGTTATCGCCTAAAATTAAAACTTATATAGAGCAGCACAAAGATTGGAAATCGAACGTATACGGACAATGCAAAAGCTGGTTAGATAGTGGCGATGGATTACAACCACGTGCCATGACCCGCGATTTAGATTGGGGCGTACCCGTACCGGTAAAAGATGCTGAAGGAAAAGTTTTATATGTTTGGTTCGATGCGCCTATAGGTTATATTTCAGCTACTAAAGATTTAATCCCTAACGATTGGGAAAAATATTGGAAGGATAAAGACAGTCGCTTAATTCATTTTATTGGCAAGGATAATATTGTTTTTCATTGCATTATTTTCCCTGCCATGTTAATGCAGCACGGCGAATTTGTTTTGCCAGATAATGTACCAGCTAACGAGTTTTTAAATTTAGAAGGCGATAAAATATCAACCTCACGCAACTGGGCTGTTTGGTTACATGAGTATTTGTTAGAGTTTAAAGACCGGCAAGATGTATTGCGTTACACCTTATGCGCTAATGCCCCTGAAACAAAAGATAACGATTTTACCTGGAAAGATTTTCAGGCAAAAAACAACAATGAGTTGGTTGCTATTTTAGGCAATTTTGTAAACCGCACCTTAGTCCTTACACATAAATATTACGAAGGTGTTGTGCCCGATGCGGTAGAGTACAGCAAAGAAGATTTACTGATACTGGAAGAAATTACCAAAGCACCCGATAAAATTGCAGCATCAATTGAGCAATTCAGGTTTAGAGAAGCCCTTGCTGAGCTAATGAATTTAGCCCGCACCGGCAACAAATATTTAGCTGAAACGGAGCCTTGGAAATTAATTAAGACGGATGAGAAACGTGTAAAAACCATCATGAACATTTCGTTACAAATTACTACCAACCTGGCTATTTTGTGCGAACCGTTTTTACCATTTACATCTACCAAACTATTTGCTATGCTAAACATCAATCCCATAAAATGGAATGGTGCAAAGCAAAGCAACAACCTGCATGCAGGTCATAAAATAAATAAAGAAGAATTACTATTTAGTAAAGTAGAAGATGTAGAGATGGAAGCACAAATTCAAAAACTGCAGGATTCTAAAAAACTGAACGAACAAAATCAGATAAAAGTAATGGAGGCTCAAAAAGCCGAAATTACATTTGATGATTTTGGTAAAATGGATATACGCATTGGTACCGTTTTAGAAGCCGAAAAAGTAAAAGGTGCCGATAAATTATTGAAGTTAAAAATTGATACGGGCATAGATGTGCGCACTGTTGTTAGTGGCATTGCTTTGCATTACACCCCCGAAGAAATGGTTAACAAACAAGTAAGCATATTGGTAAACCTGGCTCCGCGCAAAATTAAAGGCATCGAAAGTCAAGGGATGATTTTAATGGCCGAGAATGATAAAGGCGAATTGAGCTTGGTTTCTCCAACTAAAGAGAATGTAAATAACGGAAGTACAGTAAAATAAAAATAAAATTATAGCATGATAACTGCTGAAGCACCTGTGCGTTACGAACGCAAAAAACATAAAGACGATACATTACTTACGCTGTATAAAAACATTTTAAAACCTCGTTTAATTGAGGAGAAGATGTTGATTCTTCTTCGTCAGGGGCGTATAGCTAAATGGTTTAGTGGCATTGGGCAAGAAGCCATTTCGGTAGGCGTAGCAACTGCTTTCGAGCAAGATGAATATATTTTACCCATGCACCGTAACTTAGGTGTGTTCACTACGCGTGGCATTCCGTTGCACCGTTTATTTTCTCAGTTTACAGGCAAGCTAAGTGGCTTTACCAGCGGGCGCGATAGGAGTTTTCACTTTGGTACACAGGAGTATAAAATTGTGGGCATGATATCGCACCTTGGTCCGCAAATGGGTGTAGCTGATGGTATTGCACTGGCAAACAAATTACGTAACGATAAAAAAGCGGTAGCTGTTTTTAGTGGTGATGGTGGTTCATCTGAAGGTGATTTTCACGAAAGCATAAACGTAGCCGCTGTTTGGAATTTACCTGTAATTTTTATTGTAGAGAATAATGGGTACGGATTATCTACGCCAAGTAACGAGCAATTTAGATGCAAGCAGTTTATTGATAAAGCCATTGGTTACGGCATTGAAGGCGTACAGGTAGATGGTAACAATGTGTTAAAAGTTTATGAAACAGTAAAAAAAATGGCGGAAGATATAAGAGAAAACCCTCGTCCGGTTTTATTAGAGTGTATAACCTTCCGTATGCGTGGTCATGAAGAAGCATCGGGTACCAAATATGTTCCTAAAGAATTGTTTGAAGTATGGGGCAAAAAAGATCCGGTAAATAATTTCGAACGTTTCCTTTTAGAAGAAGGTGTACTTACGGAAGATTTGATTGAAGAAATTCGTAACGGAATTAAGCATGATATAGATACCGGTTTAGAGCAAACATTTGCTGAGCCAATGCCTGAAGTTAACACAGCGAAAGAGTTGAAAGACATGTACGCGCCTTTTCAGTTAAACGAAACCAAACCAACCGGCAACACATCTTCAAAACGTTTGATAGATGCCATGTCTGATGGATTGCGTTTAGCAATGCGTAAACATAAAAACCTTGTTTTAATGGGACAAGACATTGCCGAATACGGTGGCGTGTTTAAAATTACCGATGGTTTTGTTGAAGAGTTTGGTAAAGATAGAGTGCGTAACACACCTTTGTGCGAGTCGGCTATTTTAGGCAGTGGTTTCGGACTTTCTATTAATGGCATGAAAGCCATGGTAGAAATGCAGTTTGCTGATTTTGTAAGCGAGGGCATGACACAGATTGTAAACAACCTCGCAAAATCTCATTACCGTTGGTCGCAAAGTGCAGATGTGGTTGTTCGTATGCCAACAGGTGCAGGTGTTGCTGCCGGACCGTTTCACTCACAAAGTAACGAGGCTTGGTTTTTTAAAACACCTGGGTTAAAAATTGCGTATCCGGCTTTCCCATCCGACGCTAAAGGATTATTACTTACAGCTTTTGAAGACCCAAATCCTGTAATGTTTTTTGAACATAAAGGCCTTTACAGAAGTATTACTGAAGATATATCAGATGATTACTATACCATTCCTTTTGGTAAAGCTCGTTTGGTAAAAGAAGGAAGCGATTTAACTATTGTAAGCTACGGCTTAGGAGTGCACTGGGCTTTAGAGGCGTTAGCAGAAAACACCGAAATATCGGCCGATTTAATTGATTTAAGAACCTTAGCACCGCTTGATACTGAAACCATTTACGCATCTGTTAAAAAAACAGGCAGAGTAATTGTGTTGCATGAAGATACATTAACAGGTGGAATAGGAGGAGAGATTGCCTCTTTAATTACTGAAAATTGTTTCGAATATTTAGATGCGCCTGTAATGCGTGAAGGCAGTTTAGATACGCCTGTTCCTATGAATGCTGATTTAGAAGTTAATTTTTTACCTAAAGAACGTTTTAAGCAAAAATTGCGTAAATTGCAATCTTATTAACCCCACAAAAAACGCCATGAAAAAACTTTTACTTTTATCATCACTTTTAGTAAGTGGTTTATTAAGTGCACAAACGCCTTATCCATATAGTCAGAATTTTGATGCAGTAATTACTAATGGTGGTACGCCTTCTACGGGAGCATTACCAACAGGATGGACAACAACCAGTGGTTTTAAAGTTTATGGCATGGAAAACCTTTCTGCTTCTCATGGTAACTCGCCTCTTAATGCTTGTACAACTGAAATGAGCAGTACTCATACCCAGGATACTCTTTATACCCCAACAATTGGGCCTATTACAGCAAACACAAAAATAAGTATCGCATATCGTTTTGTAAATAAAGCGGGTTATCCTTCTACAGGTTATCAATTAACCAGTGGAGATAAAGTTAGCATTGATGCTAATATAGCAGGTACATGGCAAAATGGTGTAACAACTATTAACAATACAACTAACCCAACAGGTACCAGTTCATACACAACATATACGTATACTAACTCACTTTTTTCTTTGGTTGCGGGTCAGGCAATTCAATTAAGAATTGATGTAGCTCGTACCGCTGGCGATTGGTATTTGGATATCGATGATTTTCAGGTAGCTGATGTTCTTGGTAGTGGTATAGCTACTAATGAAGCAAATACACCAAGTTTAGCAGTATTTCCTAATCCAAATCATGGGAATTTCTCTGTAGCTTTAAAAAACTACCAGGTAAATAATCAGGTTGAGGTAAGCGTGTTTAATTTCTTGGGTCAAAAAGTAAAAATGGTTACGGCAGAAAGTGCTGTTGATAATCAAATAAATGTAAACACTACAGGTTTAGATAAAGGAATGTATTTGGTGCAAGTAAAAGCAGGTAGCGAAATAGCAACAACAAAAGTTCAGGTTGATTAATAAAAAATTAAATACTAAAAACGGCACAAGCATTAGGTTTGTGCCGTTTTTTTTAGCCGCAATGTTGGCATTGTGCTGTAGTGCTTTTGCACAAACGCAACCTGTTGCTAAAACTAACGATAGACTTATTCAGTTATCGGGTGTAGTAGTAGAAGGGGATAGCTTAAAAGGTGTGCCTTTTACATCTATTGTAGTAGGAAAAACAAATCATGGAGCGGTAACCGATTACGAAGGTTTTTTTACCCTTATAGCTAAACCCGGCGATGTAATTGAGTTTGTAAACTTAGGGTATAAAGATGCGTTTTATGCTGTACCCGATACACTTA
>JABDDQ010000018.1 GCA_013287545.1 Bacteroidota bacterium | reverse complement strand
AGTAGCCGAATCGATAGCAACTTTTGCACCGGGAGCCAACTCTTCTAAATAAACAACATCTCCGGCAGTAGCATTTGTAAATGTTCCGTTTAATTGAAAGCCTGAGTTTTTTTCTCCGCATGCTGCCAGCAAAATAGAAACAGATAAAGCACAAGTTAATTTTTTCATTTTTGTTTTAAATTTTAAGACGGACAAAAGTACTATTTTGTTAATAACAACAAGCAAAGTAATCTGCTAATAAAAAATAAGTAAATTAGCATCTACTGAAAAGAAGCATAACCATACTGTTTTTTTACCTGGCGCTTATTGATGTATATGCGCAGGATATACATTTGTCGCAATTTTGGGCTAACCCGCTATATTTAAATCCCGCACAAGCCGGTTTATTTGATGGCGATTACCGTGTAGCCGCCGCATACCGTAACCAATGGTTAGCCATACCGGTGCCTTACGCTACTTTATCTTTTTGTGGAGATACTAAGTTTAACCACGTATTTTCTCAGCACAGTGCTGTTGGTGTTGGGTTGGTTTTTAATAATGATGTTTCGGGTGATAGCCGTTATAGCATAAACCAAGCTTATGTTCCTTTATCATTTATACAAACCTTTAAAGGCGATAGCAATTTAAGTATTTCGTTAGGTGTGTCACCGGGCGTTAGTAACATTGCATTTAACACACGTAGGCTAACGTATGATAGCCAGTTTGATGGAGATGCTTATAACCCATCGCTGCCCACAGGAGAAAATTACCCCACGCAATCAAAGACGTACTTTGATATAGGTAGTGGTTTAGCCGTTCAATACAAATTAAAAAGAGGAGGTTATATATCAGGTGGGACAAGTCTTTCGCACATTAATCGACCTAATGTTTCTTTTTTTAAAAACGAAGGGGTTAATTTATATGCTAAATCAAACAGCTACATAAACATTAAATATCCTATTAATGAAGTGCTGTTTGTTCACGGAGATTTTATGTACGAAAAACAAGGTCCGTTTCATGAAACTGTTATAGCGGGTAGACTTGGTTATGTTGTGAACAAAGAAGATAATATATCATTAAACATGGGCATATCTGCCCGTTGGAACGATGCCACCATTGTTTTACTGGGCATGGATTATAAAAATTACCGGGTAGGTTTGGCTTATGATATAAACACATCTGCCTTTAATGTAGCTACGAATAAACGTGGTGCTATTGAAGTTTGCATACTTGCCATATTTAAGAAAAGACCCACATTTATACCAAAAAAACGCAGTTGCCCTGTTTATATGTAGTATGCTAAAAAAACACGTCTACATATCTATTTCGTTATGCTTTTTGTTTTTTGTTCAGCAACAAAATTTTGCGCAGAGTATAAAAAAGCTATTAAAACAGGGAACTGAGGCCATGAATGAGAAAGACTATTTCTCGGCTGCACAGTTATATAATCAGGTAATTTTATTGGATTCTTCAACTATTGAGTATCAGTATCTATATGCCACGGCAAGTCGTTTAAATTATGATAATGATATTGCTTTACACTGGTATCAAAAAGTGTTTAAAGTTGATAATGGAAGAGAATATCCTGAAACTATTTTTTGGTTAGGTGAGTTATTAAAAAGCAAAGCGCAGTATAAACAGGCAAAAAAATTCTTTACCAAGTTTGCCACCGGTAACAAAAAAAGCAGAGATGAACATTTGAAAAAAATGGCAGAGAAATCAAAACTGGAAGGCGAATCGTGTGATTTAGCTCAATTATTAATTAAAAGCCCCATGCCTATAACTGTAGAACATTTGGATAGTAATGTAAACTCAAAAGTATCGGAATACGCGCCTATAGAAGCTGATAGCTTGTTATATTTTTCTTCGTTACGCGATAAAAAAGATAAAGACAAAAAAGCCGATTTGGCTTTCAATAAAATTTTCATTTCTAAAAAAGAAAACCAAAAATGGCAGCGTGCTATGGAAATGGATACTATTATTAATAAACGAGGGGTGCACACTGCAAACCCTTGTTTTAATACTGATTTTACTGAAATTATTTTTTCGGAATGCCAGCAAAAAAATGCAGCAACCTTTGTTTGTAAGCTTTATGAAGCAAAATATGTTGGCGGCAAATGGACTACTCCTATCCTACTTTCATCGCCAGTAAATGTTGAAGGGTCAACTACCACTCAACCTTGTTTAAGCAAGATAAATGACGAGCAGTATTTGTTTTTTTCATCTGACAGAGCAGGTGGACAAGGAGGCATGGATATTTGGTATTGTAAAAAATCGGCTGACGAAAGTTTTACTAACCCTGTAAACGCAGGCAAATTAATTAACAGCTACGAAGACGAAATTACACCTTACTTTGAGAGTGTAACGCAAACTTTATACTTCAGCTCTAACCACCATAAAGGCTTGGGAGGGTTTGATGTTTTTAAAAGTGAATATAAAAACGATGCTTTTAAAGCCCCTGAAAATGGGGGTTATCCGTTAAACAGTCCATTAAACGATATTTATTATAGCGTTAACAGCAAAAAAAACAAAGTGTATCTTTCATCTAACCGGGTAGGCTCCTATTTTGAAGAAAAAGAAAGTTGCTGCAACGATATTTATGCCTTTGCTATTCCTTCGCTTATACCCGATGAACCGGTAAAACCAATTGATACTGCCTTGCAGGTTATTAGTCAGATGAAATTATTGGTGCCACTTACTTTGTATTTTCATAACGATGAACCCGATGCAAAAACAAAAGCCATTACTACGAAGAAAAATTATAAAGCTACCTGCGAAGCTTATTTAGCCATGCGCCCCTTATACTTAAGTGAGTTTTCAAAAGATTTAAAAAATACAGATAAACAAACCGCCGAAAATAAAGTAGAAAACTTTTTTGAAGATAGTGTGCAAGCCGGCTTAAACGATTTAGAAAAATTTGCCCTTTTACTTGAAGATGTTTTGCAACGAGGTGAAACGGTGAAAATTACGATGAAAGGCTTTTGCTCTCCGCTTGCATCAACCGATTATAACGTTAATTTGGCTAAGCGAAGAATAGTCAGTTTACAGAACTATTTTAACCAGTACAAAAAAGGCATGTTTGTGCCTTACGTACAAAGTAATAAACTTATTTATTTTGAAGAAGATGTGGGTGAGTTACCTGTAAGCAAAGTAAGCGATGATTATTATGATACACGTAACAGTGTGTATAACCCAAGCGCGGCATCTGAACGAAAAATACAGATTATTGCCGTTTCTGAAATTAGATAAACATCAGTAAATTGCTAAATTTGCCTGCTTATTTAATTCGTAAAAATGAAAATTTCGTACAACTGGCTTAAAACCCTTATCAATAATAAATATATAACTCCTGAACAGGTTTCTGTAGCGCTTACCGATTGCGGACTGGAAGTAGAAAGCATGGAAAATTTTGAAAGCGTGAAGGGCATGCTTAAAGGAGTAGTTGTTGGTCATGTACTTGAAAAAGAAAAACACCCTAATGCCGATAAACTTAGCTTAACTAAAGTTGATGTGGGTAATGGCACTATACTAAGCATTGTTTGCGGTGCACCGAATGTAGCAGCTAACCAAAAGGTTTTAGTATCTACCGTTGGGAGTGTGCTGCATACATTTAGCGGAGAAACTATTGAAATTAAAAAATCTAAAATACGCGGTGAAGCAAGTGAGGGAATGATTTGTGCTGAAGATGAATTGGGCATTGGGCAAAGTCATGATGGGATTATGATTTTACCTGAAAACGCTGTTGTTGGTACACCTGCGGCAGAATATTTGAATTTATATACCGATACTATTTTCGAAATTGGATTAACCCCTAACCGTGGTGATGCGGCTTCTCACATAGGTGTTGCACGCGATTTAGTGGCTGTACTTAATTGCCAAACAAATTCAAATACCAACCAAACGCACCTTAACGGGATTAAAGAATTGCCAGAACCATCGGGCATCTTAACTATTGATATTAAGGTTGAAGAACCTACTGCATGTAAACGCTATGGTGGCATTGCTATTAGTGGTATTACGGTTGCACCATCGCCACAATGGTTAAAAAATTATATTAACGCTATTGGTTTACGATCTATTAACAACATTGTAGATATAACCAACTTTGTGCTGCACGAATTGGGACAACCACTACACGCTTTTGATGCACATGCTATTGAAGGAAATAAAATTGTGGTGCGCCGTGCACAAGAAAGTGAAAAATTTGTTACGCTTGATGAAGTTGAACGTACTTTAAAGTCGACTGACTTAGTAATTGCTAATGCTAAAAATGCTATGTGCATTGCAGGTGTATTTGGCGGTTTACATAGCGGCGTTACCGATAAAACAACGGCTATATTTTTAGAATCGGCGTATTTTGATGCTTCTTCAGTTAGAAAAACAGCTAAACATTTAGGGTTAAAAACTGATTCTTCTTTCCGTTTTGAAAGAGGCACAGACCCTGAAATGACTATAAACGCGCTTAACAGAGCGGCTAATCTTATTTTAGAAATTGCGGGCGGGCAAATTTCATCGGCAATAGTTGATGTTTATCCTGAAAAAGTAGAACCGTTTAAAGTTGCTTTTTCTTATTCTAATTGCGATAGTTTAATTGGTAAAACCATTGATAGAACTATTATTAAAAACATTTTGCTTTCGGTTGGTATAGAAATTATACAAGAAGGTGCGGATGGCTTGTTATTACATGTTCCTCGTTACAAATACGATGTTACGCGTGAAGCTGATGTTATTGAAGAAGTGTTGCGCATTTATGGAATGAATAATATTGAGTTGAGCGGAAAAATTAGTTTCTCGATGTCAGTTAATCAACCGAGTGTAATAAATAAGGTTGATACAGAAATTGCTACAGTACTTGCCAATCAAGGATTTTATGAGGCTATGAGCACTTCGCTTACTAAAAGCGCTTACACTCAAAATGATGAGGATGTTGTACCTATGCTTAACCCTTTAAGCAGCGATTTGTCGGTTCTACGCCCTACCCTGCTTTATGGCATGTTAGAGGCGGTTTCATACAATATCAATCGAAAAACTTCGGATATAAAGTTATTTGAATACGGAAAAACTTACCATAAAAAACAAAGCGGCGAATTTCCTTATAGCGAACAAAAGCAAGTAGCCCTTGTTATTAGTGGTAAAAAGCATGATGCCAGTCACCATCAACCAAAACCTGATAATGTTAGTTTCTATACTTTAAAATCGTATGTAGAAGCTATTTTTGCTAAGTTGGGCATTAATTACAAAGCTCAGAATGCAGAACATAAATCGCTTTCAGGGGTTTACCAATATCAGGTTAAAAACAAAGTAATTGCTATAGTTGGCGCAGTAAATAATCCTGTTTTAAAAAGCTTTGATGTTAGTCAACCTGTTTTTTATGCTGAATTATATTTAGATGTTATTTACAACCTGGCATTTAAACCTGTTACTTATGTAGAAGCATCTAAATTCCCCGCTGTTAAACGCGATTTAGCTTTGTTACTTGATAAGCAAGTTACCTATGCAGAGCTTGAAAAACTGGCTTTTGAAACCGAACGTAATTTCTTAAAAGAAGTATCATTATTTGATGTTTATGAAGGAGATAAAATCGCTTCAGGCAAAAAATCATACGCACTTAGTTTTACTTTACAGAATGCCGAAGCCACTTTAACCGACAACCAAATTACGAACACTACTAACAAATTAATTAAGGTTTTTGAAGAAAAACTAAACGCCTCGATTAGAAGTTAATATATTGGTTATCATTATTTTAAACTAATTTAAATAAAGCATAATACGAGTTTATTAGCAGTTTACTAACACATTTCCAACGGCTTATAAACAGCTTATAAGTCTATTTTAATCAAATCTTAAATTAGACCAACAAGGGTTTTACATAGCCCAATAAATAGAATTGTTAATAAATAGTCAGTATCTTTGTACTCCACCAATTTATAGCCATGTTTGAAATTTTAAATCATTTTCAGAAAAAATTTAAACCGCTTACTAAAGAAGGTTTACGTTTTCAGGGTCTTTCGTTAATTGACGTAAAGCGCAAGAAACATGTAATTATGATTTCAAAACCATTTGTGTTTGACAATCGTAAATTACCTAAAGTATACGACGGATTAGAAATTAAAGCTAAAATTGAAGGAGATTTACCTGAAGAATTTAAAGTAGACGCAAGAAGAGAATATATTTGGGCACCGCAACGTTTTGAAGACTTTGTTGACCGTTGCTCAGATGAAATTCGTAAGAAATTTAAACAACCAAACATGAGCCGAGAGGAAATGCTTGATGCACTTGCTTTTGGTAATTTTGATGCGCATAAAAAGAAATGTACTGAGCTTTTGAATGAGGGTAAAATTCCACCTCTTTCGTTAAACTAAAAGTGGTTTTATTATTTAATAGGGTTAAACTTAATTCTACTTTTTGAACCAAAGAATCCTGCCAAACGGCGGGATTTTTTGTTTACAGGGCTAATATTTTGAATTAAAGTGCAGAGATGTGTTTAGCAGTAGCCAGTAACAATTCTTCTTCAAACGGACGTGCCATTAACTGTAAACCAAAAGGCATATTTTGTTCGTTAACACCTGCCGGTATAGATATAGCGGGAACACCCGTAATATTAGCTTGTACGGTATAAATGTCTTCTAAATACATTTTAATTGGATCGGCAGTTTTTGAGCCATGCTCAAAAGCAACCCCGGGTGTAGTTGGCATTAAAATAATATCGTAGTCTTTAAAAATGGCTAAGGTTTTATCTCGTACCACACGACGCACTTGTTGTGCTTTAGCATAATAAGCATCGTAATAACCAGCACTAAGTACAAAAGTACCCAACATAATACGGCGTTGAACTTCTTTACCAAAACCTTCGGTACGCGATTTTTTAAAGGTGCTTTCTAAATCAGTGGCATTTTTGCTGCGGTAACCATAAGGCACACCGCCAAAACGACTCAGGTTAGATGAAGCCTCGGCTGTAGTAAGTACATAATAAGTAGGCACTAAATATTCCAGTTCTTTAAAATCAACCCCATCTACTGTGTAGCCTTGTTGTTTCAGCTTTTCAATAGTTTTAGTAATGTTGTTTTTAATAGCAGGGTCAAGTGCCTCGTTATCTAAACAATCGTTTATATAAGCTATTTTTAATTTTTTATTTGGTGCTGCTTTTGTGTATTCAGCAACTGGTTTAGATGAAACGGTGCCATCAAATTCATCAGCACCTGCAATAATTTCAAGCACTAAAGCAGCATCATCAATAGTTTTAGTAAGTGGCCCAATTTGATCAAATGAAGAGGCATAAGCAATTAGTCCCCAACGAGAAACCCTGCCATAAGTAGGTTTTAAGCCTACTACACCGCAAAAAGATGCCGGTTGACGAATACTTCCACCTGTATCACTTCCTAAAGCCACATGAACTAAATTAGCCGCAACTGCTGCTGCAGAACCACCCGATGAACCTCCTGGAACAGTTTTTTCGTTTACCGGGTTTAAAACTTTACCAAAGGCCGAGTTTTCGTTACTGCTACCCATAGCAAACTCATCACAGTTTGTGCGGCCAATTATGATAGCATCCTGATCCAATAAACGTTCTACCACCGTAGAACTATATAGTGAAGTAAAGTTTTCTAAAATTTTTGAGGCCGAAGAAACCTTATGGTTTTTATAGCAAATGTTATCTTTTAAAGCAATAATAACTCCGGCTAATCGGCCTGCTGTACCTGCTTTAATTTTGGCATCAACCAAATCAGCCTGTTTTAAAGCAGACTCATTAAAGGTTTCTAAAAAAATATTAAGGTGCTTTTTCTCTTCAATAGAAGATAAACAAGCATTAACTAAACCTTTACAAGTAGTGTTGCCTTGCCTTAAATCGTTTTGCAACGAGGCAATGCTTTTAAATACGTACACAGAGTTACTTTTTGTCAGTTTTCTCTACAGATGGAGTACTTTCTTCTCCTTTTGAGGCATCTTTAAATTCTTTCATGCCTTTACCTAAGCCACGCATTAATTCAGGGATTTTTTTTCCGCCAAATAATAATAACACGCCAATTAGAATTAAGATAATTTCTTGTGTACCAAAAACACCTAATAATACTGTTTTCATTTTCAATTTTTTTGTAGTGCAAAGATAACACAAATTCATATGATTTGGCTTAAATTCGCGCTTATGTTAAAAAAGATTGAGCACATTGGTATAGCGGTTAAAAACCTGAAAGAAAGTAACGAGTTATTTAAAAAGCTTTTCGGTAAAGACTTATATAAAGTAGAAGCTGTTGAAAGTGAAAAAGTATCGACCTCTTTTTTTATGTTGGGCGAGAGTAAAATAGAGTTATTAGAGGCTCAAAACGAAAACTCAGCCATTGCCAAATTTATTGAAAAACGTGGCGAAGGCATACATCACATGGCTTTTGAGGTGGACGATATTTATGCTGAAATAAAAAGATTACAAACAGAAGGTTTTGAAATTTTAAACCCGGAACCTAAAAAAGGAGCTGATAATAAACTGATTTGTTTTTTGCACCCCAAAACTACTAATGGAGTTTTAATTGAATTGTGCCAGGAAATTAAATAGATTTATGATTTAAAAGAAATCATATCGAAAGGCTCATTTAGAATAAATGAGTAACTACGCCCCGCTTCTTCTATGTCCTCATCATCTTCGTTATAGTACCATTTAAAAGTAACTGCAATGCCTTTTTCTTTTAGTTTTTGCACCGTTTTCATTAATTCTAAAATGTAGCGGGCACTCCCAGTATTAAAAAAATGAAGCTTAACCGTTAAAGCAAATTGCTTTACAGGACTTTGCTCAATAGTATGTATAAAATTAATTACCGGTTTAAAAAACTCGTGAGTTAGTTCGGGGATACAAATCCCCTCCAACACTAACTCGTTATTAGTAGTATTAAAATTTACTTTCGGCGTTTTTTCTGTTGACTCTATCGATAAATTCATACTTCTCTCACAAATTTAAACAAAATTCTTTAACTATCTGTTTTTGATTTTAATAGCCCCCTCAATGAATAACCAATAACACATATATCATCTGTTTGGCTGCCTTTTTTTTTCCACTCAATATGTTGTTTCCATAAATAGTTTTTTTGTTTGGTAAAAGGCATTTCTTCCATGTCAAGCAAAGTAAGTTTAAATCTGCTCTTACTATATTTTTTAATGTCGGTTCCGTTAAACTGGTCAAAGTAACCATCCGTGCTCATGTATATTTTTAAATCTTCATTCAACACCCTAACTTGTGTGGTAAACTGTGTATTAAGTCCCGATGCAATGCCACCAATAGGTATACGATTACCTTTAATTTCATTAAGACTTCCTTTATTTATTAAATATAAATTATGCATAGCTCCGCTAAACATAAGCACATTATATTTTAAATCAAGTACACAAAGCGATACATCTAAGCCATCTAAAATTTCGTCTGCCTGCTTATATTGATTTAGCGATTCCTTTATTTTTCTATTTAAAAAATCAAGTATCAAACCAGGGTCGAACATATTATGTTCTTTAATAGCCTGCGAAATAATGTTGCTACATAAAATACTTAGTAAAGCTCCTGAAACGCCATGCCCCGTGCAATCTCCGAGTGCTACAAAAATTTTGTCGTCTTTACGGTAACACCAATAAAAATCACCTCCAATAACATCTCGTTGTTTTAAAATAATAAATGATTCAGGAAGCATTTCCTTCATAAACGATTCAGGCGGCATAACCGATTGTTGTATACGGCGCGAATAATCTATATTATCTGATATATCTTTATTTTTTTCGGATAACTCTTTACGATACGTAATCTGCTCTACTCCCAACTGGATAGATTCCGCCAAATCAGTAAGTATTTGAATGTCTTGCTCAGAAAACGTATCGGGTTTAGAAGACAATACAGAAATTGTACCAGTTACATGGTTGCCACGTTTAATAGCTACACTTAAAAAAGAGCGGGTGTTAGCCTTTATTGTATCATCAGGGAAACTATTTATATTTTCTATTTGCGATGGCTTTACACTACTATATAATAAATAATCTTTTTTATCGAAAGCATTATAATTAAAATTGTCTTTACCGATTTGCAGGTGTTGTTTTATGGAAGATGTATGTATATCGTAATAGAAAGTTTCTAATTTTTTATTTTGCTGGTTATGGAAAGTGACAAACGTACTTTTGTATTGGTTTATGCTGGTACACAATTTATACAATACCGAGTTTATTAATTCGGTTTGACTCTTAGCATTGATAAACTCTTTTTTAATTTTATTAATTACCTGCAGCCTTTCAGAATAACTTTGAATGCGAATGTTTTGCTGTTCAATAGTTTCTTTGTTGTTTATTTGACTTAACGTGATGGCAACGGCATCTGCTATTTGACGGGCAAAATTTATATAATCTTCATCAAATAAGGCCTTATGCTCTGATGCTAAATTAAATGCACCGGTAAGTTTTCCGTTAAAAAATAAAGGAGTAATTAAGTACGAATTAATGCCTAATTTTTTAACTATATCATCTGTTTTTGAATGTGGTCCTGAATTATATAAATCATCAACTTTATAATATTGATTTTTCAACAAATTTGGCAAGCTACGGTAGTCAGCAGCAGGATGCACCTGCAAATCTATTTCTTTTTTTTCTGCGTTATACTCGTATAAGTAAGCTGTCTTTATATCTTCATCAAATAAAGTAAGTGTAGCACGTTTAGCATCGGTAATTTTAGATTTTAATTCGGTTAATAAATTTTCTATTAAATCTGTTTTTTGAGTAGCTTCTAAAATTATTTGTTTTACTCCATTTAGTAGCTCTAATTTTTCTGAATATAATTGAATGCGTTTATTTTTTTCTTCGATTTGTTTTTGGGCTTCTATTCTTTCGGTTATATCACGGCAAATAACATGAAAACCGATAATTTTATTATCCTGTTTTTCATCTCGATATAATTTAGAAGATAGTCCCACCCAAATTTCTTTTCCGTCTTTTGTTATAATTGGTAATTCAGAATAACTTTCTTCTGTTTGACTTTTTAATTGATGATAATAAAAAGCCATTACTTTTTTTATATAATCTTTTCTTATTAAACGGTTAAACCGCATGTGCAATAACTGCTCGTTGCTATAACCAATAATACGAGTACCTACTTCGTTTACGTAGGTAAATAAACCATTTACATCAGTTGTATAAATAATATCGCTTGCCGCTTCAACAATGTGCTGATAACGCTCTTCTATTTCTTTTTTATCGGTTATATCAATTCCAATACCAACTACAAGATTGTTTTCAAAAAAACTGTTTTCCCATTGTATCCATCGTGCTACACCCTTTTTATCAATAATGCGCTCAACCGAATTGCGTTCTATATGCCTGCCTACAACACTATCTTTAACAACTTGGTTATGAGCTTCATCTTCCGAACGAATTTTCCACCAGCCATCTCCTAAAAGTTCTTGTTCCGTATATCCTAAAATCTGCTCAAAGTTTTTTGATACAAATACAATTTCTCCGTCTTTATTCGATGCAATTACAAGTGAATTTCCGGTGTTAATGGTGGTATCTGCAAAAAATAGACGGTCGTATAAGTTTAACTGAACCTGTATGCTAACTAAAGTTAGAATAATAGAGGTTATAATAATCATTAAAAACATGCCCGGGCTATATATTGGGCTTTTAACTGCAAAAAATAAGAAAACGCTTGCCAGCATTACAAAAATACCATATATAAGAAAAGGCTTTATTTTATTAATAACAAGGTGTGCTATGTTTATAATGAGAACCATCCCCATAAAAAAATAGGGAGTTAGATTTGACAAGTATGACAATAAAATATATAAGCCGCTTATAAGATAAAAAGCGCCTATTAATATTATTCTTCCGTTTATTTTTACAAACCTTGAGGTGTAGGTTAACAGCATTAACATTAATAAAAGTGCCCCTACTATTATTTGATAGAATAGTTTAACATCATAATCATCATTAATAGCAGCGTACACAAAAGCAGTTACAGGAACTAATATAGCGCCGCACACAAGTATAATGCGTGTATTAGGTAAGTTATAATTTACATTAGACGATTTTATTAAATCATCTTTATAACTCTTAAAAAACCGAAGAAAAAATGCTACAATACAAACTAATAAAGCAAGTACTAATACTACAAAACTGTTTGTTTTCCAAAAAGGAACTTCTATTTGAAATGAAAACTCTGCGGGTGCACTCCAGTTTCTTCCATCAAAAGATACAGAAACAAAAAAAGTATATTTTCCATCAGATAAATTTGAATAAATAGCATGGTTTGTTTTTTCAGTGTAAACCCATTTTTTATCAAAACCTTCTAATTTATATTTTAAGAAACATTTATTATCGCCTAATGAGTTAAACACTTCAAAATAAAAAGTTAAATCGTTTTTGTTGTAAGGCAACACAAGCTGTTCGGGTACATTAGCTTTACTATTAAAACTAAAGCCCATGCGTTGCCAATTAGTTGTATCGTTAAATAATTGCACCGCAGTAAGCTTTACTACTAAGCCTTTTAATACATCTCCATCTTCGGATTGTTTGTATACTAACAAACCTTTGCTGGTGCCCAGGTAAAAATTACCTGAATTTCCTTGCATAAGAGAGCCTTGCAAAAACTCTGCATTATTTCTGCTAAAGCTTTCAATTAAAGTGTTAATTTTAATTTCATTCGATTCAAATACTATTTTATATAAACTGTTTGATGAGCTTAGGTAAATTTCATTATCATTAACTGCTTGTACAGCTTTAATAACTATACTTTGTAAGCCCTGTTTACGCTCAATTTGTTCGAGCATTTTACTGCTTTTGTTATACTTAAATAAACCAAAGCCATTAGTAGCAGCATACATATAATTATTACTACAAGAGATAGAAGAAACATCTGATTCTGATAATTGATTATCCTTATCAACTAATTTAGATACTTCGTTGTTTTGGATATAATACAAACCTCTGTCAGTGCCAATCCACACCGTTTCGTTATCTACAGCAATACTGTTTACAGATAGCGAATTGAATTGAGTAGAAAAATTACCCAGTTTTTTTGTTTTAAAATTATAAATCAATAAACCTTGTTTATTAGTGCCGATAAGCAGGGCTGTATCTTTTAAGAATTTTAACGACGAGATTTCTGCATTAGTTTTAATTTGGTTGATTACTTTTTTTGTGGCGCAATCATAAATATCAACATCTGAATAGTAATGCCCTAAAACAAGTTGATTGCTTGATGCATTATAATCCGCACAGGTAGTATTTTCTACTTTTTGCTGATAAAACGGGCTAATATTTTTTCCATCAAAAAAACAAGCCCCCCCCGATGTACACAACAACCATTGATTATCATTTATTTGTGTTATTTGTTTACAATTAGGTGCCGGTAAATTTTGTTTGGTGTTATAGATTAAAAAATTTTCGTTCAACAATATAGATACTCCTAAAGAAGAAGTTCCGCACCAAACGTTCCCATAATTATCAGACGTGGCACATAATAAATTATTTTGAGCCAAGCCATTTTCTTCCGTAATTATTTCAAATTCTTTTTCGTCGTATTTTATTAAGCCGCTACCAAGTGTAGCAAACCATATATTGCCTTTTTTATCTACACTAATATCTGCAGTATAGGCAAGCCATGTTTCGGGTAAAGATTCTAACCAAATGGGCGCGTTATAATTGTACTGCATAATGCCACGCCCTAATACACTTATAAACATTTTAGAATCGAAATACGATTCTATATCTTTTATTTTTTCGTTTTTAAGTGAGTCGTATATAGCCTGATGTGTACTTACCAGTGTGTTGTTTATTGTGTTAATAGCATATATGCCACTCCCATCTGTGCCCAGCCAAAGTTCGTTGTCGCTTTTATGATAGTAACCACAAGTAATGTTTTCTACATCTATTTTTAAATTGGTAAAAAGTTGGGTAAACTTATTGTCTTTAAATTCCCACACCCCTACTGTTGTAAGTATATAAAGTAACGAATCGGAAGCCGGAATAATTTTATTTATTAATACCGGATTGGTTTTATTAAATAACGGATATTCTTCGGTATAATTGCCTACACATTTAAAAAGCGACCTATCGTTAGCAAACCAAATATGTTTTTCGCTTTCAGCAATAGATTTAATGGGGCGGGATAACGAAACCGGATTTTGAGCATATATGTCTATAAAACTTTTGCCTACGTATTTTTTTATTCCCTCGTTAGTTCCAATCCAAATGTAACCTTCGTCATCCTGATAAATACAGTTTATTTGAGAGCTTGGTAAACCATCGCGCAGGGTGATTTGAGAGAAATTAAATTCTTGTGCATAAAAATTTACGGATGCAATAAAGCATATAAAAGAAAAAAGAAAAGCTTTTAATTGTTTAGAAAAACCCACGCAGCCAAAGTTCATATTAGCAAACATAACGTTTTGCCTGCATATTTAAAAGAAGAAATTTAACCTATATGCTCGTGTACCGTAATAACCGAAGCTGTTGCTGTTTTTTGCTCGGTATTTTTGCTAAACATAACATCAATTCTGCCCAACCAAATACCCGCCCAGCCTACTTGAGTAACATAAACAGGTTTATTGGCAGCGTTAGTTTTTAGTTTTGGTTCATCTAAGAAAGTATGAGTGTGCCCGCCAATAATTAAATCAATGTCTTGCGTTTGTTCAGACAGAATGGTATCACTAACCTTCTTTTCGGTATAATTATACCCCAAGTGAGATAAACAAATTACATAATCGCACTTTTTATCATTCTTTAAAATAGCTGCCGTTTTTTTGGCTGCTTCTATTGGGTCGTTATACTGAATGTTGCCGTAATTTTTTTTCTCTACCAAGCCTTGCAACTCAATGCCCAAACCAAATACGCCAATTTTTACCCCATCTTTCTTAATTATTTTATATGGGTTAATTCTACCTTCAAGCGGACTGTCTTTAAAACTGTAATTAGCGTTTACAAATTCAAACTTGGCATTTGGCATTTGTTTTATAATATTATCTACCCCTAAATCGAAATCATGATTACCAAAGGTTGATAAATCGTATCCCATCTCGCTCATTAATTTAAACTCTAACTCGCCTGCATAAAAGTTAAAATAGGGCGTTCCTTGAAATATGTCTCCGGTATCAAGCAGCAATACATTTTTTTCTTCTCTTCTAATTCTTTTAATAATAGCAGCACGCCTTGCTGCACCACCCTGGTTACCAAATTTTGGGTCGTTATCAGGAAAAGGCTCTATCCTACTATGTACATCGTTTGTGTACAGTATAGTTAATTTGCTGATGCCTTTATCAAGCAAAATTTCGTTAGCTAACATTTTTGATGCGCCGCCATAAACAGCTGCTGCACCAAGCATATAGCGTAAAAATTCTCGTCTATTTTGCGTACTGTATTCTGCCATCTGTGTTTGCGGTTACTGGTTTATTTTGTTTGCTAAGGTTTTTGCAATAATCAATTAAAATATCGCGTAATAAAAGGTCGGTTTTAACCATCGAATTATTTTCATCGGCACTAAAAAATTTATCTCCGCCGCCCGCTAAATAATCACTGGTAGCAACGTAATAAGTAGTGTTAGCATCAAACGGTTTTCCGTTTATGGTAACATTAGTAGCTTTTTTATCAGCTATAATAAAGCGGATGCCTGCAACAGGTGCGCCATCTTTTTCAGCCATAAAGTTGAGCAGTTTCGTCAACCTTTCAGCATTTAGTTTTATAACTACCAGTTTATTTTCAAATGGCATGAGCTCATACATGCTACCTACCATAATGTCGCCTTGTGGCACCGATGTACGTAATCCTCCATTGTTAAACATAGCAAATGTGTTTACCGTATCTATATTAGGTAAGTGTTTTACTCTATCAAAAACAGCTTCGGCAAAAAAGTTGCCCAACGTGCTTTCAGGTGTTTTTTTAGTAAACGCAACAGGCGTTGTACCAATTACCTCGTGCATTTTACCATCTAAGCTTTGCTTATAGGGCTGTATGGTTTTTACTATTTGCGAATCGACCGCATTATCATTTATAATAAAATGTTGAGGCTGAGTTTGTTGTACAGATAAGTGTTTGCTACTACACGATGCTACTAAAAGTAGCACACCTGCAAAACCTAATTTTATGGTGAGTTTAAAGTTTTTATACATTTTTACAAATGTAAGCGGCAATTGTAATTTTAAAAATTATTTTTGTTACCATTATGTTAAGATCAGAAACTAAAATACGCGTTCGTTATGGTGAAACTGACCGCATGGGCTATGCTTATTATGGAAACTATGCTCAGTACTATGAAGTAGCTCGTGTAGAAACCTTACGTAAAATTGGCTTTAGTTATAAAGAAATTGAAGATAAAGGCATTTTATTACCTGTATTAGATTTTACCATTCAGTATAAAAAGCCCGCTTTTTACGATGATGAATTAACAATTATTACCACCGTAAAAGAGTTGCCGGGTGTGCGTTTTACTTTTCATTACGAATGTTTTAACGAGAAAAAAGAATTGCTAAACACTGGTTCGGTGACACTTGTTTTTGTAGATAGAGAACGTAATAAACCTTGTACACCACCCGATTGGTTTATGGACGAAGTAGAAAAATATTTTACGCATGGCTAATTTTTTAAAACCGCTATTTATATTTTGCTTAGCAAGTGCATTAACACTTAAAGCACAAGTAGATAAAAGTCAGTATCAGTTTAATGTAGATAATTTTCCGGAAGTTTATGGTGGAAAAGTAGAACTTAAACGTTTTTTGCACGACCATTTAGTTTATCCGCCTGAAGATTTTAAAAATAAAAAGGAAGGTACCGTGCAGCTTTATTTTGTTGTAACCAAAGAAGGAAAAACAATAAACGTATCGGTAGTTAAATCTTTAACTCCTGCTGCAGATAAAGAAGCCATGCGCCTTTTAAAGCTTTTAGATTGGATTCCTTCTAATAAAGAAGGCATGCCTGTTAGCGTAAATTATAATTTAGAGGTTACTTTTTCTACCTCAAAATACAAAAAACAAGTAAAAGAACGTGGCTTTGATACACCGCTTTATGTTGATGTGCCAACCGATAGCTCTACCAACATTTACGAAACCGCAGAGCACTCCCCCATTTTTAATAATGGAGATAAAACATTTCCGGAGTTTATATATTCAAATCTTGAGTATCCGGATGTGGCTACTCGTCAAAACATTGAGGGAAAAGTACTACTTACTTTTGTAGTAGAGCCCGATGGAATGGTATCTAACATTAAAGTACTAAATGGCGGTCTTTCCGGTGGCTGCAGTAACGAAGCTATACGTGTTATAGGATTAACAAAATGGACCCCTGCTATTAGAGATGGAAAATATGTGCGTTACCGCATGAGCTATACAGTGGTTTTTTCATTAAAAAATAGTTTTAAAGATAATAGCAACGGCAGTCAGCGTTCTTGGGGACAGTAATTTTAATTAAATGTGGTGATACTTTTCTCCCTTAATGATGGTAAATGCCCTATAAAGCTGTTCACAAAATAAAAGCCTAATCATTTGATGTGAGAAAGTAAATTTAGAAAAACTAATTAAGGGATATTTTTTTCTCACTTCATCTGTAAATCCATACGGACCACCAATAGCAAAGCACAAACTTTTTTTGCCTGCATTTAAAATACTCTGTATTTGATTGGCTAACTGCACCGAAGAAAATTCTTTACCTACTTCATCTAATAAAAATATAACATCATATTTATTAAGGTGGGTAAGTAATTGCTTTTCTTCTTCCAGTTTTTGCTCGGCAATGGTTTTGTTACGTATAGTTTTATTAATAGATATGGTAATAGTTTCGAAAGATGTGTAACGTGTTAAACGCTTGGTAAACTCCTGTACCCCTTGTTCAACAAAACTTTGGTCGGTTTTATCTATTTGAAGCAATATTATTTTCATGTTGTAAATGTACCATAGTTTTATAATAGCCAAGTTTGTAAATTACATTTAAAACCTTGTTACTTTAAAACTTTATATAATTTTGAAGCCGCATGAAATCTTACATAAAACAACACCAAGCCAACTTTAACTTTAAAACCTTTGTAAAACAAGCCTTTGCAGAAGATGTTGGCAATGGAGACTATACTACTTTAGCCACTCTAACCAAAAATCAACAGGGCAACATGCGCCTTTTGGTTAAAGAAGATGGTATACTGGCTGGGGTGGAGGCCGCTCGTTTTATTTTTAAAAAAGTAAATCCTAAAATAAAGTTTACTGAAAAGATAAAAGACGGTACTTTAGTTAAAAAAGGAGACGTTGCTTTTACAATTAGTGGCCCTACTTACCAACTACTTACTGCTGAACGCTTAGTACTAAACATTATGCAGCGTATGAGTGGCATTGCTACCAAAACCCATCAATTACAAACACTTTGCAAAGGGACGCGTACTAAAGTTATAGATACACGCAAAACTACTCCTTTATTTCGTTTTTTTGAGAAATGGGCAGTGGTTATTGGTGGTGGAGCAAACCACCGTTATGCTTTATATGATATGATTTTAATAAAAGATAATCATATAGATTTTGCCGGAGGCATAACTCAAGCAATTGATGCAGCTAATTTATATTTAAAGAAACACAAGTTGAAATTAGCTATTGAAGTAGAGTGCCGTAGCATTGATGATGTAAAAAAAGTATTGGCACATGGCAAAGTAAACAGAATTTTGCTTGATAATTTCACTCCGGCTTTGGTAAAACAAGCTGTTAGTTTAATTAAAGGAAAATATGAGACCGAAGCATCAGGCGGCATTACCGAAAAAACTATTCGTAATTATGCTTTGGCCGGAGTAGATTTTATTTCGGTTGGTGCTTTAACTCATCACGTTAAAAGCCTTGATTTAAGTCTAAAAGCTGTGAAATAATGAATCAGCCAAAAGCTTTAAATAAACTAATTATAGTAGCCGCACTTGGCTATTTTGTTGATATTTATGATTTACTTTTATTTGGCGTTGAGCGTACACATAGTTTAAATGAAATTCTGCCTTTACAGTTTCAAAACCTTACTCCACAAAAATTAGCGGAATTAAATGCTTACTATGGTAAGCAATTATTAAACTGGCAAATGGCCGGTATGCTTATTGGCGGTATATTTTGGGGCATTTTAGGGGACAAAAAAGGCAGGTTATCTGTTCTGTTTGGCTCTATACTTACTTACTCTATAGCTAATATAGCCAATGGTTTTGTAAATAGTACAGATTGGTATGCTGCTCTGCGTTTTATTTCGGGCTTTGGGTTGGCAGGCGAACTTGGAGCAGGCATAACCCTGGTAAGCGAAACCATGAGCAAAGAAAAACGTGGCATTGGCACTATGATAGTTGCAACAGTAGGTGTATTTGGTGCCGTAGTTGCCGGGTTTATGAGCGATGTTTTTAGCAATTGGCGTCATTCTTACTTTTTTGGAGGGGCTATGGGGTTAATTTTATTATTACTTCGTATTGGTGTGTTCGAATCGGGCATGTTTAACAGCATAAAACAAGAAAACATTAGCAAAGGCAATTTTTTTCAGCTTTTTGGCAATCGTAAACGTTTATTAAAATATCTCTGTATCATATTTATAACCGTACCTGTTTGGTACGCTATGGGTACCTTAGTTATTTTTTCGCCTGAGTTATTTGCTAAGTTGAGTGGAAACCCTTTAAACGCCAAGTTAATAACAGGTGGTAAAGCCATTATGTACGCTTATATGGGCATTACGGTTGGAGATTTGGTGTGCGGAGCTGTATCTCAATGGATTAAAAGTAGAAAAAAGACTCTGCTTATCTTCTTATTACTCACTGTTTTAAGTATTGTTACGTATTTTGTTATTGGAGGCCAATCTGTAACCATATTTTATGGTTGTATTGTTTTTGTTGGCTTTGCTACAGGTTACTGGACTGTTTTTATAAGCACCGCGTCAGAATTATTTGGCACTAATATAAGAGCCACAGCCACCACTACAGCCCCTAATTTTGTTAGAGGATCAACCATTTTAATATCGTATTTATTAACCTTAATGACCCTGCTTTTTGGCAAAGAAGGCTTAATGGCTACCATTGTAACCGGCGTAATTATTTTAGTAATTGCTTTTACATCTCTTTATTATTTAGAAGAGACTTTTGGCAAAGATTTAGACTATGTAGAAGAAAATTAGTTACCGTATTTTTGTTAAAACCTACCGTTAAAAAAATTATTTGCCCGTTTATTGCCCACTAATTAATTTTTGATTAAAATTGCACCTTAAAGTAAAAGTTAAAAAATCTTATTTTACAACTATGAAGAAATTATATTACGCTGCCTCTTTGTTAGCCCTTGTATCTTTATCGTTACTTACCGGGTGCAAAAAAGATACTACGCCTTTTCCTACAAATCCTCAAAGCAATGGCGTTTATCCTGATTTAGCGTATACAACACCTTGGTTTCCAACAATAGCTGATGCTGATGGTATTTTTGTTTCGGCACAAGTTACTGATGAAAAAACAGTAATTATTAGCGCCTTTGTTAATACATATGAGTATGGGATGGCAAAAATGGCAAGTAGTACGGGTAATTTTAACAGTTTAGCAGATGCAGGAACTATTACTTTAAACGATACCGTTTTGGCTAAATCAACTGCGTTATCCTACTTATCATCTATATCAAATTTCACTTTAAATCTTGCAAATTCAGCTATTTGGAGCGCAAGCGGAAATGGCTCTATAGCAGCGATGACCTATACAGCAACAAGAAATAACCCAACTTATTCGTACGATATAACAACTTGGGATTCTAAATGGGTTCCTATTTTACCACGTGTATTAAATGCGGTTCCTCCTCGTCCAACAATTAATTTTACAATAAATATTAATGTGCCCAGTCATCCTAATCATGCTGATTCAGTTGCTGATACGTTAGCGTATAACGCAGCTCTTGCAATTTATAAATCAGATTCTGCTACACACCACGTTGATTCTACTTACAATGCTACTGTTCAATATACGATACCAATTAAAAATTACACCACAAACGCTGACTCTGTATTTATTTATATGACTGATAATGTTAATGGGGTTGTTTACAAAAGAACTTGTTTACCAACAGATTCTATAGCTACATTTAAACCAAATGATTTTCCACTTACTACATTGTATGATATTCCTACCTTTAAACTACAAATAAATGCTATTAATTACCAGAGTGTGCTTATTGCTCCTAAAAAATATTATTTCTTGAAGATGGCAAGCTCTATTAAATACTATCAAGCTACTAAATAGAGTCTAACACATACTTAAACAAAAAATCCGCTACTAAACAAAACAGTAGCGGATTTTTTGTTTACAAAGGTTATCAATTAAAAATTTGGTTTTAATAAATACTTGGTATAAAAATCAGTAATTACTTTAACAGCTTCATCAGCAGTATCCACTACATGCACACGTTCTAAATCTTCCTTATTTACATTGTGCTCTTCTTCCATCATTACACTTTTAACCCAATCTAACATGCCTTGCCAGTATTTTCTGCCCACTAAAACTACAGGGAATTCGCCAATTTTATTGGTTTGTACTAAGGTTAGTGCTTCAAATAATTCATCTAAAGTACCGAAACCGCCAGGTAGTGCTATAAAGCCTTGTGAGTATTTTAAGAAAATAGTTTTTCGTACAAAAAAGTAGTTAAAATCTATGCTCTTATCCCTATCGATATAATCGTTAGGTTTTTGTTCAAAAGGTAATTCAATATTTAAACCTACTGATTTGCCGTTTCCTTTTTTAGCTCCTTTATTAGCAGCTTCCATAATACCGGGCCCACCACCTGTAATAACACCGTAACCTTCTAAGGTGAGTTTATAGGCAATTTCCTCGGCAAGCAAGTAGTATGGGTTTTCGGGTTTTGTACGTGCACTACCGAATATAGATACACAAGGCCCTATACGCGCCATGCGTTCAAAACCATCTACAAACTCGCTCATTATCCTAAATATCTGCCAACTATCCGTTGCTTTTATTTGGCTCCAATCTTTATTTTGAAAGGCTTTACGTATTTTCTCTTCGCTATTTTCAGTCATAAGTATTTGTTTCTGTTTTCTTCGTTTGATTTTCTATCCACATAAAAACATGCGAATTAGCTTTGTAATGTTCAGTATCCTTATCCAATAAAATTACACAAAAATCTATAAAAGGTAATATACCAAAAACTCCGCCAACCGTACCAATATATACTAACGGAATATATGGCTTTGTGCCTAAGTATATGCGGTGTAAACCTATAACACCAAAAGGTAATGGGAAAGCCAATACAGCGGCAACTGCTTTTTTACGGGCGTTATTTTTCTTTTTAAACGAAATCCAAATAGGATTCGGTCTACTTATTTTACTCTCTATTATAAGTGCCTCAACGCTATTAGTTTTTATAGAGTGAGCAGCAATTAATTTGCTTGTACAAATAATAAAAAATATGAAAATAATTTTCTTCAATAGATTTTGACTTCAGGTAAAAGTAAAAAGGATTTGCACAATGCAAATCCTTTTACTGCAATTTAATCAACAAGTCTTATTTAATAGCGTTGTGGTAGTTTTTACTTACTTCATCCCAATTAATAACATTCCAAAAAGCACCTACGTAATCAGGGCGACGATTTTGGTAATGTAAATAGTATGCGTGTTCCCAAACATCTAAACCTAAAATAGGTGTTCCTTTGCAATCTGATATATCCATTAAAGGATTATCTTGATTTGGGGTAGAGCATATAGCCAATGTTTTATCAGCTTTTACACAAAGCCAAGCCCAACCGCTACCAAAACGAGTTGCCGCTGCCGCTGCAAATTGTTTCTTAAACTCTTCTAAATTTGTAAAATGTTTGTTAATTGCTTCAGCAAGTTCTCCTGTTGGATTTCCACCTCCGTTTGCTTTCATTAATTTCCAAAACATAGAGTGGTTAAAGTGGCCGCCACCGTTGTTACGAACGGGCATTGGGTACTTAGAGATGTTTTTGCAAATTTCTTCGATGCTTAATTTTTCAGCATCAGTACCGGCAATTGCCGCGTTTAAGTTTGTTACATATGCCTGGTGATGCTTATCGTGATGGATTTCCATTGTTTTTGCATCTATATGCGGTTCTAATGCTGTGGTTGCGTATGGTAACGCAGGTAATTCAAATGCCATGTTGTTATTTTTTATTAGTTAAATTTAATTAGTTATCGAGGTGAAATTAATAAACATTTACTAAACCAAAATTAAATAGTCGTTAATAATTACTAATAGGTTAAACCCAATAATTACGGGCTTTTGGCAAATAAATAATTTTTTAATAATACACTAAAAAGTAGTAAATTTGCGACCCTTATTTAAACTTTTATTGAAATGAACATTACCAAAGAAAATATTGATGTATTAAATGCAGTTGTTACCATTGAAATTGGTCCTTCTGATTACGAAAAACAAGTTGAAGATGCTATTAAAAAAGCACAACGTCAGGCATCACTTCCAGGCTTTAGAGCCGGCAAAGTACCAGCCGGCATGATTAAAAAAATGTACGGTAAATCTGTTTTGGCAGATGAGTTAAACAAAATTTTAAACGATAGCTTAAACAACTACATTGTTGAGAATAAAATTGAAATTTTAGGCAATCCGTTACCTAAAGCTGATGAAAAAATTGACTGGGATAATGGTAAAGCTTTTACTTTTAAATATGATTTAGGTCTTGCTCCGGCATTTGATGTAGTGGTTTCTGATAAAACTGCTTTTACATACGAAGTTGTGAAAATTGATGACCAACTTATTGATAAATATGTAAAGGACGTTCGTAAAAATTACGGAAAACCTACAAACCCGGAGGTTGCTGAAGAAAAAGACGTTGTGTTTGTTGACATTAACGAATTAGATGAAACAGGTGCTATTAAAGCAGGCGGTATTTTTAAATCTACCAGTATTGGCATTGAGCGTTTAAAAAGCGAAACAGCTAAGAAAAAATTGATTGGTGCTAAAAAAGAGGATAAAATAATTATTAACTGTAAAGAGCTTTATGCCGATGCGGTTGAATTAGCGGTATCGTTAGGGATAAAAAAAGAAGAAGCTGAAGAACTAAACTGTAACCTACAACTTAGCGTTAAAAACATTGCCCGCATGGAAGATGCCGACCTTAACGAAGAGTTATTTTTAAAGGTTTATGGCGACGGTTCTATTAAAACTGAAGCAGAGTTTAGAGATAAAGTAAAAGCTGAATTATCTTCGATGTTTGCGCAAGATAGCGACCGTAAATTATTTACTGAAATAGAAAAAACATTAATAGAAACAGTTAACCCTGCTTTACCTGAAGATTTTTTGAAACGTTGGTTAATGGCTGTAAATGATAAGCCTGTAACCATGGAACAGTTAAATACTGAATTTGGTGCATGGGCACAATCAATGAAATGGAAATTAATTGAAAACAAAATAATTAAAAGCCATAACCTTACTGTAACAGCTGAAGAAGCTACCACAGAAGCAAAACGATTTGTACATAGTCATTTTGCACGTTACGGGCAAACTCCAAGTGATGAAGAAGTAGAAAAAACAGCTATGTCGATTTTACAAAAAGAAAAAGAAGCTGAAAAAATATACGAAAACCTTTATTACGCTAAAGTTTTAGCTTTGTTTAAAAGCAATTACAAATTGAATACTAAAGAAGTAAGCTACAACGAATTTTTCGGCATTAAAGAATAAGTGTAGAAATGATACATAGTAAAAAAAGCCTTTCGCCTGAAAGGCTTTTTTTATGGTTAAAATTAAGCTGAAAAAACACGCAATCTTTTTACGATATTCGCAAAAAATAAAATCATGTCTAAAGCATTTATACAACACCTGCAAACCGAGCTTACAGCTATTGAAAACAACGGTTTATTTAAACGCGAGCGCATTATTGCATCTGAGCAAGGTGCAGCGGTTAAACTGGCTAACGGTAAAGAAGTTATTATTTTTTGTGCCAATAATTATTTAGGCTTATCCTCACACTCAAAGGTTATAGAAGCTGCTCATAAAACTTTAGATACACACGGTTATGGTATGTCGTCGGTTCGCTTTATATGCGGCACGCAAGACATTCATAAAACATTAGAAAAAAAGATTGCAGACTTTCTGCATCAGGAAGATACTATTTTATATGCTGCTTGCTTTGATGCCAATGGTGGTGTATTTGAGCCGTTATTGGGTGAAGAAGATGCTATTATTTCTGACGAATTAAACCACGCCAGTATTATTGATGGAGTACGCTTATGTAAAGCACAACGCTATCGTTACAAAAACTGCGATATGGCTGATTTAGAAGAACAACTAAAAAAAGCACAAAACAATCGTTTTAAATTAATTGTTACCGATGGTGTTTTTAGCATGGATGGCTTTGTAGCCCCTCTTGATAAAATTTGTGATTTAGCCGATAAATATAATGCTATGGTAATGGTTGACGAAAGTCATGCTACCGGCTTTATTGGCAAAACTGGTCGTGGTACGGTTGAATTAAAAAATGTGATGAACCGTGTAGATATAATTACTGGTACTTTAGGTAAAGCTTTAGGTGGTGCCATGGGGGGTTTTACTACAGGTAAAAAAGAGGTTATTGAAATTTTACGCCAACGTTCTCGCCCCTATTTATTTTCAAATTCATTGGCCCCACATATTGTGGGCGCATCTATAGCTGTGTTTGATATGTTAAATGAAACCACTGCTCTACGCGATAAATTAGAGTGGAATATTAACTATTTTAAGAAGGGCATTAAGGAGGTTGGTTTAGAGTTTAAAAATGGAGATAGTGCTATTGTACCCATTATGTTGTACGATGCAAAACTGGCTCAAACTTTTGCTGAAAAATTATTGGCAGAAGGCATTTATGTAACAGGGTTCTTTTATCCGGTGGTACCGAAAGAACAAGCTCGTATACGCGTGCAAATATCTGCCGGACACGAAAAAGAACATTTAGATAAAGCTTTAGCCGCTTTTGCTAAAGTAGGTAAAGAGTTAGGAGCAATAAAGGCTACCGTTTAACATTACCCTTTCTTTGCAATAAAACAACTATTTTTTCGTTATTTTGTAGACGTTTGCTTAGTATAAATCTCATAAAAAATAGTTTAACTCCTTTTATTTACGGTCGCGTGAAATTATTTTTTCTTGCGTTTTGTTTTCTGTTTTTTGCGTCTGCTTTTGCGCAACCCACAACAGAAAGAGGTTTAAACTTGCCTACTTTTTATAATCGCCGCTTACATTTTGGTTTTAGCTTGGGTTATAACCAAACTGATTTTAGAATACACACCATTCCAAACTCTCAGTTATATAGTCATTTGCAAGATTCTATTCGTTACCCTAACGAAACCCTAAAACTTAAATCAATTACCAGTAAAGCCGACCCAGGTTTTAATTTAGGAATTATTGTTGATTTTAAAGTGCATAAATATGTAAGGCTACGTTTTTTACCCGGAGTATCTTTTGCCTCGCGCACTTTATTTTATGCTTTTGATGTTGTAAGCAATAACCCGGTAACTTCTTTTGTAGCTACTCGTAGAACAGAATCTGCATTTATTTTGTTACCCCTTAATGTAAAATTACAATCAAAACGTATACGTAACTTTGGCGTATATGTTATTACTGGCGGTACTTATAGTATAGATTTGGCTTCGGCAAAAAAAGACCAAGCTAATGCCGATGTAGTTCGTTTAAAGCAGACCGACTATTATTTTGATGCAGGTGGCGGAGTAGATTTTTATTTCCCTTATTTTAAATTTGCCATAGAGTTGAAAATGAGTACAGGTTTAAATAACATTTTAATTAAAGATAACACCGAATTTACTACGCCTATTAATAAATTAAACTCGCATGTTTTTTTATTTAGCATAACTTTTGAAGGATGATTAGCACTCTTAATCTGTCGCTTTCTCCTTCGGAAGCATTTTCAGAAAATGAAATTAAAAACAAAGCTCGCTTAGAGTTAGGTCTTTCTGAAAAAGACGAGTTGCATATTATTTTACAAAAACGTTCGATAGATTCTCGTCAAAGAAACGTAAAAGTAAATGTAACCTTACAAGCCTTTGTTAATGAATCTTTGCAGGAAGAAGAAATTAAAGCGGCTTATAAAAACGTATCTAACAAACAACAAGTTATTATTATTGGTGCAGGCCCTGCAGGTTTATTTGCTGCTTTGCGTTGTTTAGAGTTAGGTTTAAAGCCCATTATTTTTGAACGAGGCAAAGATGTAAAAACACGCCGTAGAGATTTAGCTGTTTTAAATAAAGAACATATAGTTAATCCCGAAAGTAATTATTGCTTTGGTGAAGGTGGTGCTGGAACTTATAGTGATGGTAAGCTTTACACACGTTCATCAAAACGAGGCAATGTGGTTAAAATTTTGAAAGCCTTAGTTTTCCATGGAGCCGACAAAACTATTTTGGTTGATGCCCACCCACACATAGGTACTAATAAATTACCTAAAATAATTGAAACCATACGGCAAACTATTATAGATTTTGGCGGCGAAATTCATTTTAATGCTAAGCTTACTGATATTATTATTGAAAAAAGACAGATAAAATCTATTGAAGTTTCTCATCTTGAAAAAACTACAACTACTAATCACTCGGCTGATTATTTAATATTAGCAACAGGGCATAGCGCACGCGATATTTACTATTTATTAAATGATAAAAATATTGCCATAGAAGCTAAGCCTTTTGCGATGGGAGTTCGGGTTGAACATCCGCAAGAAATTATTGATAGCATACAATATCATTGCAACATTAACCAGTTAAAAAATGTACGTGAGTTTTTACCTGCGGCATCATACAGTTTGGTAAACCAAGTAAATGGTAAGGGCGTGTACTCTTTTTGTATGTGCCCGGGTGGCATTATAGCACCCTGTGCTACCGATGTGCAAGAGGTTGTAACAAATGGATGGAGTCCATCTAAGCGTAATAACCCGTATGCAAATTCGGGCATTGTGGTTGGTTTAGATACAAGCGATTGGAAAGATTTTGAAAAACAAAAAAACTTAGCTGCACTTGCCTTACAACAACAATTAGAACATAAAGCCTGGGTTGCCAGTGGTAAAACACAAACAGCCCCCGCGCAACGTTTGATGGATTTTATTGAGAATAAAACAAGCTCTACCCTACCTGATTGTTCTTACCAACCGGGCATAACCAGTGTATCTATGCTACCTGTTTTAGGTAATGTAATTGGTAAAACTTTGCAAGAAGGGTTTAAAAACTTTGGCGCAAAAATGAAAGGTTATTTAACCAACGAAGCTGTTATTGTGGGTGTAGAATCTCGTACCTCAACTCCGGTTCGGATACCACGAGATAAAGAAACTTGCCAGCATACAGAGATAAAAGGTTTATACCCTTGCGGAGAAGGTGCAGGTTATGCAGGTGGCATTGTTTCTGCAGCCATGGATGGAGAACGTTGCGTGAATGAAATTTTTAAATTAATTTCAAATTAAACAATGGAATTAAAAAACACGTACACCGTTATTGGTTTAATGAGTGGTACATCGCTCGATGGGCTTGATGTGGCTTTATGCACCTTTACAAAAAACAAAAACAAATGGGTTTATAAAATTATTGAAGCCAAAACATTTACTTACAATAAAACATGGAAAGAAAAGCTACAACATGCTCATTTACTTAATGCGCAGGAGTTTTGTAAACTACATGTTGATTTTGGAAAGTTTTCTGCACAAGCTATTGGTCAGTTTTTAAAGGGAAAAAAGCATAAAGTAGATTTAATTGCTTCGCATGGACAAACCATATTTCATCAACCACATAATGGTTTTACTTGTCAAATTGGTGATGGAGCTGCTATAGCTGCATTAACAAACATTACAACTGCCTGCGATTTTAGGAGTAGCGATGTTGCTCTTGGTGGGCAAGGCGCGCCTTTAGTGCCTATTGGCGATAAGTTGCTTTTTACCGATTATGATGCCTGCTTAAACATTGGTGGCATTTCTAATATATCTTTCATTCACAAAAAACAACGTTTAGCTTTTGATATTTGCCCGGCAAATTTGGTATTTAATTTTTACGCCAATAAAGCCGGAATGCCTTATGATAAAGGTGGTAAACTTGCAGCAAAAGGAAAAATTAACCAAACTCTATTAAAAAAATTAAATGCACTTTCTTTCTACAAAAATTTAAAAAGCAAATCGTTAGGCAGGGAGTGGATTGATGAAAAAGTAATTTCACCTTTAGAAGGTGAATCTATTTCATTGAACGATAAATTGGCAACAGCCGTTGAACATAGTGCTTTTCAAACAGCCAGGGTTTTAAATCATTTCAATACAAAAAATGTGCTGATTACAGGCGGCGGTGCTTATAACAAGTATTTTATTGAACGAATACAAAGCTATATAACCTGCAAATTAGTTTTACCTGATGATAAAACTATACAGTTTAAAGAGGCTTTAATCTTTGCTTTTTTAGGTGTTTTACGTTTGCGTAACGAGGTTAATTGCTTAAAGCAAGTAACAGGGGCAAGTAAAAATAGCTGTGGTGGTGCTTTGTATAATATTTAGTCTATCCGAAAAGTTAGAAATAGATTTACATTAACCGTACTAATTTTTTGGCTAATCGCCCCCGTGGTTGAAGACTTACCACTTGAACTAATCGTTACATTTCCATAATCAATAGTCGTAGTAAAATATTCTGCGTTTACCCCTAAGAAAACTAAATGAGCAATTTCATATTTTAATCCTAATCCACCACAAAAACCAAAACCAGTTCCTTTAGTTACAGAGGATGTAACCGATGTAGAACTTCCATTTTGTGTTCCTGTTTCTGTTATTCCAAATGATGTAGATTTAATAAGACCAACTAAAAATTTTACGTCTATATACAGTTTGCTATTTTTATCATATAGAAAACTATTATTAGAACCAATCATAAACAAATTATTCTTCCAAGGAGTTGATGTCGTAGTAAAATTTATAGTTGGGTATTTAGCATGATATTGTTCAGTTAACGATTGATTATCGAGCCCATTAGATTGATATCTATACATAACCTCTACGCCAAAACCATGCTTAAAAAGCCAGTTTAAACCTACGCTTGCATTATAGCCTATAACCGCAAAACCCGATGCATTATTTGATAGTTCTTTTGCGGCAAAATCGCGAATTGGAATAGATGTGCCACCAGAAAAAGAAAGATATGTTTTTACCTGTGGTTGGGGCGGGTTATTATTGCGTTTAAAAGAAGTATCTGGTTGCGTTTGAGCAAAAACTCCAAAACCTATTATATAAACCAAAAAAGTAAAAGCTACGCTTTTATTTAGCATAACTGGTAGCTCTCGTTTCGCGAATAACAGTAACTTTTACCTGACCCGGATAGGTCATTTCAGTTTGTATTTTCTGCGAAATTTCAAATGCCAGTTTCTCTGCATTTTGGTCGGTTACTTTATCAGATGAAACCAATACACGTAATTCTCTACCCGCTTGTATAGCATAAGTTTTTTCAACCCCAGGATATGATAGGGCAACGTTTTCTAAATCTTTTAAACGTTTAATGTATTGTTCAGCCATCTCTCTGCGAGCACCCGGACGAGCACCACTTATAGCATCACATATCTGAACAATTGGTGATAGCATGGTAGTCATTTCGATTTCATCATGGTGAGCACCAATGGCATTACATATTTCTGGTTTCTCTTTATATTTTTCAGCCAATTTCATCCCATAAATAGCGTGCGGAAGTTCTAACTCTTCATCAGCTACTTTACCAATATCGTGTAATAAACCGGCACGTTTTGCCATTTTAGGGTCTAAGCCCATTTCGGCAGCCATAACAGCACAAAGATTTGCCACCTCGCGGCTATGTTGTAATAAATTTTGCCCGTAAGATGAACGGTACTTCATTTTACCAACATGACGTAATAATTCAGGATGTAAGGCATGAATGCCTAAATCAATACAAGTACGTTTACCTGTTTCAATAATTTCCTCTTCAATTTGTTTTTTAACTTTTTCAACTACCTCTTCAATACGAGCCGGGTGTATACGTCCATCTAACGCTAATTGGTGCATAGCTAAACGGGCAATTTCACGACGAATTGGGTCGAAACAACTAAAAATAATTGCCTCCGGGGTGTCATCAATAATAACCTCAACACCTGTTGCGGCTTCAAAAGCACGTATGTTACGACCTTCTCTACCAATAATTCTCCCCTTCATTTCATCACCCTCAATGTGGAAAACAGTAACTGAGTTTTCTACCGCATGCTCTGCTCCTACTCGTTGTAAGGCTTGTATAACAATTTTTTTAGCTTCTTTATTGGCGTTAAGTTTAGCCTCATCCATTATGTCTTTAACATAACTCATAGCCTCTGTTTTAGCCTCGCCTTTAATGGTTTCAATTAGTTGCTCTTTAGCTTCGGCAGCACGCAACCCAGAAATTGCTTCTAATTGCTGTACTTGTTTTACATGCGCTTTCTCAACCTCTTCTTGCTTTTTGCTAATTACATCTAACTGTTGGGTAACCTGAGCTTTAATTTTGTCCGCATCCTGTTGTTTACGGTTAGCTTCTTCGTTCTTTTTGTTAAGATCGGTTTCTTTTTGCTTAATGTTGTGTTCTCTCTTTTGAAGCTCTTGATTTTTTTCAGCTACTTGTTTATCGTGCTGAGTTTTTAATTGAAAGAATTTTTCTTTTGCCTGCAGTATTTTTTCTTGTTTAACAGCCTCATTTTTCAATTCAGCTTCTTTAATAAGGTTTTCTTTTTCTTGCTGACCGCTTTTATTTAGGCGAGAGTTAGCGAGAATAAACCCAACAATCAGTCCGCCTACTAAGGCTACTGATATGGCAATAATGGCTATAATTATGTTCATATATATTTAGTTTGTGGCTACAAACCAAACCCATACGAAAAAGAAATTGTATAGCGTTGTTAAGCGAATAAAATAAATAAATGATGA
>JABDDQ010000017.1 GCA_013287545.1 Bacteroidota bacterium | reverse complement strand
GCTACCAGCAATAAAATGCTGGATAAAAAATTAAAGCCGTATCCGTATTTTCAAAACTATTTAATTGCTGTTGCCAATTTTATTAACTCAAAACAAGCCACATCGGCCTTTATAGATTGGCAAGCCTTGTTAGATAAAATTATTACCAAAAATAAAAGTCCGAAGCCCTTTAACGACTTTTTAGAAATGAGTGATAATATTTTTGAAAGCGGCATGTTTTATAAAACAACCAGTTGCCAGTGGTATACAAATGGCAGTAATTATAAGTTTGATTACGACAGTATTCCTAAACTGGTTTTTGCTAATGTTACGCTATCTGGCAGTAATTCACGTAACGATTCTATAAACATAGAAAATACAAGCGGAACCTATTATCCAACATCGGGGCGTTTTTATGGTAAAGGCGGTACGGTTAGCTGGAAACGTACCGGACTTGGTGCTGATGTGTATGCCGATGTAAAAAAATATAATATAGATTGTAAATCGGGTGGATATACCAGTGATTCTGCGGTGTTTCATAATTCACAATATTTTGATAAACCGCAGTTAGGTAAACTAAGTGATAAAATTATTAGCGAGAATGGTAAACCCACCTATCCTCGTTTCGATACGTACACCAAGCGATTAGAAATAAAAAGCGTAATTAAAGATGTTTTTTACGATGGTGGTTTTTCTATGCGTGGCGCTCAGTTTGTGGGTAGTGGTGATGTAACCAACCCGGCAAAGGTTATTATTAAAAGAAACAACCAACGTTTTTTACAAGTATCGGCACGTAACTTTATCATGTCTGCCGATAAAATTACTTCAGATAACGCAGAGATAAAATTTTACTTAGATAAAGATTCTATTACGCACCCTGCCTGCGATTTTAAATATTTGGCCGACCAACGAAAAGTATCGTTAGTGCGTAACGAACAAGGCATTCAAAAAACACCGTTTAATAATTCCTATCACAAAGTAGACATGTATTTTGAGGAGTTGGTTTGGAAAATAGATTCTCCTAAAATAGATTTAGGTTTTTTGGCGGCTAACCTGCAAGGACAAGCTTATTTTGAATCTCAAAACTTTTTTACCGCAGAAAGGTTTGATGCTTTAAAAGGAGAAGTTTCGGAAGTAAACCCGGTTATAAAAATAAACCAGTACTATGAGCAAAATGGTAAACAAACAACGTTTACTGCGGTTGATTTAGCTAAATACATGAAATGGCTGGCAGTTGATTTGAGACCCATTTTAATTAAGATAGCCAGTTTTGGTTTAATTGATTATAACCCGCAAAACGATGAAGTTGTTTTAAAAGACAAATTGTTTATGTACATAAAAGCTAATAAAAAATTAGTTGATTATGACGTGTTAACCTTTCATTCAACTTTGCCGGGGCAAACAAACGCATCTATTAATTTGCTCAACAATAATTTTGATATGCGCGTACATGGTGTAAAGCAAGTTTTGTTGAGCGATACACAAAAAGTTTTTGTGTTTCCAAAGGGAGGAGAAATCATCGTTAAAAAAGGACGCAGCTTTACCTTTAGTGGCATTGTGGCTTCGGGTAAATTTGAGTTTCATGGAAAAGAATTTTCATACGATTATGATTTAAATAAAGTAAACTTAAAACAGGTAGATTCTTTACGGATATATGTAACAGCATTAGAACCCGAGCCTGATGGAAGCGTGCCATTTAAACGCGTACAAACCGTTATTGAAAACATTGCGGGAGAGTTAGATGTTGATAATCCTAAAAACCACTCGGGTAGGATAAATGCGCCGCAGTACCCAATATTTAAAAGCTTCAAGGATTCGTATGCGTTTTACAGTAGGCGATCGATACAGCGTGGGGTTTACAATAGAGATAAGTTTTACTTTAAGTTAGACCCCTATACTATTGATAGTTTAGATAACTTTAATAACGCGTCGTTAAAATTTCAGGGTGAGTTTACATCATCAGGTATCTTCCCTGTTTTTAGAGATACACTTTCGCTACAGAAAGATTATTCGTTGGGCTTTATTCGTAAAACACCTCCGGGCGGCTATCAGGTATATGGTGGTAAAGGAAAGTTTGAAAATGAAATTCGTTTAAGCAATAAAGGTTTACGTGGCGGCGGTGATATCACCTTTAGTTCTTCCTTGAGTAAAGGCAGTGATTTTATTTTCTTCCCCGATTCTTTAAATGGGATAGCGCAAACATTTGATATAAAAGAGCAAGGGAATCCTGATGAGTTTCCGCAAGTACATGGCGATAAAATTTATATACATTGGGTACCCTATAAAGATTTGATGCAAGCTTTTGATACCGAAACACCTTTTACTTCGTATAATAAACAGGCGGAGTTTAGAGGCAGATATGATTTATCGCCAAAAGAATTATACGGAAGAGGGAAAGTTGATTTTCAGCGAGCCGATTTAATTTCTCAGAAAATTTTATTTAAGGAGAAAAAGTTTTTTTCGGATACGGCCGACTTTCATTTAAAAGCATTTGATGAGGAAGGGTTTACGTTTACAACCGATAACGTAAACGCTACCATTGATTTTGAAAAACGCACCGGTTTGTTTGTTACTAACGGAAAAGGATCTATAGTTCGTTTCCCAAAAAACAACTATATAAGTTATATGGATAGGTTTAAGTGGTTTATGGATAGCGAAACCATTCAGTTGGGCGATGATCAAAAGAAAATCGATTCGAACCAAAATACCGATTTACAATTAGATGCCCCCGAGTTTATCTCCGTTCATCCACAGCAAGATTCGCTTCGTTTTTATGCACCGGCCGCAAAATATAATTTACGCAAATACATTATTAATTGTATAAACGTGCCGTTTATTAATGTGGCAGATATGAGTCTTTACCCGGATAGCGGTAAAGTAGTTATTCGTAAAAACGCGGTGATAGATACACTTAAAAACGCGGTTATTATTGCCAACTCGGTAACAAAATATCACACTATACGTAACGTAACTGCTTTTATTAATGGACGTAAACACTATTTGGCACAAGGAGATTACACCTATTTAGATGAAAACGAAAAAAAATACAACATACATTTTGCCAAAATACAACCCGACACATCAGGGCAAACAATTTCAGAAGGTGAAATTCCGGAAAAAGATAACTTTAAGTTTAACGACTTTTTTAGTTACGCCGGTAAAGTGTATTTAAAAGCTACCAACCAGTTTTTATATTACGATGGTGGTACACGTATATTACACACCTGTCGTTTAGGAAAATCGTACTTGAAGTTTGAAGGAGAAATAAATCCGAAAGAAATTTTAATTCCGATGCCGAAAGATGCTAAAGATATGAGTGGAAACCCGATAGCCTGTGGCATTATTTATTCGCCCGATACAAATATGGTTTACTCGGCATTTGTATCTCCGCGAACGGTAAACAAAAACGATAAGGATGTTTTAGTTGCCGATGGGTTTTTAGGTTTTGACAGAGAGAAAAAAGAGTATCAAATTTCATCGAAAGAAAAACTTATTGAAAACGCCTTGCCCGGCAATTATTTAAGTCTGGGTACAACTAATTGCTTAGTATATGGCGAAGGAAAGCTTGATATTGGTGCAGATTTTGGACAAGTAAAAGTTACCGCAGCAGGCAACGCCACCCATAATACAATTAACGATAGCGCTCAATTTGACTTGTTAATGAATGTTGAATTTTTCTTTGATAAGAGTGCTATGAAAAAAATGGCGGCTGATTTTGAAACATATAGCACCATGCTTACTCCGGTGGATTTTGGAAGAAAAACATTTGAAAAAGGAATTGCCGAAATACTGGGTAAAGAACGCGGAGATAAAGCGCTATCAGAATTAAATCTATATGGCAATTATAAAAAATTTCCGGATGAGTTAGAAAAATCTATTTTCTTAGGGAATGTACAAATGACCTACAACAAAAAAACAAAGTCATTTATATCTAATGGAACCATTGGAGTTGCCAATTTATTTAAGACCGAGATTTACAGGCAGGTAGCAGGTTATATTCAAATTAAAAAACAAAAAGCCGGAGACATGTTAGATATGTATTTTCAGTTAGACGAAAGTAACTGGTACTATTTTAATTACTTTAAAGGTGTAATGAGTGTGGTATCGAGCAACCAAGCCTTTAACACAGAGGTTAAAGACGTGAAAGAAAAAAAGCAAAAAGTAGATAAAGGGCCATCGTATCAGTTTAATGTTTGTAGCCCAACTAAAAAAGACTTATTCATTAAAAAATTAAAACAACTAACCGGACAGAAGGATGAAGAATAAACATGGCGGGTATAAACTTTAAAAATATAAAACAACTCGTTTTTTTGTTTTTGCTTCTATACTTTATTTAAGCTGGTATTTGTTGTATGAGTTTTTTATTAAACCCGGCACTTTAATAGATGAAAAAACTAATTAGTTTAATTATTGCCAATTCGGCTTTTGTATTAAAACTTTTTGGTCTTACAGTTTATCAAAGAACGGAAGATAAAGACATGCAGCTTATTGGCATTGATGGCGCTCATCCTATTTGGATTGGCAGCCCATGTAATGCATTAACGTTGTTTATGTTTTTTGCCTTGTTTGTAATTGCTTTTCCGGGGAGTATGAGAAAGAAGCTGTGGTTTATTCCCCTGGGCATTGTTATTATTCATTTTACAAATGTTTTACGCGTTATTGGTTTGGCTGCTATTAATTATGAAGCCCCGCAGTATATTGAGTTTAACCACACATACACCTTTACTATTTTAGTGTATAGCATTATTTTTTTGCTGTGGATGTGGTGGGTAAAAATTGCATTAAAAGAAAACAAAGTGCATGAACAGAAAAATTAAAATAGCCTTGTTTATTTTACTGCTAATGGCTTTAGGCTTTTTTAGAGACAATCTTTTTGTAAACGTTAATAATCTGCTATATAATAAGTTTTATAATAAAAATGCTTCTGTAATTTGGTATCTGTCTTTTTTATCTAATGTTTCTTATCAAACTATGTATGCCGCAAAATGGTTTATAACACCGCTTTTTACGCTTATGTTTTGGTTTATACAAAGGCAATTTTTATGGGTTATTTTTAATGAAAAAAAGGTTACCAATTGGTTAAGTGTACTGTATCTTTCGTTATTTTTGTTGGCAGGAATTTTTTTTGTGGCAGGCTGGGCTTTAGGAGATATAAATAAAGGCTATGTATTTAGTCGCTTATTTATGGGTTTATTACAATCTCCGGTTGCATGCATGATTTTAATTCCTACAGCTTATCTTTACAAACAAACTAATATCAATCAACCATAAATAATTATGAAAAAAGATTCGAAAATTTTTTCTTTAATAAAAAAAGAGCAAGACCGTCAAACACGTGGCATAGAATTAATTGCTTCTGAAAACTATGTGAGCAACGATGTTATGAAAGCAATGGGTTCAGTGCTTACTAACAAATATGCCGAAGGTTTACCGCATAAACGTTATTATGGTGGTTGCGAGGTGGTTGATGAAGTTGAACAAATTGCTATTGATAGAGCAAAAGCATTGTTTGGTGCTGCATGGGTAAATGTACAACCACACTCGGGTGCACAAGCTAACGCAGCGGTTATGTTGGGTTGCTTAAAACCGGGCGATACTATTTTAGGATTTAACCTGTCGCATGGCGGGCATTTAACGCACGGCTCACCGGTAAATTTTAGCGGTAAATTATACCGTGCAACTTTTTATGGTGTAGATGAAAAAACCGGACAAGTAAATTATGATGTAGTTAGAAAAACGGCACAAACCGAAAAACCAAAAATGATTATTTGCGGCGCATCAGCTTATAGTCGTGATTGGGATTATGAAACCTTACGTAAAATTGCCGATGAAGTTGGTGCTTTATTATTAGCCGATATTTCTCACCCATCAGGGTTAATTGCCCGTGGTTTATTAAACGACCCATTACCACATTGCCATATTGTTACCACAACAACACATAAAACATTGCGTGGCCCAAGAGGCGGTATGATTATGATTGGCAAAGATTTTCCGAACCCTTGGGGGGAAAAAACACCTAAAGGAGAAACAAAAATGATGAGTGCTATTTTAGACTCAGCGGTTTTCCCTGGTACACAAGGTGGTCCGTTAGAACATGTTATTGCTGCAAAAGCAATTGCTTATGGCGAGGCTTTAACCGATGAGTACATGCACTACTGCGTACAAGTTGTAAAAAACGCACAAGCTATGGCAAAAACGTTTGTTGATTTAGGATATAAAATTGTATCGGATGGAACCGATAACCATTGTATGCTGATTGACTTACGCAACAAAAACGTAACCGGAAAAGACGCTGAAAATGCTTTGGGACAGGCTGATATAACCGTAAATAAAAATATGGTGCCATTTGATGATAAATCTCCGTTTGTTACATCGGGCATCCGCATCGGTTCTCCTGCAATTACATCGCGAGGATTAAAAGAAAAAGATTGTATAAAAGTTGTTCAGTTACTTGACCACGTTTTAAAAAACAAAGACAACCCGAAAGAATTAGCTAAAACAAAAGCAAAAATAAACACCATGATGAGCAAGTACCCTTTATTTGCTGATTAATTTTAAATGAAACAAAAACTGTTTAAATATTTTTTACCCGCAGCTATGGTTGCGGGTTTTTTATGTTTCTTTTTTTACGATGCTTTACATTATATAACAAATCTTGATGATAGCTTTAATGATGAGTACGTTAGCAATTTAGGTGTTGTTGAGGCTGCCAAGCTTTTTTTTTCTAACATTAATGGTAGGTGGTTTAGTCATATTATTACCGCTATTGCATTTCATTTTTTAAAACATAATTATGCGTACTATGCTGTTTATGTTACGGGCATGATGTTGTTATTTGTAGCATCTATAAGTGTATTGCACAAAACATATTTAAAAACATTTTTTAGTCAGGAGGTTTCTGTTTTACAATCTGTTTTGTTTGCTTTTGTTTTTACGGCTACTTTATATTTTTTATTATTTGTGGGCCGGCAAGAAATTTGGGCCTGGGTTAGTTCTGCCAACAACCACTTGCTAAGTGTGGTGCTTTGTGTTTTATTGTTTGCGTTGTTGTTGCAACAAAACAAATCGGGTTTTAAAACAATAGCAGTTTTTTTACTTGCTGCCGCTATTGGTGGTTTAAACGAAGTAAACGCAAGCTGTTGTGCGTTATCTGTTGTGGGTTTGTTTTTTTTACAGCAATTTTATTATCCGCAACTAAAGTTAAGTAAGCTAAATATGATACTGGCGGCGCTTATTATTATAACCTCACTTTCGGTTAATGTTATTTCTGGCGGATACGAAAGCCGGATGAATAGTTTGCCGAATTTTACCTTGCCTCAATCTATTAAAAATACGGTGCACACATTTGCTTTACCTGTTATGCAGTATAAATTTATTGTATTGCGATTATTTGCCTTACTCACCTTTCTGTTTTTTATAGATACAGATTTTTCTAACTTAAAATTTACCAAACAAGACATTAAAATAGCTTGCGCTGTACTTGCTATTGTAGCGGTTTCTTTTTTTCTGCACTGTTATATATTAAGTGATATAGTGCCTACGCGTGGTGAGATTTGGGGTTACACCCTTCTATTATTTGTGCTATATTCTTTTATTACCAAGCAAAAAACATCCCCTAATTAATTCAACATCAACGCTTAATAAGCTTTAAGGTAAAATTACCCCGTTCATGGTATTTTCTTATTTAGAACAATTCTAAATATTTGCACCCGAAAATAAAATGCGCTTTATGAAACACAGTTACATTGTTCTGCTCTTACTTAGTTTAGGTTTTTCGTTACATGCACAAGTAATTACCAGAGAAGATTCTTTACAAGCAGGATTGGTGCGTAGTAGTAATTCTACCGTTATATCGGGTTACGGCGAGGCCTCGTTGAAATACAATACAAATTATCAAACCGCCAAAGCAAATTTAGACAGGGTGGTTGTTTTTTTAGGACATCGTTTCAGCAAAAAAATATCGTTGTTTACCGAAACAGAAATAGAAAACGCTAAAGTAACCAATAACGGAAGTGATGGTGAAATTTCGTTAGAACAGGCTTTTCTTAAATTTAACGCTAATAAGGATTTATATATAGTTGCAGGTTTATTCTTACCGCGTATAGGCATTACTAATGAAAACCATTTACCTACTACGTTTAACTCGGTAGCCCGCACTCAATTAGAAACCCAACTAATTCCTGCTACCTGGCGCGAATTGGGTGTGGGTGTTTATTATAGTGTACCACAAATACCGGGTTTAAATTTGAGTGCTTGTGTAGTTAACGGGTTAAACGCACAAGGCATGGGTGGCGGACAGGGCATTGTAAATGCGCGTTTCGAGGGGCAAAACGCAACGGCATCTAATCTTGCAGTAAATGCCGCTATACTATACTATTACAAACATTTCCGTTTTCAGGCATCTGGTTATTATGGCGGAACAGTTGGTTTAACACCGCGTAGTGCCGATAGTTTAAAACTAAACTCAGGAGCTTTTGGTACACCCGTTGGTTTGTATGAAATAGATGCCCAATATTTAACCAAAGGATTTTACTTTAAAGCTTTAGGTTGTTTAGTTAGCTTGCCCGATGCGCAATACATAAACCGTGCTTATGCAAACAACACCCCATCGAGTATGAATGGTTTTTATGTGGAAGCAGGTTATAATTTATTGAACAAAACAAAATACGAAGATAAAAGACTAAACATATTTGGCCGATACGAGTATTTTGATTTGAATGCAACTGTGCCCACAAACGGTATTAGAAACGATGCGTGGAGAAAATCATATATAACAGGCGGTGTATCTTTCAGGCCTGTGCAGGGAGTTTTAATAAAAGCAGATGTGCAGGTTTTAACTACCGGAAATTATAATCAGGCACTTATTATTAATCCTAATCCATCAGCGGCACCTTATTTAAACCAGCAAACTTTTGTAGAGTTGGGCATAGCCTATAGCTTTTAACATGGAAAGAAGAGCGTTTATAAAAAGTACCTGTATGGCTTGCGGCATGATTGGTTTGCTGGGCGTTTTGCCTGTAACTATGCTTGAAAGTTGTATGACCTTGCCCATGCTTAGAACAACGTCTAAAAACAACAATATTGTAATTAGTAAAACAAAATTAGCTGCCGAGAAAAAAATTTTTGTGTTGCGCAACGATGATTTACAATACGATGTGCTTTTGGTAAAAAATTTAGACAACACTTATTATGCCATGTACATGCAATGCACCCATAACGATAACCCGGTACAAGCAAATGATAAAGGATTGTTTTGTACCGCGCACGGCAGCACATTTGATTTAGAAGGCAAAGTAACTAACGGACCTGCTACACAATCATTAAAAAAATATTTAGTAAGCGAAGATGCAGATAGCTTAACTATTCATATAAATTAAATAAGCAATGAAAACAAAACACTTAATTTTTTTAACAAGCGTAGCGGTTACATTATTTATAGCCTCGTGCCACAAGGCAGATAATAATACAACAACCACTACTACCCCAACAACGCCGCCAACATCGTCGGCCATTATAGCTAATTATTGTACCAATGTGGCGATACCCGATTATTCGGCTTTATTAAGTAATGCACAAGCATTTCAAGCAGCTGCAACAACTTTTAGTGCCAACCCTAACGATAATGATTTGACTACCATGCGCACCGCTTGGAAAGGAATGCGCACTGCTTATGAATCGGCAGAAGCTTTTTTAATAGGCCCTATTGCAACTTTAAATTTAGACCCCGATGTTGATACGTGGCCTGTAGAACAAAACAGTTTAGATTCTTTGTTAAACAACACTACTAATTTTACTCCTGCTATGATGGCAAGCTTACCACCAACCCTGGCAGGTTTTCATCCTATTGAATATTTAATATTTGGACAAAACGGAACAGCTACCGCAGCAGATTTTACAGTAACTACAACGCCAACAGGTGCCAGTAAAATAAATTATTTAATGGCACTAACCAATAATTTGGTAAGCAATATTACTTTAATAAGAAGTGCTTACACAGTAGGTTCAAGTGACGATTTTATTTCTATTATAGAAAATCCTGGGCCTACAAACTCAACGTATCAAACGCACAAAGCTGCTTTGCTTGATTTGGTTAATTCGATGAGTAGTATTTGTGGTGAAGTTGGGGGAAGCAGAAATGATGGAAAAATATGGAGTGTTTACTCCACACAAAATGCTGCTTTACAAGAGTCTTATTTCAGCAACAATTCCTGGGCAGATTTTTCAAATAACATAATAGGAGTAAGAAATGCTTATTTAGGAGTTTATGGTGGCAGTACAACACCTGCAACAAATAGTTTATACAATTTGGTAGCAGCTAAAAACTTATCGTTAAATAATACTATTATGGCCGGTATAAATAATGCTATTGGTTCGTTTAATGCGGCTACTTCTATTCCTTTTGGGCAAGCTGTACAATATACAAACGGAGAAAGAACACAAGTACTTAATGTTATGAATGCCATCGACTCACTACAGAGTACATTAAATAATAAATTAGTTCCATTCATTAATCAGTACGTAACCGATTAAACTATTTAATGCGAAAGCAGTTTACTACATATTGTTATTTATTTATTATTGTGATACTTGCAGCATCGTGCCGCAAGTATCAGGATTTTCCGGCGAGCGAACAAGACCCGCGTTTAAGCGGCGGCTCGCAAACAACGTTTGATGCAGGTTCGGGTGCTTTTGACCATTCCTTTGAAGGATTAAGTGTACACGACCAATTGATACACGATATTGGTGATAAAGAATTTAGCTTGGCTTTTGTTACCGCACCTGCACCTCTTAACCCTGGTTTAGGACCTTTGTATAACAATATTAGTTGTGGTAGCTGTCACCAATCACAAGGTTCGGGTACGCCACCCACACCCGGACAACCGGCAGGATTAGCTTCTTTATTGATGCGGATTAGTTATGGAGTTGATGAACATGGTGGACCGGGACCTGTGCCCGGTTTTGGCTTACAATTGCAAAACAACGCTATTTATGGCACACAAAAAGAAGCAGACTTTACGGTTAATTATATCCTACAAACATTTACCTATCCTAATGGTGATTCGGTACAATTGCATAAACCTGTTTATACGATTTCTAATTCGTATGCAGGTTTACCAGGAGGTTTACTAATGTCTCCGCGCCTTCCACCTGAAGTTTTTGGCATGGGTTTATTAGAAAACATTGGCGATGCTACCATTATTGCTATGTCTAATCAAGCTATGTTTGATACTACCATTATACCGGGGCATCCAAACTATGTGTGGGATGTAGTAAAAAACCAAATGGTTGTAGGCAGGTTTGGACATAAAGCAGAAAGGTCTGATTTAGCACAACAAATTGGAGTAGCGTTAAACGAAGACATTGGCATTACCAATAAAATTTTTCCGGTTGAGAATTGTTACGGTCAGCCTCAATTTAAAGACGACAACATGCACCCTGAAATAAGCGATAGCTTGTTTAACTGTTTAGTATATTATTTAAAAACCATACAAGTGCCTGCTCGTCGTAATGTTACCGACCCAACTGTGTTGCGTGGCGAACAATTATTTAAGCAGGCCAAATGTTCGGGCTGCCACAGGCAAACTATTGTAACCGATGTTAACGTTGCATTTCCACAAGTATCTAATCAAACTATACACCCTTATACTGATTTGTTGTTGCATGATTTAGGGCCAGGTTTAGCAGACGGAAGACCTGTGTATAGTGCCAATGGTAGTGAGTTTCGTACATGTCCGTTATGGGGCATTGGGCTTACACAAGTGGTAACAGGACAAACATCTTTTTTACACGATGGAAGAGCTGCTACATTAGAGCAGGCCATTTTATGGCACGGCGGTGAGGCGAGTTACAGTCAAAACTTTTTTGTGCACCTGCCTAAAAACGATAGAATAGCGTTACTCGCGTTTTTAAATTCGTTGTAAATCAATTTGCTTGTAACCGATTGTAGTCGGATAAAAAATAACTACATTTGAGTTACAATGACCGAAAAACGTAAATGCCTTGATTGCGGCGAAATATTGAGTGGCAGAACCGATAAAAAGTTTTGTTCTGATTTATGTCGCAACAATTACAACAATAAATTGAATGCCGATAGCACCAATTATGTGCGCAACGTAAATAATATTTTACGCCGAAATCGTCGTGTTATAGAGGAGCTGGCGCCTGAGGATAAAGCCAAAGTGCATAAAAACAAAATGCTTGAAAAAGGCTTTGATTTTAATTACATAACCAACACCTACAAAACACAAAAAGGTGTAGTATATTATTTCTGCTACGAGTACGGTTACCTGCCCTTAGAAAACGATTTTTATTTTTTGGTAAAAAGAAAAGAGAAAAATTAAGGCTGAAAAATTTCTTTCACATTAATTTCATTCATGCATTTAAAGTGCCCTTTGGGGCATTTGCTGTAACCCAGTTTAGAGCATGGTCGGCACGAAAGATTTTTAACCTCTAAAATTTTACTGTTTTTGCCCGGTAAATAAGGATACATGCCAAATTCAGGCACAGTGTTGCCCCACAACGAAAAAACGTCTTTTTTAAATGCGGCGGCAATGTGCATTAAACCCGTATCGCTGGTAATAATTTTATCAGCTTGTTGTGTAATAGATGCTGATTGATTGATGTTGAATTTTCCGCAGGCAGAAAAAACTTTACCTGCAAATTCTTTTTCTAATTGTGAGCCTGTTGCGACGTCTTCTTTTCCGCCCAAAACAATAATGGGTTTATCGCTCAGTCGGCAAATTTCCTGTAATTTATTTATAGGAATTTGTTTGGTGTAATAAGAGCCACCAACAACTAAAGCGTGATAAGCGTTTGTATTTAATTTAAATGCAGAGGAAACATCCACCAAATCTTTTTCAGGAATAAAAAAATCTAAACCTGCATTATCGTTTGTAACACCTAGTGTTTTTACGGTTTCAAAATACCGCTCTATAATATGTACGTTGGGCAGCTTATTTATTTTAAGGTTAACCAACAACCATTTTTCTATATTCAGTTTATTAAAACTAAAAGCTTTAGCACCCGCGGCACGTTTTACCTGTGCACTACGTAGGTTATGATGCAGGTCTACTACAAAATCGTAGTTTTCTTTTTTTAATGCCTCGCTTGCTTCGGCTACCTTATCTTTAATAGAATAAATTTTAGAAATATAAGGATTGCTCTCTACCAGCGAAACAAAATTAGCTTTGGTTAAAAAATGAATTTCAATGTTTGGAATTTGTTTTTTCAGGCAACGTACAACGGGTGTTGTAAGCACAATATCGCCAATAGAAGAAAACCGTATAACAAGAATTTTCACTGTTTATTTAGTGAGCTGTTTAAAGATGTCTTCTAGTTTTTGCTCTTCTTTTTGCATAGCAAGCACACTTAGTTTATGGGCTACGGCATAATCAAAAACATCTTTGCGTATATCTTTATCAGCGTCGGTAACGATTAGCCAGGTGTTTCCGCTTAGTAATTGCACTTCAATAACACCTTCAATATTTTTAATGGAGTTTTTAGACGTTTCTTTATCAAACTCAACGCGTAATACTGTTTTTTGTTGCGAACTTTCCTGTAAATGCTGTGTATCATCGTTAGCCACAATATTGCCTTTGTTGATGATAATAACTCGGTCGCAAACAGCCTCAACCTCTTGCATAATATGTGTGCTAAGCATTACGGTTTTTTCTTTTCCGGTTTGCTTAATCAGGTTTCTAATTTCTTCTAACTGGTTTGGGTCTAAACCCGAAGTAGGCTCATCTAAAATCAACACCTTTGGGTTATGAATAAGCGCTTGCGCCAAACCCACACGCTGACGATAACCTTTAGACAGTGCGCCTATTTTTTTATTTTGTTCAACCTGCAAGCCAACCATCTCCACCATTTCTTTTACACGCTTGCCTTTATTTTCTATATGATGTAAACCGCCAATAAATTCTAAATATTCTTTTACGTACATGTCTAAGTAGAGCGGATTATGCTCAGGTAAATAACCAACCTGCTTGCGCACTTCTAACGACTGCTCTTTTACATCAAAGCCACACACTTCTGCCTTACCGCTTGTTTGCGGAATGTAGCAAGTAAGAATTTTCATTAGCGTACTTTTACCTGCACCATTAGGACCAAGGAAACCAATAATTTCTCCGCTTTTAATTTCAAACGAAACATTATCTAAGGCTTTTTGTGTGCCGTACAGCTTGGTTATATTTTCTACTTTAATTGACATGATGCGAATTTACGAAAAGATAATTTGGCTACGCTAACTTCATTAAACGGATAACTTTTTCAATGTCTTCGGGTGTGTCTATACAATGGCTATCAAAATCGGTTATGGCCAGTTTTATTTTAAAACCATTTTCCAGCCAACGCAGTTGCTCTAACGATTCCGCTTTTTCTAAAGATGATGGAGCGAGTGTGGTAATTTGTTTCAACACATCAGCACGGTAGGCGTACATGCCCACATGGCGGTAGTAAGGAAAATGCTTGTGCCACTCTTTTTTATTAACGCCTTTTATGTGTGGTATAACTTCACGGCTAAAATAAAGTGCCTCGTGTTTATCGTTCATGGTAATTTTTACCTCGCCGGTATCAAACAAGACTTCGTGCGAATCAACCGGAATCATCAAGGTAGCCAGTTCGGTTTTACCATCGCAAACGCCTGCCAATAAATCAATTTGTGATGGGTCGATAAAAGGTTCATCACCTTGTATGTTTATAACGTAGTTATATTCTTTACCTGATTTTTTTAAGGCTTCAAAACAACGGTCGGTGCCACTTGGGTGGTTAACTTCAGTCATTATGGCTTGTCCGCCAAACGATTTTACATGGTTAAAAATTCGCTCATCATCGGTAGCAACTACCACATCTGTTAATTTGCCCGATTTTTTTGCCTGCACATAAACACGTTGTATCATGCTTTTACCCAATATATCTACCAAGGGCTTGCCCGGAAAACGGCTTGATGCATAGCGTGCAGGAATAACACCTAATATCATACTCATAAATTAAGAGCCTAAAATTACTACTTCTTAGCCAAAAATAACTATTAGCTATTTAGTACATTTGCACGATGTTTAAAAAACATATAGATACACCCCTTTTTAAGCTGATAGCCCAATGCGCCGACGATTTGGGTGTAGAAGCCTATGTTATTGGTGGTTTTGTGCGCGATATTTTTTTAAACAGAACCAATAAAGACATTGATGTGGTTGCCATTGGCCGAGGCATTGATTTGGCAGAAGCTGTGAAAAATAAGTTGGGCGAAGAAGCTCATTTATCGGTTTTTAAAAACTTTGGTACCGCACAAATAAAATACAACGATATTGAAATAGAATTTGTAGGCGCTCGTAAAGAATCGTACCGAAAAGAATCGCGCAAGCCTATTGTAGAAGATGGCAGTTTAAAAGACGACCAGGATAGGCGCGATTTTACCATGAACGCCCTTGCCATAGGTTTAAATGCCAATAATTTTGGACAACTATTAGACCCTTTTGGCGGTGTTACCGATTTAGAAAACAAACTAATTCGCACACCATTAGACCCTGATATTACGTATAGCGACGACCCTTTGCGCATGATGCGTGCCATTCGTTTTGCATCGCAACTGGGTTTTGTTATTGAAGAAAAATCGTTTGCGGCAATAAAGAAAAATAAAGAGCGCATTAAAATTGTTTCCAAAGAAAGGATTACCGATGAGCTGAATAAAATTATTCTGTCACCTGTGCCATCGGTTGGGTTTAAACTTTTATTTGATAGTGAGTTGCTGCATTTAATTTTTCCGTTAATGGCAAATTTATATGGAGTAGATACTATAAAAGGCAAATCGCATAAAGATAATTTTTACCACACGCTTGAAGTGTTAGATAACATTTGTAAAAACACCGATAACCTGTGGCTTAGGTGGAGCGCCATTTTGCACGATATTGCAAAACCTGCCACCAAACGTTTTGAAGAAAAAAAGGGTTGGACTTTTCACGGACATGAAGATAAAGGCGCACGCATGGTGCCTAAAATTTTTACTGATTTACGATTGCCCTTAAACGAAAAAATGAAATATGTGCAGAAACTTGTTTTACTGCATTTGCGCCCAATTGTACTGGCTAAATCAGAAATTACCGATTCTGCTATCAGACGATTGTTGTTTGAAGCCGGAGATGACATTGATGATTTAATGATGCTTTGCGATGCCGATATAACCACCAAAAGCTTTGCTAAAAAACAACGCTACCTGCAAAACTTTGAATTGGTGCGCACCAAATTAAAAGAGCTGGAAGAAAAAGACCGCATACGTAACTGGCAACCACCCATTACGGGCGAGCTTATTATGCAAACGTTTAACATTCCGGCAGGGCGCGAGGTGGGCATTATTAAAAACGCTATTCGCGAAGCTATATTAGATGGACTTATTAAAAATGATTACCAGGAAGCCTTTGATTTTATGGTTGAACAGGCCAAAGCCTTTAACCTAACCCCTTTGCATAAGTAAAAAACGTACCGTTTATTTAAAAAACCATACCGCTTAAAAAGAAACCGCCGCCGCTTAAAAAAGTGAGTGCTTTATGCGTCTATTACGTGCTATCTTTACAAAAACCACTAATTATCTTTAATTGTGAATAATAAAAGAGCCATTTTTAGGTTAAACAATCTTAAACCCAGAGGCTCTATTTTTAAATTAAAAGTATTTTAGTAAGTTTGGCAACCAAAATAAAAAGTAAAAACAAATAAAAATCAAATAATATGAGTAACAAAAAAACATCAGGCGGCTTTCCGTTCATCGTTTCAGCATTAGCCATTGCTATTTGTATGGGCATAGGTGCATTTATTTACATGACCATTCTTGGTAACGCAAACAATTTTGATGCAGAAGGGCACCCAAAACCAGGTAACTTTTTAGGCATTATGTACAAAGGTGGTTTTATCGTACCCATATTATTAGGTGTGTTTTTAACTGTATTAACTTTTGCTATTGAGCGTTTCATTACTATTCAAAAAGCAAGCGGTAAAGGCGCTACTGATAAATTTGTAGCAAAAATTAAATCGTTAATCGCTGCTCATGATTTAGATGGTGCTATTGCAGAGTGCGACAAACAAAAAGGCTCTTTAGCTAACGTGGTACACGAAGGCTTAGAAAAATATAAATTCGTTCAAAACGATACGCATATGGATAAAGAAGCAAAAGTGGCTGCTATCCAAAAAGCAATTGAAGAAGCTACTTCATTAGAATTACCAATGTTATCTAAAAACATGGTGGTTATTTCAACTTGCGCATCTATCGGTACACTAACCGGTCTTATCGGTACGGTTGTAGGGATGATTCGTGCATTCGGTGCCTTAGCAGCAGCTGGTACACCTGATACATCAGCATTATCAACCGGTATCTCTGAAGCACTTGTAAACACATTAGTAGGGATTTTATCTTCGGCATTAGCTATTATATTCTATAACGTGTTCTCTAACCGTGTAGATCAGTTAACTTATGCTATGGACGAAGCAGGTTTCTCTATCATTCAAGAGTTCCAATCTTCAGGAAAATAATTTCCTGTTTTTATGGAATTAAAGAAATTAGTGCATCATAATTAAAAGAATTTAAGCATGTCAAAAGTTAAAGTATCAAAAGGAGGCGCACCCTCGTTAGACATGACGCCCATGGTAGATTTGGCGTTTCTGTTGGTGACGTTCTTTATGCTTACCGCATCTTTTCGTATGGCAGAGCCTGTGGTGGTAGATCCACCAGCTTCGCACTCAGATAAAACATTACCCGATAACACTATTTTAGTTAGTATCGATGATAATGGTCGCCCGTTTTTTGGGGTGAGTAATGCTGAGGCCAAAGTGGCTACATTAATGAAAATGAGCGACAAGTATAAAGTAAAGTTTAACGAAGCGCAGGTTAAAAAATTTGGCGGTATGTCGAGTTTTGGTGTTGATATTAAAGATTTACCAAGATACATTGATGCTTCGGAAGCTGAACGTTTAAAATTTCAACCACAAAAAGGTGTTCCTAACGACTCATTGAAAAATCCACAGCTTAGCGACTGGGTTAGATATGCGGCACAGGAAACCAACGGAATTTATATCCGTGAGCGCGATAAAGCAAAAGAAGCGGGTAAAGATTTTGTGGGAGAAAAAGTACGTTACGCTATAAAAGCAGATGCAAAATCTAAATATATATCTGTAAAAGAAGTGCTCAAAACATTTACAGACATGAAAATTTATCGTTTTAACTTAATTACCTCGTTAGAAGGCGGTGGAACTAAACCCGCTGAAGCAGGTAAAAAATAAAATTAAAAAATGGCTGAAATTGCAGACGATGGCGGTGGCCACAAAAAAGGCGGTAAAAAACGCGCCAAAAAACAATCCACCAAAATAGATATGACGCCCATGGTAGATTTGGGGTTTCTGCTATTAACGTTTTTCGTTTTAACATCAACGTTTAGCAAACCTAAATCAATGGAAATAAGCTTTCCGGCGCCTCCTGATAATCCTAAAGAGCAACCTGAAGTAAAAAATGGTTTAAATATTATTTTAACCAAAGACCACAAAATTTTTTATTACAAAGGGCAGTTTAACGCTGCGGATAATAAAGAAGGAAAACCTGCTACACAACTTACCGAAACATCATTTTCATCAGAAGGCTTGCACAAACTACTGTTAGAAATGAACAGTTATGCGCACGATGAAATTGTTAAGCTGGAAAATAAGGTGAAAAACAAACAAATGGCTGATAGTACATTTAAACGTTTAGCCATGGATGCTAAAGGAGATAAACGTTCGCTTACCGCACTAATAAAAACAGATGATAAAGCAACCTATAAAGATGTAATTGATGTGGTTGATGAGCTTAACGTTTGTATGGTGGGTAAATATGTAATTATTGATATGTCGGCACCGGAATACGCATTATTAACCGAAAAAATTAAATAGGCATGGAAGTAATAATCGTAGTAATATTAGTAATAGGGGGTGCTTCCATTCTTCTTACACTTGAAAAATGGAACAACGTTACTTCTAATGATAGGAATGATTTGGTTTTTGAAGAAAGAAACCATGATTATGGAGCCTATCAAATAAGAAGAGAGTACGATAGACGTGTTATGTTTATTGTAATAGGCATGATAGTTTTTTTCTTTGCTGTGTTTGGTGTAAAGTTGTTGATGGACAGAAAGGGTGCAGATGAGGCTTTAAACAACGTTAAGTTAGATATGACCCAGGTTGATTTAACTCCTCCGGTAGATCCAAAAGATCCACCACCGCCACCGCCACCACCGCCGCCACCAGTTGTAGAAACCATTAAGTTTGTGCCGCCGGTTATTAAGGATGACGCTAAAGAAGATGATCCACCGCCACCACAAGAAAAGGTGGCTGAAACTAACGTAGGAACAACTACGCAAGAGGGTACAGGTGAAGATGTATCTGTGCCAAGCGATGCAGGTACTGGTCCGGTTGAAGAAAAAGCCCCCGAAATTTTTACGGTGGTTGAGCAAATGCCTGAGTTTCCGGGTGGAGCGGCAGAAATGATGAAATTCATTCAGAAGAATGTGCACTATCCTGAAATAGAAAAAGAAGCAAACATATCGGGTAAATGCTTTGTTAAGTTTGTTGTTGAAATGGATGGCTCTATTAGTAATGTAGAAGTTTTAAAAGGTGTAGCCGGTGGACCCGGTTGCGATAAAGAAGCTGTACGCGTTATTAAAAGCATGCCGAAATGGAACATAGGTAAACAAAATGGTCGTCCGGTAAGGGTGTACTTTAACGTACCTATTATTTTCAGATTGCAATAATAGTATGCAACGTGCATTTTTAATTACTGGAATTATAATGGCCGCACTCTTTATAGGGTGCGGCTTTGTTTTTTTAGGCACCAATTTTCTAATTGAAAGATTGCCTAAACCCGATAGAATATGGCTTGGCATTATTTTTATTGCGTATGGCGGCTTTAGGGGTGCCAGGCAATATAATCGCTACAAAAAAATGAAGCAGGAAGAAAATGAATAAGATTACTGCTTATGTTTTATGTTTTGCTTTTTATGTTTTGTTTTTTACAGCCTGTAACACCAGCGTAAAAACAAGCGATGTACCAAACACGCCCACATCGGGCGAGCTGAAAGTTTTTTGTGAAGAAGGAATGTTGCTTCACATAAAAAACCAAGCCTATACGTTTGAGCAAATTTATTACAATGCAAAAATTAATGTACAGTACGTAAACGAAAAACAAGCCATAGAAGGTTTGTATAACGATAGCTGCAAGGTTATAGTTATATCAAGGGTTTTATCAGCCAATGAATTAAAACAGTTTAAAGCAAAAAACATTTACCCCACACAAGTTTGTTTGGCTAAAAGTGCTTTGGCTTTTGTAGTGCCTGTAAACAGCGCGGATTCTGTTATATCAACCGAAAAAATTAGAAAAATAATTAGCGGAGAAGATACTACATACAGCGTAGTTTTTGATAACGATAATTCGGGCACCACACGATTTTTAAAAGATACTTTATTGCAAGGAAAACCATTTGGTAAAAATTGTTTTGCTTTAAAAAACAGTACGGACTTAATTAATAATATCAGCAAAAATAAAAACACCATTGGTGTGCTTGATTATGCTTGGTTAAGTGATTTAGATGACTCTACCACCAAAGCATTTTTAACCCGGGTTAAAATATTGGCGGTTTCAACTAATGGAAATAAACTTGCTTATATGCCCGACCAAAGCAATATAAAAACCAATGAGTATCCGTTATGTCGTTATGTATATGCTATACGCCGTAGTGCCGAGTTTTCGTTAGGCACGGGTTTTTCGCTTTTTGTAGCAGGGCAAAAAGGACAAATTATGTTTCTTAAACAAGGCTTAATTCCGTTTGTGCAACCTAACCGGGCAGTTGAGATAAATACAGAACCACTTCATTAAAATTGATTTGTATTCTGTAATTTAGCGCAACTAATTTAGCTATATGAACACGTTTGATTTAGTTGTTATAGGTGGTGGGCCTGCCGGATATGCGGGCGCCATGCGTGCACTCGATTTTAAAAAGAAAGTTTTAATTATAGAAAAACACCGCCTGGGCGGTGCGGGCATTTACGATGGGGTGCTAACCTCTAAAACACTTTGGGAACACTCCATGCGTGTTTCTGCCATCCACGAAACCATTCCGACCTACGAGATACCTTTTGAAGACATTACCAAAAATGTACGCGAAGCTGCTTTTGAGCGTAAAACACAAATGACGCTTCATTTAGGATTACTGGAAGCGGCTTTAGGCTCTAAACTTTTTCATTACGAAAAAGGCTTTGCAAAAATTATAGATAAAAATACGGTTGAGGTAAAAAAAGAAGATGGCTCAACACACTTGGTAAAAACAGAAAATATTTTAATTGCTACCGGGAGCCATCCGCGTTATTTACCTAATATTCCTATTGATGAAAAAATTATTGTAACCAGCGATGGGGTAAAAAATATTCTTGATTTCCCCGAAAGCCTTGTGATATTGGGTGCAGGGGTTATTGGTTGTGAGTTTGCAACTATCTTTTCAAACTTCGGAAAAACAAAAGTTTACATTATAGATAAAGCCAATCGTATACTTCCGTTTGAAGATGAGGATATTTCTAAAACCGTTACCGAAAACATGGAGCGTAAGGGTGTGGTAGTACATCACAACTCGGCCTTAGAACGCATGGAAATTAAAGATGGAAAAGTTGAGTACGAGCTTTTATATAAAGATGGCGAACGCGAACGAATTACGGTTGATAAAGCATTAGTGGCTGTTGGGCGTGTACCAAATATTGAAAATATTGGTTTAGAAAATGCAGGCGTAAAACTTACTGAGCGGGGCTTTATTTTTCATGATGATACACAAACAAACGTACCCAATATATTTGTAGCAGGCGATGTTACGGGGGGCATTGCCTTGGTAAGTGTTGGCGAACGTGAGGCACGCCATGCGGTGGTGCGCATGTTTGGTCCGGCCATTAAACCTATATCGTACAAAAATATTTCTACCATTATGTTTTTAAACCCTGAGGTGGGAGCGGTTGGTATGAGTGAACAGGAGGTAAGAGAAAAAAACATTCCGGTTAAGGTTGTTAAGTTAGATTATAGTACAAACGCCCGCGCTATTGCCATGCGTAAAACAAAAGGCTTTTTTAAAATATTGGTAACTAACGATAATGGCATGCGCATTTTAGGCATGCGTGCCGTTGGCGAACATGCCAGCAGCGCCATACAAGCGGTTGCCTATTTAGTACACACTAACCAGGGCATTAGAGAGCTGGCAGATATGATACATCCGCACCCAAGTATTATAGAAGGCATACAGGAGTGCTTGCGCATGTTGCTGGGCAAATCTATTTACAAACCTGCGGTGTTTAAAGACAAGTTACAATGTTATACCTGTGAGAATGGAGTTTGTACACCTATCAGCTCACTGATAACCACAGAATAATTTTTAGTAAGCTACACCTATAGTAGCGGTACTGGTACCGTTACGATTAGCGTGTGTAAGGCTAAACGGACCACCACCCGAAACAGGTTGAGGCGAAGTTGTTGTACCCGCATTTCCTTCGGCGTAAAAATAATAAGTGCCTTGTTGAAGTCCGGTAAAGGTTACTGAGTTGCTGTTTGCTGCCGCTACTTTATGGTCATCATAACCTGTGTTATTGGCACTGGGTGGAGTGCTTTGTCCGTATTTTATATAAATGGTTGCACCGTTAACCGGGGCACTACCATTATCTGTATTATAAACTTTGGCTACCACAGTTGCGTTGCCACCTGTGCCCGCTTTAGTACACGAGTAGATGCTTGCAATTAAAAAACCAATAAGGGCTATAAAAATAAATTTTGTTTTCATTTCACATCAAAAGTAAGACAAAATAAAATTAAAAGAAACCTAATTAACGTATTTTAAAAGTAAAAACCTGCCGCAAAGTACAGTTGTGTTTTATGGTTAATGGTAGTTTTGTGAAAAGCTTTTGAAAAGGTGGTGTCTTTGTGCGGGACGATTGTACTGCCATTGTATGTGACCAAAAAATGTATAAAATAAGGAGTTTCTTACCCAAGAAACTACACAAAGAAAAGGAAAGGAAAAAAAAGAAAAGGAGAGGAAAGCAAAGCACACACCCTCTGCAAGGGTTTTGGTGTGGGAGGATTTTCTCTTAATCATTAAAAATTTAAAATGTAGTATAACAAGGAACACTTAAAAACAAACAAAGCTATAAACTAAAATTAGGCGCGAAATTTTAAGTAATTTTGTAACGATTTATGGATGCTATAAATATTAACTATATAAAGGCCCTGCACATTATTTTTGTAGTGTGCTGGTTTGCCGGCTTGTTTTACATTGTGCGTTTGTTTATTTACCAAACTGAAGCCAACCAAAAAACCGAAGCCGAAAAAAATGTATTAGTGCCTCAGTTTCAGTTAATGCAAAAACGTTTGTGGTACGGCATCACATGGCCATCGGCTATACTAACTGCCGTGTTTGGCTTTTGGATGTACTTTTTAAATTTGGAGTACTACTTAACACAACCTTGGATGATGCTGAAGTTGTTTTTTGTAGGCGTGTTGTTTGTATATCAGTTCCGCTGTCAGGCTATTTTTAATAAAATGAAAACAAACTCATATACAGGTAAATCGTTTGGTTTGCGTTTGTTTAATGAAGTGGCCACTATTTTACTATTTGCCATTGTGTTTTTAGTAACTACAAAAAGCACAGGCAGCCTTGTTTGGGGTGGTTTAGGCTTGGTTATGCTAACAGCCGTAATTATGACCGCAGCTTTTATTTATAAAAAGAAGCGCGAAAAAAATAATCAATTATAAAACAATAGACGCCATATAAAGACAGAAAAGTAATTATGCAGAAATATTCGCTATTGCCAAAGGAAGCTAAATGCCCTGTTTGTTCTACCAATAAAGCACATCACTTATGGACTGTAACTAGTAAAGAAGCGGCACAGCATTTTGTATTGGCAGAAAAACATCCTGAAAGATTTGCAGATTTGGTATCGCATATCGAAGTTCTTTGGGGTAAAAGTACATGCGATGTTGTTCGATGTGATAATTGTGAATTTTGTTATAGCAACCCATACATTGCGGGCGATGCGCGCTTTTATAGTCTTGCTTATATTTACTCCAGTTACCCGACGTGGAAATGGGAGTTTCAACAAACCTATGATGTGTTAAACAAACGTTCCAAGTCCAACCTTAAATTTATGGAGATTGGTGCGGGTGATGGCGCTTTTGTAAAAAGAGTGGCTGAAAATATTGTACCGAAAGAAAATATTTTTTGCACGGAATTTTCTGTATACGGAAGAGAACAGATAGAAAAATTTGGGGTGAAATGCTTTGCCGATGATTTTAGAAACTTATCTAACCCCGAGTTAATGAAAAACTTTGATGCGGTGTGCATGTTTCAGGTGCTTGAGCACTTAGATAATTTAGGCCCTTTGTTTCAAAAATTAAACTGGCTTATTAAAAGCGGTGGTAGTCTTTTTATTGCGGTTCCTAACGGCAGTAGAATTGAGTTTAACGAACTTAATGGCGCTTTGTTAGATATGCCTCCAAACCACATTGGGCGTTGGAATAAAAAATGTTTTGAAATAATAGGTAGTCAAAATGGGTTTAGGGTCGAGGATTATAAAATGGAAGACGACAGCTTTGTAGCCGGCGTAAAAGAATTTGCCTTTTACCGGTTATTAAGAAATTCTCAAAAAAGTGGCAGCTTTGAAAACCAGGTGTTTAAAATAAAAAACAAACATGTATTTAAAGCAATGAAGATGGCTGCTTTTGCAGTTAATTTAGTACTTGCTATACCCGTGTTTACCAAAAAAGAATCTCGCTTGGGTAGTTCGCAGTGGGTGCATTTTATTAAAACAAACGATTAAATAATTCGCGCCTATCCCTTTAAAGACAGTTTTTTAAGTCTTTTTAGAGACTAATGCTGTTTTTGGATTTTTCGCTATACGAACATAGCGTTATAATCAATAAAACAAAACATATTTTTTTTCGTTTTATCACTTCTTATAAACAGTTTTTTAGAATCAATTTGATTCAATTTCACCGTCTTCAACCACATCCATTTTTACGGATGAAAGATAAAGACTATCTTAAAAAGCTAGCACTTAATATAACGAGGATACGTAAGGAGAAAGGTATTACACAAGTTGCCCTTGCCTATTCTTGTGGGTTTGATAAACAGAACATGCAGCGATAGAAGCGGGGAAAACAAGCCCCACATTAAAGACCTTATTGAAGATTTCGGATGCCCTTGAAATAGATATAAAAGACTTGATGGTTTCTAATTTAGATTAAAAAGTATCGCTTGAAAAAAATTAAAAAAAACGAATTGGGATTTATAACATTTGAATACCCATCACAAAATTTAGTAGGTAGTAATTGTTCAATAGAATCAATTGGTTATAATTCTTTAGAGGTAAAACAAATTGAAGAAATATTGATTCCTGATGATGAATATATTAATGATGTCTTTATCAGAATAAAAAGAAACAGTCTAATTGAAGATATTAGCTACATGAATTTTAAAAAACGCTTCTATCCAATTAATAATAAAAATAAAGAATCAATCAAGTTTCAGGATATTCAAAATTTGAAATTCTCTTTATTTTTCAAAGACTCAAATAATACTCATATAGAAAATACAGTATCATTAATTATTAAAATTAAGTTTACTATTTACTATAATCTATATAACAATATAACCCAACAAGCTCATCGGAATTAGGGTTAGTATGGATTCTGTTAAAAGGAATTGTTCTACAAACTTCTAAAATATCTTTTTCATCTAATGTTTTATCCCTATTCTTACAATACTCTACTATCTCGCTTAATGGCAAAGACTTCCATACAACTACTATTTCAATAATTAAATTGGTTATTTGAAGCTTAGTTTTATAAGGTATCTCAATTTTGTTAGTTAAATTTTTTGTTTCAGTCATGGCAATACAAATTTTAATACGTATATTTGATACAACTTAAACTTTAAAAAATACTACCAAAAGCCCTCTGGAACAGGGCTTTTGGCTTTAATAAAAATACAACCTATTGTAATTTTTTGAGTAAAAATATTTTTGCTTTTACAAACAGGTTATAAACAAAATACTGCTCACTTCAATAGTTGAAAAAAGCCATTTTTAGTATTTGCTTTCCCTGTGTTATCTGTATATGAAATTATATAATAGTAAGTCCCATCATTAGAAGCTGCACCATTTTTATCTTTACCATTCCAGCCTCCATTTATATCGCTCCATTGATATACTAATATACCCCAACGGTCAAATATTTTACAAGAAAAATTAATAATGTCAGCTCCTTTAATAAAGAAAGTATCATTTATACTATCTCCATTTGGGGTAAATATATTTGGTATAATAATAGTATTATTGTTAGTTGGGTGATTTGGCGCACTTATTTTACGTACAACATTATTTACTACATCTGTTATGTAAATATTTCCAATCATATCTGCTGTTAAACCAACTACTACATTTATTTTTGCAGCCGTGGCTTGTCCGCCATCTCCACAATAGCCATTGCCGATACCAGTGCAATTACCGCCGCCTGCAAAGACATTAATAATGTCTTCTGTATTTACTTTGCGTGCCATAGCATTACTAAACTGCGAGATATAAACATTCCCATTTAAATCTGTTGTTATACCATTAGGCGAGTATAATTCTGCTGCCGTAGCCTGCCCCCCGTCTCCATTGTCACCAAGTACATGATTGCCAGCAAAAGTGCTTATAATGCCTAATGTATCTACTTTACGAATTACATTATTATTCCAATCGGCTATATAAACATTCCCTATAATATCTGTAGTAACATCAACTGGAGCATTTAATGTAGCTGCTGTAGCATAACCTCCGTCTCCACTATAAAAATTAGTACCACTATAAAAATGATTCCCCGCAAAAGTACTAATGATACCTAATTTGTTTACTTTGCGAATAACATTTGTTGCAGGGTCTGCTATATATAAATTACCATTTGCATCCGTTGATAGCCCAGTTGGAGAGGCTAATTTAGCTAAGGTAGCTTGTCCTCCATCTCCACCATATCCGTGAAACCCACTACCTGCTATAGTATTTATTATTCCTGCTTTATTTACAATTCGTACACGGTCATTTCCATAATCAGATATATATAGATTACCAGACATATCTGTTGTAATTCTACCTTGTGAAAGATTTAATTGGGCTGCTGTAGCAGCTCCCCCATCTCCACTAAAACCTGTTGTATGGTTACCCGCAAACGTGCTTATAATGCCCGCTGTATCTACTTTACGAATTACATTATTGAAATTATCGCATATATATATATTTCCTAAATTATCAGCCGCTACACTAGAAGGGCGAAATAATTTTGCATCGCTTGCAGCTCCACCATCACCTGTGTATAAACCAGGACTTACACCTTGTGCAATGTATTGGCTTCCAGCAAAGGTTGTTATTATTTGCCCATAAATAAACTCCCCCTCCCAAAAAGGAAGGGAGAGAGTAAGGATTATTATGAAAACAATTTTTTTCAATAACTAAATGCTTTTATTCTTTAAGCATTTTCACCGTAAAGTTATCGCTATTATTATAAACTTTTATAAAATATGCCCCTTTATTGATAAAGACAATACTTTAAGGAAACAGATTATTGTAAATTTTAATAAGGAATCAAACGAAATTAAGGAAGATATTGATTCGATTTAATATTACGTTTGCATAACGAAAACATTATAAAACGCTGTTTTTAGTCTTAAAAACTGTCTTTAAAGGGATAGGCGCGAAATAATTAAGGCGCTAACCGTTGCTTAACCCATTTTTTATTTTTCAGGTTATAACAAATTCTATCGTGTAGGCGGCTTTGGCGGCCTTGCCAAAACTCATAATAAGTAGCTTTTAAAATATAACCACCCCAGTTTTTAGGGCGAGGCACATCTTCGCTATATTTTGCATTAATGGCATCAACCATTTTTTCAAGCTCGTGTCGGTTTTTAATTACTTTGCTTTGTGGCGATGCACAAGCGCCAATGCGTGATGCAACTGGGCGTAAAGAAAAATATTCATCTGAAACATGTGCAGGCGCTTTCACCACCTTGCCTTCTATTCTAACTTGTCGTTCTAATTCGGGCCAAAAAAATAAAAGCGATGCGTAAGGGTTTTCTTTTAATTCGGTTCCTTTTCTACTCTCGTAATTAGTAAAAAAATTAAAACCATTATCTTCTAAGCCACGCAATAAAACAATGCGCGATGATGGCCTCCCTTTTTTTGTAACGGTAGATAGCACCATGCCGTTAGGTTCGTTAACGTTGCTTTTAGCAGCTTCTTCAAACCAAATCTCAAACTGTTTAAACGGATTGCTGTTGGCATCTTTTTCATCAAAACCGGCTTTTACAAAATCTTTTCGTAAATTTTTAGTAAATTCATTGAGCGAATTATTCATGTTGTAATTTTGTAACGCAAAGATACGAGGATAGATGGAGATTTTACAAGGACAAATATTAGTTGCTCGTCCGCTTTTAAACGATGGCGATTTTAAGCGCACCGTTATTATGCTTGCCGAGCATAACGAGCAAGGCTCCTTAGGTTTTGTTTTAAATAAACCCATGCATCTTAATTTAAAAGATGTTTTACCCGGCATGGAGAATTTAAAAATACCGGTTTATTATGGCGGACCCATTGCGCAAAACCAATTGTTTTATATACACACGGCCGGTAAAGAAATATCAAACAGCATACACATACAAAACAATTATTATTGGAGTGGTAGTTTTTTGGAGATAACCGATAAACTTAAAAACGGAGAATTGAGTCCTACCGAAATAAAGTTTTTTATTGGCTACTCAGGTTGGGGTGCCGGGCAATTAGCCGAAGAACTGGAAGAAAAAACCTGGGGCTTGTTAGATTCGTACACAGCTGAGTTTTTAAATAAACACCCCGATGATATTTGGCCCGAACAAGTTACACGCCTTGGTAAAAACTACAAAGTTTTTGCCGACATTGCACAAGACCCCAGTTTAAATTAATTGAAAACAGAAAACCCCGAATATGTAGTGCTGGTTGATGAGCAGGATAAGGAGCTTGGCACCATGGAAAAAATGCAGGCGCACTTAGAGGGAAAGTTACATCGCGCGGTTTCTGTTTTTATATTTAACTCGAAGCATGAATTGTTGTTACAAAAACGTGCCGATGGAAAATATCATTCGGCGGGTTTATGGACCAACACCTGTTGCAGTCACCCGTACAATAACGAAAAACCCGAAGTAGCAGCTCATCGCCGTTTGCAGGAAGAAATGGGTTTAACCTGTGAGCTAAAATTTGCTTTTACCTTTATATATAAAGCACAATTAGACCATAACTTAATTGAACACGAATTAGATTATGTATATATAGGAGTAACCGATAACCTTCCTAAAAAAAATCCTGCCGAGGTTGCCGACTGGAAATATATTTCGGTAAATGAGTTAGATGTGGATATAAAACAACATCCTAATAAATATACTGAGTGGTTTAAAATTTGCTATGCTAACTGGCATAAACAATTGTTTAGCTAAATACTTATGATTTTTTAAGACTTTACCTTTTCTCCTTTTTTTATTTTTACTCAAAAACAACAACAATGACAAACTATCTTATATACTGTGGCGGAGATTTTATTGCCACACCCAAAATGCTTCCTGTGGTTAACCCCTTCACTAAAAAAGAATTTGCAACCACCTACCAGGCAAGCGAAAAAGAATTAGACCACGCTATAAAAAAAGCGCAGGAGGTTTTAACGCTGCTTAAAAAAATGCCTTCGTATAAAAAGCAAGAAATTTTATTTTTCATAGCCAACAAAATAAAAAAAGACAGAGAGCATTTAGCCGAAATTCTTTCGTTAGAGTCTGCCAAGCCTATAAAATATGCCTTAGGCGAAATTGACCGTGCAGCACAAACATTTTATGTTGCCGCCGAAGAATGTAAACGTTTACCAAAAGAATATATTAGTTTAGATTGGACTCCCGCAGGCGAAAAGAAAGAAGGCCATGTAAAATATTTTCCGGTAGGTGTTGTTGCAGGCATTGCGCCGTTTAACTTTCCGTTAAATTTAGCTGTACACAAAATTGCACCCGCCATTGCGGCCGGTTGCCCTATTATAGTAAAGCCTGCCAGCTCTACACCACTTTCAACCTTAGAACTCGCAAAAATTATCGATAGGTCAGATCTTCCTAAAGGAAGCGTATCTATTTTACCCATGGATAGAAAAAACGGCAACGCCATTGTAACCGATGAGCGTTTTAATTTGTTATCATTTACAGGTTCGCCGGTTGTTGGCTGGGAAATGAAAAAGCAAGCCGGCAAGAAAAAAGTGGTGCTTGAACTGGGTGGCAACGCAGGTGTTATTGTTACTTCGCTCGACCATATAGATGCTGTAATAGAAAAATGTGTAGTGGGCGGTTTTTCGTATAGCGGACAAATATGTATACACGCGCAACGCTTTTTTGTGCAGCAAGATATTTTTGATGCTTTTTTAGAGAAGTTTACCGCACGCACTAAAAAATTAAAATACGGAGACCCGTTAGATGCCGAAACCGATGTATCGGTAATGATTGATGAAGATAACGCCATACGAGTTGAAACCTGGATTAACGAAGCGGTTATCGAAGGCGCAAAAATAATTTGTGGAGGTAAACGCAAAGGCAGTTATGTTGAACCAACTATATTAACCAACACAACTACCAAAATGAAAATTAATGCTGAAGAAGCCTTTGGACCAATTGTGTGTATAGAAAAATACAACACTATAGAAGAAGCTGTGTTTTTAATAAACGATACCAAATTTGGTTTGCAGTGTGGTGTGTTTACTAACTTATTAAGCGAAGTAGATTATTGTTTTAATAATATAGAAACCGGTGGCGTTATTATAAACGATGTACCAACTTTTAGAGTAGACCAAATGCCATATGGCGGCATAAAAGATTCTGGCTTAGGGCGCGAAGGGGTTAAGTACGCTATGTTGGATATGCTGGAACCGAAACTGTTGGTTATGTAAACGCTTTAATTTCAGCCAAAAAGTCACTTTTTTTCTCTATTTCATAAAAAATCGTTCTTTTGCAGTCTTATTTATTTAAAAGAGGTAACGAATGAGCAAGAATCTTGTTATAGTTGAGTCACCGGCAAAAGCAAAAACCATAGAAGGATTTTTAGGGAAAGATTTTACCGTTCGCTCAAGTTTTGGTCATATCCGCGATTTAGTTAAAAAAGGCTATGGTGTTGATATTGAGAATAATTTTGCCCCTACCTACGAAGTATCTGAAGGAAAAGAAAGAGTTATAAGCGAATTAAAAAAACTAAGCAAAGGAGCCGACATGGTTTGGTTAGCTTCCGATGAGGACCGTGAGGGAGAAGCCATTTCGTGGCATTTAGCAGAGACATTAGACTTAGATCCTAAAAAAACCAAACGCATTGTTTTTCACGAAATTACAAAGTCGGCTATTCAAAAAGCCATCGAAAATCCGCGTGGCATCGATATTAATTTAGTAAACGCGCAACAAGCCCGCCGTGTGTTAGACAGGTTAGTGGGTTTTGAACTGTCGCCTATATTATGGCGTAAAGTTCGCCCAAGTTTATCTGCCGGCCGTGTGCAATCGGTTGCGGTGCGTTTAATTGTAGATAGAGAAAGAGAAATTCAAAACTTTAAATCAACCTCAGCCTTTAAAGTAGCTGCTATATTTAATACAGGTAAAGCAAGCTTAAAAGCAGAGTTAGATAAACGCTTTAATACAGAACAAGAAGCACAGGCATTTTTAGAAAAATGCAAAGCGGCTGCCTTTACTATTGAGAGTTTAGAAACTAAACCCGCTAAGCGTTCACCATCTGCACCATTTACTACATCTACGTTGCAACAAGAAGCCGCACGTAAACTTGGCTTTTCGGTATCGCAAACCATGGTGGTGGCTCAAAAATTATACGAGGCAGGTAAAATAACCTATATGCGTACCGATAGTGTTAACTTATCGGAAACCGCCATGAACCAGGCTAACAAAGCCATCAATGCAAATTACGGCGCAAAATATTACCAACCTCGTCAGTACAAAACAAAAAGTAAAGGCGCGCAAGAGGCTCACGAAGCCATCCGTCCTACTTATATAGACAGACAATTTGTAGAAGGCGAGCGTAACGAGCAACGCCTGTACGATTTAATTTGGAAACGCACCATTGCATCGCAAATGAGTGATGCCGAGTTGGAAAAAACAACGGCTAAAATTAAAATATCTACCACATCAGAATTGTTTGTGGCGCAAGGCGAAGTTTTAAAATTTGATGGTTTCCTTAAAGTGTATATGGAAAGCACCGATGATGAAGAAACGGATGCAACATCGGAGAACTCATCTATCCTGCCTCCTATACAACAAGGGCAAACTTTACAAAACCTTGAAATTACCGCTACACAACGTTTTACACACCACCCGGCACGTTATACCGAGGCAAGCTTGGTAAAAAAATTAGAGGAGCTTGGCATAGGTCGCCCGTCTACTTATGCACCAACCATTTCTACGGTTCAAAAAAGAAACTATGTTGAGAAAACAGACAGAGAAGGTCATGCAAGAAATTTTGTAAATCTTATTCTGACAAAAAACAATATCGTAAAAGAAACAAAAACAGAAAACACAGGTGCTGAAAAATCTAAATTATTTCCAACCGATATCGGCATGGTGGTAAACGATTTTTTAATTCAGTATTTTCCTGATATTTTAGATTTCCATTTTACCGCAAAAGTTGAAGAAGAGTTTGATGAAATTGCCGATGGCAAATTAGACTGGACTAAAATGCTGAAAACATTTTACAGTCCGTTTCATAAAACAGTAGAAAAAACAATTGATAATTCTGAACGTGCCAGTGGCGAACGTGTGTTGGGTGTTGACCCTGCAAGCGGCAAACCAATTTTTGTACGCATTGGTCGTTTTGGTCCTTTAGCGCAAATTGGCGAAACAGTTGAAGGGGGCGAAAAACCTCGCTTTGCAAGCCTGCGTAAAGACCAGCGCATGGAAATGATTACGTTGGAAGAGGCTTTAGATTTATTTAAACTACCTGCGCACTTAGGTACACATAAAGATAAAGATGTATCGGTAAACTTAGGTCGTTTTGGTCCGTATGTAAAATTTGGTGAGCAGTTTATTTCTATCCCTAAAGGTGAAGACCCTTTTAAAGTTGATATGGAAAGAGCCATACAACTTATTGCAGAAAAAGAACAAGCTGATGCACCTATTGCGTTTTATAAAGGAGAACCGGTTACAAAAGGTAAAGGCCGTTTTGGTCCGTTTATAAAATTAGGTGGCTTATATATAAATGTACCACGAGCTTACGATTTTGATAATTTATCGCAAAGTGACATTGATGAACTGGCAAGTAAAAAATTAGAGAAAGAAGCCAATCGTTTCATTCAAAAATGGGATGAGGAAAAAATAGCCATTGAAAATGGTCGTTGGGGCCCTTTTATCCGCTTTGGAAAACTGATGTTGAAGCTGGAGAAAAAAGCTAATGGAGATAAATATGCGGCAGAAGAGCTTACAAAAATTTCGTTAGATGAAATTAAACGAATGATTGTAGAGCAAATGCCTACGGCGTTTGATAAAAAAGGTGCGAAGAAAACAGCTGCTAAAAAAGAAAAAGCAACAGTAAAACAAGCGGCTGCTAAAAAGCCAACGGCAAAAAAGGCACCCGTTAAAAAAACAGCTAAGAAAGCCGCGGTAAAAAAAGTAGCTAAAAAGAAAGCTAAAAAATAAAACCTTAATTATTGTGTTTTGAAAAAAGCGTGGCAACACGCTTTTTTTATTTCTGCACTTTGTATTTTTCTATCTCAATTTTATCGCTGCAAAAAGTATACTCTTCTTTAACCGTGTTGCTGCAAACCAAAATAGTTTTGTGTTGGGCAAATTCTGTAATCATGTTTTGGTACCAGGCAATGGCGTTTGCATCTAAATTACTGCAAGGTTCATCCAGCAATAAAACAGGGCAATCAGCTAAAATAGCCAAACCAAGTTTTACACGCTGCCTCATGCCCGATGAGTAATTTTTTACAAACTTATTTGCCGCGTGTTCAAGCTGCATGCGTTTAATTACGTCTTCGGTAGTCAGCTTATTTATAAAAGGCTTAAATTGTTTTTGGTGGTTGATGGTTTCCGTCAGTGTAAAATCTTCAATCAACTCCATGTAGGGCGACGCTATGCTGAGGTGCTTGTAAATAGTATCGTCTTCAATAATTTGGTTTTCGTTTTTCCAAACTACTTCGCCTTTGGTTGGAATTAAAAAAGAAGCAATGCTTTGCAGTAAAGTTGATTTACCCGAACCGTTAGCACCTAAAATTACCAGCTTTTCGGCCGGAGAAATGTTTAGGGTAACATCTTTAAAAATCCATTCGTTTACAAATTTCTTACCTAAATTATTTATGTGAATGGATACAGGCACAAAAAGAATTTTATTTTTTACGCATTACAATCTCAATCGGAACACCCGAAAAATTAAAATGCTCGCGCAATTTATTTTCCAAATAACGCTTGTAACTTTCGCTAACATATTGCGGCAGGTTACAGAAAAATATAAACATCGGTATACCTTTCATTTGCGTAACGTATTTTATTTTTACGTATTTGCCTTTAAGTGCAGGTGGTGGGTACGCTTCTAAAACAGGTTCAAAAAACTCGTTTAATTTACGGGTTGGTATAATTTGTCTGCGGTTATGGTAAACTTCAATGGCAACTTCAATGGCTTTTAAAACGCGTTGTTTTTCTAATACCGATACAAAAATAATGGGCACATCTTTAAACGGAGCTAAACGCTCACGAATTTCGTCTTCCATTTTTTTGGCAGTAGTGGCATCCTTATCAATTAAATCCCACTTGTTTACCAAAATTACCACGCCTTTGTGGTTTTTAATGGCAAGGTCAAAAATACTTAAATCCTGCGCTTCTAAGCCCAGTGTGGCATCAATCATCATAAGTATCACATCGCTGCTTTCAATGGCTCTAATCGAACGCATTACGCTGTAAAACTCTAAATCTTCGTGCACCTTAGCCTTTTTACGAATCCCGGCTGTATCAATCAGCCAAAAGTCGTTTCCAAAAGCGTTATAACGTGTGTTTATAGAATCGCGGGTGGTGCCTGCAACAGGCGTAACAATATTTCGTTCGTTGCCCAGTAAAGCATTTGTAAGCGATGATTTACCTACGTTTGGTCGGCCCACAATAGCAATGCGCGG
>JABDDQ010000016.1 GCA_013287545.1 Bacteroidota bacterium | reverse complement strand
TTATTATAATTGATTTATTCTACAAATGGAAAGAGATAAATTAGAGTATAATAATAAAGCCACCCTGAACGGAGTGGCTTTATTAAAAAACTTATTTTCTATTTATTTAACGATAATCAGTTTTTTATTAGTAATTGTATTATTGGTTTTAACGCATACATTGTATATTCCTGGCAGTAAATCACTGGCATTTACACCCATAGAATTATTTATTTTCTGGTTTAAAAGCATTCGGCCATTTAAGTCATATATTTCAACGGTACTATTTATATCTGTTGTTGTACCTTCTATAGTAAAATAACCATTATTTGGATTGGGGACAATAGTAGTAGTGTTTGTATTAGCAAATTCAGTCAGTTTAAGAGATTCTTTTATGGCTTCAACAGTAGTTTTAGTTGCTGTATTTTCTTTTATCTCAAATTTGCATCCCTCGCAATTTAAATATACAGTTTGGTAGGTTGACGACCAAGGGCATTCATTGCTCCATGTACCAAGTGTTATCATATATTCAGATCCTATTTGAAATTTACCAATAGGGTCTCCAGGACATGTACAGGTAGGAGAGGTTAGTGAAGCACTGGTTGGGAATGGATTTGGTGTATTATTACTATAGCAGTTAAACCAAACGGGAGGACCAACTGGTCCGGTTGAACTTCCTGGTCCCCAGCAATAAGGATTAACTACAGATGTAACTACTGTGTTTGTTGGTAAAGGTGGATTGCTACCAGCCACAACTTGTACAACTTCCCAAACAAGTCCCATCCCTGGAACAGTGGTAGGGGACCAAGGGTAATTAGTTGCTTCAACATTATAATATGGATTACCTGAAGTCGAAGAACCTGTTAAAGTAAATTTAGGTACAATGTTCGGCCCAGGCACTACTGACACAGTTGCTGTATTTTTACATCCATACGAGTCTGCCCCGGTAACACTATAAACCGTAGTTACTGATGCAACCGTTGCGCTTACTACAGAACCTGTGCTGGCACTCAGATTTGAAGATGGTGACCAGTTATAGGAAGTAGCTCCTTGTGCAGTAAATGTAACAGGTTGGCCTACACAGGCATTTGTAGAAGAACTTACTGTTATCTTAGGTGGGCAATCTATATATATTTTTTGCCCCGTTGGCTGATACTGGTTTCCACAATTAGAGAGAGCAAGGGCTACAAGATAATAATTTCCGCATTGAAGGAAGGAGGGGCCTCCTGCACCGGCAGAAGGGAAAGTAAACACGCCTGGTGAGCCTGTATACCATTGGCTCCAAGTAGTAGAAGGATTCCAATAAGCATTTCCATTCTGATCGCATTGGGTAATCATCCATTCATAACTGGTGGGAGGCATGGGGGTACCAGAACTTGCTGTAGCATTCGCTGTAATGTTTGGAGCTGTATTAATTTTTAAAGAAACTTTTATAGATGTATCATTAGGTGCACAAACTCCTGCAATAACTACATTATAAAAAGATGATGTATCAGATATATTTGTAGGGTTAATAGTAAGCGTTGCCGTGTTCACACCTGAAATATTTCCACCATTAACTAAATTTACACTTCCATTTCTCCATTGGTAAATAAGACCAGAGCCCGTAGCACCAACTGAAAAACTTACGGGGTTACCTGCACATACTGTTTGGCTACTTGGTTGTGTCGTAATAGTAGGGCTTGTATTAATGAATAAAGAAACGTTTATTGAAGTATCATTAGGCGCACAACCACCAATAATAAATACATTATAAAAAGATGATGTATCAGAAATTGTTGCTGGGTTAATTACCAGTGTTGCAGTAGTTGCACCCGATATGTTTCCTCCGTCAACTAAATTAACCATTCCTTTTCTCCATTGGTAAATAAGACCCGTTCCGATGGCAGTAACTGAAAATATTGCCGGACTGCCCGAACATACGGTTTGATTACTTGGTTGTATAACAATATGCGGGTTATTAAAATGTAACGAAACTTTTATAGAAGTATCATTTGGCAAACATGCTCCACTAACAATAACATAATAATTAGATGAAGTATCTAAAACAGTTACCGGGTTAATTACCAGTGTTGCAGTGTTTGCACCCGATATATTTCCTCCGTTAATAAGATTTACGCCACCTTTTACCCATTGGTAATTAAGGCTTGCCCCCGTTGCAGCAACCGAAAAGCTTGCCGAACTACCTGCACATACAGCTTGATTAGAAGGCTGTGTAGTAATGTGTGGGCCTGTGTTGGGATTTATTGTAAGCGTGGCTGTAGCCGAACCTAAAATATTTCCACCATCAACTAAGTTTATAATTCCTTTTCTCCATTGGTATGTAAGTGCTGTGCCTGTGGCAGCTACTGAAAAAGTTGCCGAAGCTCCCTCACATACTATTTGATCGGTAGGTTGTGTGCCTATAGCAGGCGCTTGCCCATAATTTACCTTTGGTAAAAACAGTAGCAAGATAATTGTTATACTAAGTAATACTTTACTTTTCATTTTAATTGGGTTTATTGATGAATAAATTTTCACAACGCAAAGTTGCGGTACTGTGATAAATTAAGTTTATACAGTTTTAGAAATAAGTTACATTATTCACTGTTTAAGGGTTGCAGCCATTTACAATTGAACTAGATGAACACTTATAGGATTATGATGCGCTATACACACTACAAAACGGAGTTAAGTCTAACCCTGATTTTATGATGACATTAGGAGATATTTTTAGAGATGACTATTATCCAACAACAATGACTTCTCACTAAATAGATTCATTTCATCTAGTTTACAGGTCAGCCTTGAAGCAGTAACACACTTTATTTATTTCTTTATTGCACTAGAAAATTATGAAGGATAAAAGGATTATTATCTTCAACAGACCCCGTCAAATAATATTGGAGTTTACGAAACTCTTGCACATGAAACAGAAACAAGCTATTGAGAAGACTAAGGTGAGTAAAGAAGAAGTAAAAAACAATATTAGTTCGGAAAAAACTTATGAAAGAAAAAATATCGGTAAAAAACGAAATGCTGCTTAAATCTTTTGCAAAAGGCAAAAGCAATGAGCAAAAAGATACTAGCGTTCAGAATTGTGTTATTTACACAAGGGTTAGTTCCAAAGAACAAATGGATAATAACCAAAGTTTAGAATGGCAGAAAAAGTATTGTATGGAATACGCCATTAAAAACAAGCTGAATATTCAAGGCTATTTTGGCGGGACGTATGAAAGTGCCAAAAGTGATGAGCGCAAAGAGTTTACCCGAATGCTCAAGTTTGTGAAGTCAAGCAAGGAAAAAATATCTTACATCTTAGTTTACAGTCTTGACCGTTTTAGCCGAACAGGAGATAGTGCTATTTACATCTCCGGTGAGTTAAAGAAAACGGGTGTAAATATTATGGCGGTTACACAGCCTATTGATACAAACTCCCACTCAGGCGCATTACAACAAAACATTCAGTTCATCTTTAGTAAATACGATAATGATTTACGAAGGCAGAAAACGATAGACGGTATGCGTGAAAAATTACTAAAGGGTGGATGGATTGGTGTTGTTCCTACCGGATATAGTTATCAAAAGGGTATGGAAAAACAAACCATTTACCTGAACGATGATGCCCCTTTAATTAAAATGGCTTTTGAAGACAGGGCAAAAGGACATACTTATCAGCAGATTGCTGCTAAGTTAGCTTCACTTGGATTAAAGAAGCATTTTCAAAAGTTTACAGAGATTTTTAAGAACCCATTTTATTGTGGTTATGTTTCACACAAGCTCCTAAATGGTGAAATCGTTAAAGGAAATCATCCTGCATTAATTGATGAGAATTTATTTTTGCGTACCAATGAGCTCAAAAAAACAGATGGTTTTAAATCAAAAAAGGAAAATGATTATTTACCGCTAAAAGGTCTTGTAAAGGATGCGGATAGTAATGCATCTTTTACGGGATATTTGGTAAAAAAAAAGGGCTTGTATTATTATAAGGCAAACAGGGTTGGCGTTAAAATAAATAGAAGTGCGGATATAATGCACAATAAGTTTAAAGAACTGCTTGCTAATTATACGATAGATTCGAGCCATATAGAGCCTTTAAAAATTCAGCTGCAATACACACGGGAAAACCTAACGGAAAGCAACACGAGCGAGAAAAAAGCCCTTTCCCTGAAATTAAACGAGGTGGATGTGGAGTTTTATAATCTTAGAAAACGCCACGCCATTGGCACGGTTAGTTTGGATATTTATGAGGAGTTTTCCTTTGAAATGAAACAGAGAAAAGAGGCTCTTGTAGTGCAACTTGAAAAGCTGAACCAAAAATTATCGAACCCGAAAGAGTTGATTCATTTTTCTTGCAAACTTGCCGCTAATCTTGCGCCTGTTTGGGCTTCCGGCGATTACTACCAAAAACAAATGTTCCAAAATATCATATTTCCTAACGGTTTACTATATGATGTGAAAATTGAGCATTATCGAACTCCTATTGTGAATTCTGCTATCGCCTGTATCGCCGATCTATCAAAGGGTATAGCCGAAATGAAAAACGGGAATCCTCTTTTTTGCAAAGAGAATTCCCGTTCAGTAGCGAGATCGGGACTTGAACCCGAGACCTCTGGGTTATGAATCCAGTGCTCTAACCAGCTGAGCTACCTCGCCATAAGTTTAGGGGCGCAAATATAATATTTTTTATACATCATAAAAACTCTAATTTCTAAATTGTGTTTTTATCACTATTTACGCCACTCTTGAGGCTATAAAATGATAAGTTATTAACACCAAAAACACTCTTTTTTTGTATCAAAACTCAAAATAAACCCTACCCCTATTTTTCGAGTGTAGGGTGCGGTGTAGGGTAAGGGTAGGGTGCGGTGTAGGGTAAATTGCAAAAAAAAGTTGCAAAAGTGGCTCATTTATTATACTTTAGTATGTAACTTTTTGGGAGCAATAGGCAACTTCACTTTTACTTTCCCGCTATTGCAATTATAGAGACCACGGTAACTCAACTGGAGCAGGGATAACATTCACCGACACCACCCTGCACTCACTATTAACTTTTTAATTCAAAGTGAATGCAGTATTATCAAACCAAATCGGTATTGAACAACTATGTCAATTATTAAAAATCAAAGAGCGTTCTGTTAAAGACAAACTAAAAGAATGGGGGGTGCAGATTTACCCATTAAACAACCCATACGCCAGAAACAAGTTCGTGTTGCTAGAAGACTTCACTCCTGCTTACGAAAAATATCTTAGAGGCAATACTCCAAATGAACCTGTTGAGGATAAACCGCAAAGTTTAACTCAAATAAAAGGCGAAATGGAAACACCAACACTAAGACAACCAGTAACAGGCATTTTTCTTATATGTAAGCATAAAAAGCCCTACAAAAGCAACGAAGCTATAACTTGTGATTGCAAGCAATTCAAGTACCAAGCTCATATTTATAATAAAGGTGTAAAAAACCCTTTTAAGCCAACATTACAAGCAAGCAACATCAAAGATGCCAAAGCAGAATACGAACACTTAAAGGCGGAATATATGCTTGTAGGGGGCAGAAAAGATTTATTGCTGAAACAACCAAATACAAAACAAGCCCCTGCCCCTACTCCTATATCTACACCATTGCCTTTAAAGCCACAAATCCAAATGGGGCAAACTGTTACGCCTGAATTTTTGATGCAACTTTTAGGGCAACAGCAGCAGCAACATCAAAGCGAAAATTTACTTTTGATTAAATGTATTGAAGCCTATTTACTTGAATTAGAAAATCAAAAAAGAAGCAAGCTTAATAATGAAGAGGCAAAAAGATTCTTAGATAAATTTATTGATGTACTTATAGAAGCTGGCTTATCTGTTGAAAAAATGTATTTCACCGACATTAATATGATTATAGCGAAAAATATAGGTGAAAAATTTAAAGTGCGTTACGGCTTTGGTAAATATTTTGATAAGGCAGTTGGCAGGTTGTTTTCCTTTTCTAAATATATTATAGAAATGTATGAGCTCAATAAGGCAAATTACTTTACGCCACAAAAAATTAAAAGAAGTCCAACCAGCCATAAAAAACCAATTATGTTTCCAGTAGAAGAGTTTGCACCACTTCTTAAAATAATAACAAAAGAAAATGGCTGGGGTGTATTCTCTGGGCAAAACAGAAATTGGTATAAGCCCTGGCTAAAGGATGCATTTATAATGGGCATTTTTTTAGGAGGCAGACGTGAATCGGTTGCCACTATTAAATGGTCGGATGTAATTTGGAAAAATAATTTACCAATTAGGCTGGAATATGAAAACTTAAAAGTAAACCGCCATGCGCAAATAGAAAAAGTTGAAGATAAAAAATTTGAAGGCGAAAATATAACAGGTGAGTTTGAAAAATATTTGATTCAGTTAGGCCTAAATGAAAAAAGGGGCAGTAATGAATTTATTATTGCCCCAAATGAAACAAGTCGCAAAAATGTAATTAAACACTGCTCTGTTGGGTTTTCACATTTTTATAGCAAATTAAACACAGGTAAAAAGTACCAATTTAAGCAACTACGTAAAACTAATTTCACTCTTAAAAAGCTTGAAGCTGATTTGGCAGGTGTTGAAATGAAAAATGTGCACGCAAACCCCATAACAACTAAACGACATTATATAGACCCTGTTGCAGTAGCTTATCACACAAAAAATAAAACAAAAATAAGACTGTTGGAATAATTTATTACCTGTTATAAAAAATGGCCTACCTGGATGATAAATGATAAAGATTCATTCCAACTATTCAGATTTCAGAGGTTCAAGAGGTGGAACTAAATAAATTGAAATTTATTTAGATTCTGAACTTTCTTTTTTTCTGTTATTCATATTTCATTTTTCAAATAAATTAATTGCATCCCAAAAAATTCAGAATTTTCAATAACACCCAATTTGGTTAGCCAATAGATATAAAAGACACAACGATTGTTTTCTACAACTGGTAATTGACCATCAGGATTTTTCTCCATTAAATTATCTAAATGTGCCAGATAAATTTTTTTCTGTTGTTCATGGTGGGCAACATTACCAATCTCCATATTCAATATTTCTTTTCTAATTGTTTTATTTTCCATCATTTGTAAAGCAATTTTTTTATATAAGAATTGTAGAGCCTTTAAATCATATTTTGGGTCAGGCATACCCCCTTTGTAAAATCCATCAACAACCATTATTTCTTCTGAATGGTCTGATTTTCTTGTTGATTCTTTTTCTAAATTTTCAGAATATTGAATTGCATATTTGCTAAGTCTTCCTTGTAGGTTAGCAAAAAATATAACCAACTTGTCACTTGCCTTATTCGCTATGGTATAAGAATTAATATTTTTGATAATATCTCCAAAAGAAGGAAGTAAATCTAAATGCTCATTTATGCTGCAAAAGTTGACTAAGGCATTCTCTTTCTCGTCTGGTAAAACCAGAATATAATCTGACTTGTTCTTTTTGTAATTCAAAATTAATGTGTCTCGGTGCTCATTTATCCACATTTTTTGTAGATTAATTCCAAGTTGGGTATTTGTAAAAACCGTTAGATTACCCCTTTGATTTTTGATGCTTTCTTTTAGACTTTTTAAATAATTACTCATTTTTTTGCTTATTAATTATGCCTACACACTTTATGGCTTTTCGGCTTGCTCCATTTTTGTTTTGATGATTCATTTTATGGTTGGTCTATGACCTATTATTTCTTCAGCTTTATCATACATTAGATTCTTTACTACATCAGACATTCCTGATTCACATAATATCGCATCATGTATTGGCAAAACAAATGCTTCTGGATATTTGATTGCAATTTCTCTGAGTATGTTATTTATTACAATCTCAGCCTCAAACTTTTGCAATCCAATAGATAAGTCTTTATAATTTTCCTTCTTAGACTCTGTAATTAATGCTGATACATTTGGGAAATGTTTATCAAAAACAAGTCTGAATTTATATTTACGTTTCTCATTTGAAAAGAAAACTCTGGCAAAAAAATCTATTTTAAAACTATCCTGGTTTTTTATTTCAATTCCATCAACTATAATTAACCGCATTATTTCTGCATAGAATTGCCCTTTAGAGGTTAGTTCGATATATCTTGATACATCTGAAGGGATTTCATCAGAAAACCTTTCCTTAAGGGCTTTAATAAATAAAAATGGTTGAAAGTTTGAGTAGTCGAGACAATATAACTCCTCACCTTTAAATCTTAAGAACTGCCTTAGTTCTGACGGCATTGAGGTTATGTTATAATAAACCCTATGAGTTGATTCAGGGCAGCTAAACCTATATAGTCCTTTATCTATCCTTACTAAGTCTCCTTTCCATTGCTTTCCATTTTCCTCGTCAAGGAAACGGTTCTTTGCAATGTATGACACAACTCGACCATCATTGTTTACGAATTCTCTCTTTTTATTTTTTAACCTTAGTTTAGCCTTAACTTGCTCCTCAATCCACCTATAGCCATTCTTATCAATAGAAAGTTTATGCGTATTGTCTCTGATAAACCTATATTCAGGCAGATTCTCATCTGATAAGAGTATATCCCATCTTGTTAGATTCTTTCTTTTAGTTTTTTCCTGAAATTCAACTCTTCGCTTTTCTAAAACATCCAGTGGTAAACCGCTCTCATTATATACACGCTCTAAGTGAGGTAATAAAACCGCTTTATTATAATTATCTGGTAAAACGCTCCCATTAATACTAACATTAAAAGCGACCCCATTGTTATCACTCTTAAAACCGCTCTCATTAGTATCATTTAATAAAGCGGTTCCATTAGTATTTTCATAAAGTCTACTTGTATTAATTAATTCCTTAAAGAAATTAAAATACTCTGGAGTTATACGGTATCCATAAGGTATTTCACCTTTGGGCTTACCATTCAATGGCTTGCAATACAGCATTTCATAATTGCATTCAATAACACCAAGACGAATAAGATTGTATTTCATACGAGTTATTATTGGCTGCCGTATTACCTTTCTCAAAAACCTATTAGAGATAAGAGTATAGTTCTCCTGGTCTAATTGGTTATTTATTATTTCCTTTAAGAAGAACTCGTACTTAGGAAGATGCAATCTTTCCTTTTTCAAGTTATTTGCCATAATAAATTCTTTTAAAAAAGAAAAAAAAACATCTTCTATTTTATTATGTTTATTCATCACATTTGTTTTTAAAAATTATTTTTATTTAATCAATATTTTATTTAGGTTCCAATTTCCCTTTAGGAAAAACAGGACAATACGATTCCTGTCTCTTCCGAAAGGTTGAAACCCGTTTATACTTCGCACTACCTCTTATTTGATTAACCCAGACAAAGACTCACGTTTCTTTGCCAAGCCTTTCAGATAAAAAGCCTTTATTCGCCATGTTGGTTGATTGTTTAACCCTCACTTGGTTAGAGCGAGTGTTGAGAAAAAGAAAGAATTATACGGAGCAAACCTTCAACGATTTATTGCTTAAGTAAACCGTTGCGTATAATTAGCATTTCAATTTTTAAGCAAAAATCGAAACCTTTTATTTCTATCCTCGTAGAAATACACTGAGGTAGGTGTAGCTCGTCTTCCTCGTTGTCTTCTATTATCTTATACGTAATATTTTAAGAAAAGTTTCAAAAAAGCTAACTTTTCTTGAAAATATTTTTGTCTTTATACATGACTAAAAAGAACGATAATAACTTCTGCTTTTTTCATGCTATGCAGCTTTTTGGTTATTCTTAATAAGAATAATTTCAATTTGAAGCTTCAAAATATTTCCTTCAGGCACTTCGACCCTTACGGTTTTTGTTTCTAATTCTTCACATGCTTTTATTGAAGATTTCTTCTTCTCTTCAACAACCATATTGTCTTGTTTATTTAAAGTTCCCTTTTGTTTTGTTAGTAATTTTAAAACCATTGCAACATAAGCCTTCATTGTACTCAATGGCTTACTACGTTCATTAGCTAATCGAATAGCTAATTCTTCTGGCTTTTCACCAGACAACAAGGCTTCTTCAATCACCATCTTAACTGGACTCGTTGAGATAAGCTTTTGTTCATTAGAGGTTATATTTTCTGTTTTCATGGTAGAAATATTAGTCAATTGATAAACATCTGGAAATTCTCTAATCATAAGGTCTTCTGGTATTGCTTTTACTTTATCCCACTGCTTCATGAAAAATGCAATGCCTGCTTCCTTGCAATCATCCCTAATTATTCTTGCCCAATCTGGGTTGAAGGGTCTTTTGCCATGACCAGATTCACCCCCTACAATGACTTGAGAAATATGCTTCAGCCAAGGTTTTAGATTTATAATATCTAATTGCGGCTCAACAGATAAAAATCTAAAACCATTTACTTCAAGCAACTGTGGAATAAGCTTATCGGCTGTTTCCTGGTCAACTGGGCTTGTTCCAAACATCACGTTCTTAGGAGGGTTTGTTTTCCAATTCTCTGGTATATACTTGTTTATATTTGAAGGTCTCTTGGTCAGAAGAAGGAACAATAAGTTTGGGCACTGTGGAACCAACTCATTAAAGAACTCCTCTCTCAAATCTCCTGTTGAATAGCCAAGTTCAACATGCTGTCTGTTCATTAGAGGTTTCGACTTCTCAAAAATATCCATCATTGAACCCACGAATACTTTGTGAATTTCATTTGCTTCAAAGGCGGCCTTTTGAAATTTCATTAATTCACTTTTCCATGATTTAACTTCAAGTCTTAGAACATCGTTACCCCATAAATCTTGACCCCATCTATGCGCTAATGCTTTTGCATAACAATTATCGCAGCCAGTATGAACTGATGTGCAGCCCCACCAAATATTGAGGCTATGATGCGTCCAGGAAATCTCTGTGTTTTTTGCCATTTTGTTTTATTTTTAAGTTATAAGGGTTTTGTTTGTTGAGCCCTCTTACTCTAATAGGGTCAAGAAGTGCAAAAAAAAGAAAATCGAATCGGGTTGAATATAAAGTATTGATAATCAAATACTAAATTGACTAATTTTTGATAATTGATAATTTTTATAAAGTTATACCTTTGCTGAAAGTTTATTTATAAAGTTATACCTTTGTTTTATGGAAGAAAAAAGTAAACCAGAACAGATTTATAAGCTGGATTTTGTATTCTCAGCTTTCCGACAAGTCGATAAATATGCCCTAAGATATGGTCGTGGTCATGGCAAAGAATATAGGGAAAAGGGCAAACCTGCTAAAGGTTGGATAAACCTAATTAGGACTACAATAAATTTTCCAGTTGGTTTAATTGCAAAAAAAATGGGTAAAAAACATGCCCAATCAATTATTGAATTTGAAAAGAGTGAAAGGGAAGAAACAATTTCAATAAAGAATTTAAGAGAGGTTGGTAGAACAATGGGAATGGAATTAGTTTATGGTTTCATTCCAATTGGTAATGCTGATTTGAAAACAGTTATTAGAAGGAAAATATCTAATAAAGTTGCAAAGGAGTTTTATCAAACTCCCAAAGAATTAAGAGAGCCAAAACATCCTAAGGACATCAGCAATAATAGTGCGATTGCTGCTACAGAAAGAAAAATGTTTTACGAATTACCAAAATCAATTTGGGAATAAATTATTAAGACTCTGTCTATGAAAACCTAAAGCTTGAAATTTCCTTATAATTTTATCCCTATTCATGGACAAACTATTAAACCTCATAAACGAACTGGATAGTAAAATACTATTTCATTCAAGGACAAACCCTGCTATCTCCAGAGCTACTGTAGGTTGGCATATAGAGCATTCACTACTTGTTATTGGCAAAACGATTAAAGCTCTTGAGAATTCAGACCCCAAGGACTATAAGTGGGAGTTTAGCCTGTCAAGATTCGTTGTCTATACCATGAACAGGGTTCCTCGTGGTAAGGGAAGAGCTCCAGAAGTCGTTCAGCCTAAGGAGGAGCCAAATAAAGACTGTCTTATGGCAAATATATCGCTTGCAAGAGCAAAGGTCAGAGAGCTTGACAGATTTCATCCCAAGCAAAATTTTAAGCATCCATATTTTGGCAAACTTAATGTCAGGTCAACAACCAAGTTCTTGAGGTTGCATACAAAGCATCACCTTAATATTATTAATGAAATAATAGATAACGGTTAATCTATCCTTCAAAATTTGAAACTTCAGGGCTAAAATTTAAACTTCACTCATTGCCGTTATGCGATTTTATTTTTGCTGCATGACAAAAATGTAATGTCCAAAACTGTGTTTTTATCGAATAAAAACACAACGACACTTTTTGTCGCCATCAATTCTGAATTTTACAAAAATTAGAAAATGAAACGATTAAAAAAACACCCTGGAACAAAACATTTACTTGACTTTTTTACTGAAAGGAATCTTAATATTAGATGTCTATATTACAATAAGCATCAAGTATTACCAAATTACCTTCAAATTGATTGGGTATATGGGCTAAAATTTGTTGAAGAATTAATGATGAAATATTCTGAAAGTATAATATACCAAAACTCAAATGACCATTATGACCCAAGGGATAAAGTAATTGCTACTTCAGACATAATTGTTGAATTTGATTCAGGCGAATGGTTAATGGCTGATAACCATACTTTAATTTATTTGTATATAACCGAAAAGTTGTTTTCAGAGGCCGTATTAAAAATTGAATCTAGGAAATATATTGCATCCTACTCAGAGCCAATGATGAAAATGTTTGTCAGGGACGGTGAAGGGCTTTCAACCCAATACTTTCCGATTTGTAAAACAGACATTGACCTAAACAAAAATTACAATGATGATATGATTTCTTATTACAATAATTTAATAAAAGAACTTGCCAATGAGAAAAAAAAAGGGTTGCATTTCCTATATGGTAAGCCAGGGACAGGAAAGACAAACTTCTTAAGGCACATAATTTCAAAGGTTGATAGGGATGTTATTTTTATTCCCTCAGGCATGACCGAGCTGCTATCTGACCCAACTATTTTTAATTTATTATCGCACAATTCTGGTGGAATTCTAATTATAGAAGACGCAGAGAAGGCAATTGTTTCAAGGGATTCTAATAGAAGTGACTCGGTATCTACATTGCTAAATATATCTGATGGATTGCTATCTGATATACTAAAGATGCAAGTCATTTGCACATTCAATACAGATATTACCAAATTGGATAAGGCCTTGCTAAGGCCAGGCAGGCTTTTAACAAAATATGAATTTAAAGAATTGGAATTAGAAAAGTCAAAGAGTCTTGCACTTGAGTTGGGTCTTAACAAAATTATTACCAAGCCACAAACTATTGCAGAACTATATAATGATAAGGAATCGGAGTCAATTGATTTTATCTCAAGAAAAGTTGTGGGCTTTAATTAAATAAGTATAAAATGAATAAAAGTGATGTATTAAAGGGTTTGTTAGATGTCCTGGATGCTGAATCAATTAAGCTAAAGGAATTAAGAAATTTGTTATTGCTGGCAGACAAAACAGAGAATGCCAGAGATGTTGAGGATATTGCAAATGACATGAATAACCTAAAATCAAATATTGTTAGGAATTACAAGGAAGTCATCGAAAATATGAGCAATCGAAATTTCTTGAATGACAACGTGGATTGATACTCAATCCACGTTATTATTTGATTCAGACTTACCTTTTAAATTATTATATTAAATTTATTACTTCTTACCAATTAAGAAAAGCTACTATGAGCACATACCTATGGAAAGTCATTGTAAAAAGGACTTGGAACCAAGTAAAGCCAGGAATGGAAGTTAAATTGATTGTTAAAGATAGTTCTGGTGAGCCATCAATTACGTACAAGATTAAACTAAGCAATGGTATGCCAAGAGACACTTTTGATTTTTTAAAAAGCTAATTTCTATGGAAGAAGTTGAGATTGGAGTGATTAGTAAAATGATAAAGAAAACAAGTAATTTAATGCAAGATATAAAATGAGCAACTTATTATACACAGTGAAAGAAATTTTTGGAGAGGAGAATGACTGTTATCTTTCGATTCACAAAAAGAAACACTACAATATTCCTCTGTATCAACGAGGTTATAAATGGAAAACAGCACAAGTGATTAAACTGCTTGAAGACATAAATAATTTTAAACCTGACGGAAATAAATTCTATTGTCTTCAAAATATTACTCTTGTACCTAATAAAATGTCAAATGTTTTCAATGTAGTAGATGGACAACAACGTCTAACAACATTGGTAGTATTGCTATCCTATTTGGGCAAAAAAGATTTTGTAAAAGGCAAAGTTCGTTTTCCTGAAAATTCAATAAGAGAAGAAACAAATAAATTCATCAATGAAATAATTACAGAGAATGAAGAAGAAATATTAGAAACAGATTGGGAAAGTTTTGTAAACGAACATCCTGATTTTAACCATCAGGATATCTATTATTTGTTCAATACAAATCAAGAGATAAATAATTGGTTTGTTTTAAATAAAATTGACAAAACAGAATATTTAAAAAAACTATTAAACCATGTTAGGATAATAGCTAATAGCATTTCAGACGACAGTAAAGAGGAAAAAATATTTGGTAATCTTAATTCAAAAAGAATTCCCTTAGACGGTTCGGACTTAGTAAGGGCTATTTTGATTACAAGGGTTGCAAACGAAGAAGGTCAAAGAGATTCAAATGTAAAAAATATTGTGAGAGTAAACGAACGGAGAGTTCGTATTGGATGGGAATTAGATGATATAAACAACTGGTGGAGCAAAAAAGAAGTACGCAACTACTTTAAAAGATTCATCTCAATTAAATCTGATGAAATAAGCGAAGGCAATAAATTATTTAAAGATGATAAATATCCTATCAATTTTCTGCTGCTTCTTTTCGCAGAAATACATGGTGAAAGCAAATTAACATTGGAGTTCATTGAAAAAAGCAACAACAATACTTTAGCATTATATAAAGAGCTATTAAAACTTCACACCACACTTAAAGATTGGTTTAACGACAGAGAAATTTATCACTACTTAGGATTTTTATTTGCACAAAGCAGTTTAAAGTTAAAAGATGTTTGGGAGTACTGGGAAACTAAAATAAGCACTCGAGAAGATTTTAAAAAATTTCTTAAAACTAAAATCAAAGCAGAGATACTTAAAGAAGATGCAGTAATTACAATAAGCAGTGACACGACCAACTGGTACGAAAATGAACAAGAAAGTTTAGTGAAAATCCTTGTATTACTTGATGTTTATTGGAGCACCAAAAATAATCAGCCCTTTCTACCAACTTCAGCTTTTGAAAAATCAGGACATGACATTGAGCATATTTTTCCTCAAAACCCAAAGGAAGTTAAAGATAAGAAGGCATATATTCAATTCATACAAAAAAACAAACTTTCAAAGCCAAATAAAATACTAATAGAGGAATTTGACAGCAATATTGAAGACCTTGACTTTCAAAAAAAAGTTGAAGAGTTTATTCAAGAATATACTGGCGAAATTAAAACGAACTCTATTGGAAACTTAGTATTGCTTGATGCTTCAAAAAATAGGAGCATTGGAAACAATCCATATTCAGTAAAACGAGCAGCATTGGTAGATGATATAAACCAAGGTACATTTATGCGACCACACACCTTAAAGGTATTTGTAAGATATTTTGATTCGGGTAAAAGTGAAAACAAAGATTTTACTCACTGGTCAAACGCTGACATTGAAGCAAACGCCAAAGCGATTGAAAAAACATTAACTACATTTTTTAAACAATAGCATAACATGGCAGTACAAAATTTTTTAGAAGAATCATCAGTTGAGCAATTAATAAATAAATACAACTTTATTATTCCCGAAATTCAAAGGGAATATGTTTGGGGTAACAATGACTTTAATATACTTGACAAATTTTTCAACGACATTAAGGAAGCTACTAAAGAAGGTAGTTCCGATGAAGAGGCTGCTTTACAAATGAAGAGCCTTGAAAAAATGTTGGAAAAGGCAGATGATAAGGATAAAGAGAATATCAAAAAACTTATTGACACATATCTTTCAAAGAAAGACTTGAATATTGGATTTCTTTATTCCTACAAGCCAGACTATTACATTTACAATGACAGGAACGATGATGTCTATTTAATAGACGGACAACAAAGATTTACTACTTTAATTTTAGCATTGTTCTATTTTGCTTTAAAAGAAAATGTTAATTACATAGAGTTTAAATCTTTTTTAAGGTTCAATGAAAAATTGGAAAAGTTAGCTTTTGATTATAGAGTAAGAACGATAACACATAATTTTCTTATTGAGTTAGTTGCTAATTGCAATACTATAGAAGACTTAATTGGCATCAAAGAAAAAACTTGGTTTTTAACTGACTTTGCAGGTGATGTAACTGTTAAAGCCATGCTTGGAACAATCAATAAATTACAAGAACACTTTAAAGACGACAATAATAACTATTATCAGTTTGTAAAAAAGCAAATTAGGTTTTGGCATTTTAAAACAGAAGAGACTTCACAAGGTGAAGAACTTTACATCACTATGAATTCAAGAGGGCAGCAATTGGCAGACCACGAAACTGTAAGAGCAAAACTTTTTGAAAATGAAAAAATTAAAACTCAACAAATTGAATGGGGGGCTAAATGGGAGAAATGGCAAGACTTTTTTTGGAAAAACAAATCGAAGGGAGAAAATGCTGATAATGGTTTGAATCAATTTCTACGCTGGGTAAATATTGCTGAATTTATCTCAACTGAAAATTTCAAGACAAGGGAATTAGCTGAAAAAGAATATAAAAAACTTATTTCTGAGAATCATGTTTTAGAAACAGTTTCATTAATAGAAATTGAACCTTATTTCAATTCACTGGAACTTTTGAAGACATATTATAATGAAGGCTTTTTCTCTTCAAGCCATTTCAGTAAAAACTTTTTAGCAGAATGGTTGACAGGGAATTTAAGTCAAGTAGATTTAATAAAACTTTTACCTGCTTTGATGTTTCTAAAAGACAAGAAACCAAAAGAAGAGTTGAATAGGTTTATACGGTTCTTTAGCAACATCACCAATCATACTGGCATATCAAAAAATCCAGATACCTATATTGTTGAGAGTATTCAATTAACAAAGCTGTTTTTAGACAAAGGCTTTTCTGACGTTACAGACCTAATACTTTTAAAAGATACTTCTAAAGGAATTTTAACGAGTGAGGAGGTTTGCAAGTTGTCATTATTTAAAAAGGAAACGAATCCAGCAATAAGACAGAACTTAGAAGAAGCATTTTGGAATACGGAAGATTTTAAGTTCAGTAATGGTAAAATTGGGCATCTGTTACAAATGTGTGATTACAATGACGACAAAGAATCCTTTTCTTACAACTCTTCATTTGATTATAAGACCATCTTAAATATTGATTTAAAAATGTTTCAAGAAATATTTGCTTCATACACAGAATTAATTAATCAAGAAAACGAAATGTGGGGCGACTTGATTGATACATCAGTTTATTACAAAGAAAATGAAAGGGTTTATGCAAATGGGAATTGGCATTTGAATAGTGGTTTTTTGAATTTAGTTTTTGAAAGAAAGGAAAATAAAAACATAGACTTTATTGAGTTCTTAATTTTAAAAGAGAAAGAATTTATTTTAAAATACGCAAACGAAAATGAAATTCAAACCGAAATTAATCCTAAGAAGCAATTATACATTTACTATATCTTGCATAAAAGAATTTTAAAAAAGTGGGGCTGGGATAAGTGGAATTTTGGCTTCTATGAAGGCAATGATTACCCAAACGTATCTTCTATTTTTGAAAGTAATAAAATATACCAAATTTATAATTCACAATGGCGATATAACATAGGTTACATTGAAAAAGACGGAATTTGGCTGCAAGATAATTTTGATTCCAATCGAAACTATATTGCAGAGTTAATCAACTGGGCAAAGATTTAAAATATGACAGTGCAAACACATTTTGAAAGCACAATTAAAAACCGCACAAGTCGCCACTCGTATAAGGATTATCTTATTCAACATTTATATCAAGTTAAATGAGCAAACAAGAATACATTTCCCGCTACCTCCTAATAATTAACTACCTCAAGCGAGGTCAGGCAAATTGGTCTGACGTTCTGAACCACCTGAAGACGCAATCGGAAATTACAGGGTATAATTATGTCATCTCACAAAGAACCTTCCAACGAGACATAAACGAAATCGGAAGCCTTTGGAATTTTGAAATTCAAAACAATAAATCTACTGGCTACTACATCCTTGCTCAAGAAAAAGAAGACAATGAGAACTTTCAACTCCTTGATTCATTTAATCTATATAATGCTCTTAGCCTTTCCAATAATTATAGTCAGCTTATTGAATTTGAAACTCGAATTCCAAAAGGTACTGAGCATATTTATGGCCTCTTACATACGATAAAGAATAGATTTGTTATTGAGCTTAACTACCATAAATTTTATGAAGATGAAGCTGAGAAGGTTGTTGTTCATCCCTATCTGGTTAAGCAATTTAAAGGTAGGTGGTATCTACTATGCATAAAGGAATCGAGTGGAAAAGTAAGAACCTATGGCCTGGATAGAATAATTGATTTTGATATTAGGAAGAAGAAGTATGTTGTTGACAAGGAATTAAACCTTGCAGAAAAATTTAAAAGTTGTTTTGGCATTATAACCCCCGAAGAACTAAAGCCCGAGAGGGTTGTTTTTTCTCTAAGTGCTGAACAAGCAAAATATATTATTACTTATCCCCTTCATGTTTCTCAAAGGGTTGTTAAGGAGACAAGAGATGAAGTAACTTTTGAAATCACGGTGTACATTACCTATGACTTGTTGATGGAGCTTTTAGGTCTTGGAGAACAGATAACTATAATTTCTCCGAAGAAGCTCATTAAAGAATACACGGCAATAAACAAGAACATATTAAATAAATATTGAAACTATGATAGAAAAAATAGCCAAAATTTGTTGGAACGATTATATGTGGAGTAAGCCTTCAGGCACAAATGGGAAAAGCCCAAGTGCTTCTGCTCATGAAAATTCTTATGGTTATGGCCATGAAGAATGGGTGCTTGATAAATCCAGAGTTATAAATGGATTTCACTATGGTTTTTTACAGCCTCTCAATCTGAAAACTGATAGACATGTTGGAAATAAATATAAAATTTGGCTATACTCTATTACTGAAAGACAAAAACTTCTTATTGGATGCATAGAGAATGCTATATGTATTTCACAAGATGAATCAAAAGATATTTATAAGGTTTATAAGAAAAAAGGTTGGCTAAATCAAATGATTGAAGAATTAGAGCGTGCAGGAATCAATTCTAAAGCATTGAAAAATACACCAGATTATATTTATTTTAATATTAAATTTAAAATTGGAAGCATCAAACTATATGATGAATTTAGAAAAATTTCATCAAAAGATAAAAACCTTACCACGACTCGATATAAGCTTCTAAATAAAGTAGCCGAATTCAAGTTTGAAAAAATTAAGGAAAGGGGGTCTGAAAGTTATTTGAGAAATGCGGTTTCAGAAACAACAGTAGACCAATATCACGTTAAAATCCAAAATGCACTTGCAAAATTACTTGCTAAGGATGGCAATTTTAAAAACATAAAAATTGAATCAAATAATATTGATGTGCAAGCTAATTCATTGGATGGTGAAGTCCATTTTTTTGAAATAAAAACGGATACTCCAAAAAATAATATTAGGCAAGCCATTGGGCAACTTTTTGAATATTCACTATTTCCAGAAAGCAATAAGGCAGATAGATTAATTGTAATTGGTGATGAAGAACCATCAAAGGCGGTGAAAAACTACATTAAACACCTGCGATTTAAAACTAAACTAAAATTGTTTTATCGTTGGGTTGATATGGATAAAAACACTTTATCCCCAGAAATTTAATTACACTTTTTTTAAATGAAATATCAAAAACTACTTCAGATTATCTCTTATGCATTTTATAATTTTTACCATAGCTAAAGTATCTAATTTACAATATTCAAGCAATTGCTTTCGTTGTTCATCTTGAATTTTCTTTGTTTGATTTTTTAATTCGGCATAAGTTGAGGATGCACTTGTGCCATCTTGAATTATTAATTCGTTGTAACTTAGTTCAGGTACAAGCACTGGTAAAATTTTTTTGATTGAGTAAGATTCATTAAAACCTGGGTGATAATATTGTTTCTTACGGAATGGAATCATAAGGTCAACAATACGTTCGATGATTTTGTCTATTTCAATTTCATATTGAGGAAAATCTCTTCTAATTTCTTTTAACCTTGAGATTTCAAAAGTTTGATTCCAAACAATGATGCTTCCTGCTTTTCCCAATACGTTGAGCAATTCTTTAATCAATGACTCACGAGGGTCGCTGACTCCATTACCAAGAAATGCTACATGTTGCAAATCTGCATCCTTGTTTTCTTGAATATGTAACGAATATTGAAATGGAATTTGCTGATAAGGTCGACTTTCATCAAATTCAGGTATCGCTGGCATTAAGGTCTCAAAGTCAAAGAAAAATAATGGATATTGAAGTTCACTTATAAATTCATTTAAGTAATCTTTATTAATGAATGCCTGGCGGGTCGAGTTTTGTACAGTAACTTCCTCTTCATTTACACAACAGTAATTTGTGAAATCGCAATCATAAGGCTTGTGGCATTGTGCACCAACTGCTATCGTTGGTTCTTTCCTTTGAGCAATAAGTGTTTTAAATTGAACTATGTTTTCTTTTATGAATGATTGAAGTTCCTTTGCTTCCGCCAATACACTTTCCTTGCTAAATAAATTTTGTACATCAATATCCCCTCGCCTTACATATTGATTGTCCAAGTACACAATAGATATATCTTCCAGATTTATTCCTGACTGTGTAATGACATGATACTGGAATGCTGCGTCCAAAATAAATTGCTCCTTTACCTTCGTGCTGCCCTTTACTTCATAAGCACACCACTTATTTTGCTCCTTCACCAATATGTCAATAGCACATAGAACTCCATTATAATTAAAGCAAGCCTCATATATTATTGTTGCCCCTTCCGTAATGTATTTTTGGGTTTGCTCCACAGATAAATGATAAGAGAAAGAATCTGGTGGCTCAGCATTAACTCCGCCAAGAAATAATTCTCTTGCGATTAGCCCAACGTTAGTACCTGATGAAAAAATAGAGGCTTGTTCTTCATCACCAGGATTCTTTAATTCAGGTCGAAACTTATGTAGGTAGAGTCGCTTAGGGCACTGGCAACCTAACATAAAAGTTGATTTACTTAAAATATGTTTTTTTGTTTCCATTAAATTTATAAATTAAAGATAGAGATTAAAATTTTGAGTTATAGTAAATACGATTTTTCTATTACTTGAATTGTTATTGTAAAATAACAGATACATTGCGACAAAAGATGACGTTATAAAATCATTTGTAATTGAGCTAATAATATCTTACAGTAATTGTGTTTGTTTCTTTGCACGTAGCCATAGCAAACGCACTGCACAAGCCGTGAATAACTTCCCTGTTGATGTAAAAAAATTCGATTCATTTAATTTTTTCGCAATATTATCAAAAGTCATTTTTGAATTTTCTCTCAGTAGAAGTATAAAGGACTCTGCTCGTTTATTATTTGGATTTTCTTTTGCCTTTTGTACTCTTTTGATAATAGAATTCTCTCTTGCCTTATCAGTCAAATTTTCTGGCTTACCAAGGACTACGCCTTTTTGCTTTGCGATTTGCAATCCAGATTTAACACGAGAGGCTATAGATTTCGCCTCGAACTCTGCAATTACACTAAGGATTTGAATCGTCATTGGTGAAGCGTGTGGATTATCAACAGCAACAAAATTAATCCCACTCTCCATCAACGCACTTGTAAAAGCTACTGACCTCGAAAGTCTATCCAATTTAGCAATCACCAATGTAACATCTGAGCCCGCTTTTTTGCAATGCTCTATTGCCTTAAATATTTCTATTCGCTTGCGTTTACTTGTTCCCGTTTCATACTCAGTGTACTCAGCAATTAATTCGTGGCCATTAACAAATTTTTGCACGGCTTGTTTCTGGGCTTCAATTCCATATTGATTTTGGTTCTTCTTTTGAACTGACAATCTGTAATAAGCTATATATTTCATAAAATTATAATTTGTTGAACATCTGTTTAACAGAGTATATAACGTGGATTTAAAAAAAACAGACCGTAAAATCTGCAATTTTTAATATCATCTTATAATGCCTCTGTGATTATATAACTATAATCATTGGTTTCTGGTTTTATAGGTTGAATTATTTAAAAAAAAGAAATACACTTCTATTTATGGATTCGGGATTAGTTTTTATAATATGAATACTGGGTGCGGTATAAAAAGACTCTATTAATCTCGAACTTGAATTTAGAATCTTCCCTTTGAGTTTTAAATTTCCCTAGAGGTAAGACATAGGTCGGAAACCACACCTCAATACAATTATTGAATTTCTTTTCTTCAAATACCCTATCTACAATGGTCGGATTTGTTTTAAATCCAAACCTTCTTCTCATGTGCCAAAGAGTATTGAGGTCAAATTCATTACCGTGAACAGCCATAAAAAACATTAACTCTTTAACTTTATCTAAGGAGAATGCAAGCTCCAAAATGGAAAGCGACTCATTAAAGTCGCTCTGTTGCGATAATTGATTCTTAATTAATTCGAATGCAGCATAGGCCTGATTGAGGTCTCGCACAGTTTTTCTTCCAACAAAGTCTTCCTTAGAATCTATTTCAACATAAATTCTGTTTTCGGTTTTAATAATCATTACAAATAAAGCTTGCCCATTATTATAAGGCAGTGTATAGTCTTCTATGATTTTAATTTTTAGCACAACTTCCATAATTATAAGTGAATAAAAAAAGTAGAATACTTACTTTAAGTAGTTAATGTTGTAGTAAAATTTGAACTTAGAATCTACCCCAGAGCACTTCCAATATCCTATGCTTCTTTTATTATCGTGGAAGAAAATATCTATTCTATTATCATACCCTTCATGTTCAAGAGCCATAAACTCCCAAGGTGGATAAATTTCATAGCTGTAGTAAGATTTTAATTCAACTATTTCATTAAAACTGTATTCAGCAAGTGCTGTACAAATAACAAACATCATCTCGACAGGTGTTCTCATTTTGAAACCTAAGTCAAGTATTGGGGAGGCTGTGTAGATGTCAAGGAACGTATTAAGTTTTTTATTAAGGTCTGTAAGCATCTTAAAGGCAATATTATAGTTCTTAGCAGGTATGCGCCCAATGAATTCATAAACCGTGTGGACTTCAACAAAAAAATTACTATCTATATTAATTACAGAAACCCAAAGGTTATTCTTAACCCCTGGGTATATTACTTCCACATCATCTATAATTTTAAATTCCACCGAGTAAATTAATTTTCAAATTGTGGTATGTGTTGATGAAAAGTACATATTCGGAAGAGTCCTGAGATGCAACAATACACTAATGCTAAGCCAGTAAAAATTACAATAAGGCTGGCCAATATTGAAGACATTGTTTCTGGCAGGAAGTTTAAATATTCTTGTATTGTTTTATCCAACTCAAATAATCCATCATAACCTATGTAATTGACATAAAATTGATAGATGCCAAATAGGACTATCCCCTTGGTTAGTTTTATAATTTTTCTTTTCATATCAAATATTTTCAAGTTTATAATATGCCCAATCTGCAATGCAGTCATCCCAACAAAGTATGCTTTGTTTTTTCATTTCTTTTGACAACGGTTTCAAAGTGTTGTCCAATACCTCTTCCCACTTGGTTTTTATGTGCTTGTCAACGAATTCCAAAGCCCAACCTGCAATTTGCTCATGTGTTGCAATGTATCCTGTACCCATGTCCTGCATCTTCTTATATAACTTCTCACTTATGAAGTCTGCCATTATTGATGCAACCATGCCTACTTCTTTTGCGTACTTTTTTTTATTCATTGCCGCTGTTTATTCTTATAGGTTGGAGATTCAGAAAAAAAGAAAATTCTTTGACGAGACTCGATGTTATTTATCTGCTAATTTATTTTGGAGGGTTGTTGCTCTTTTTTTAGCGTGTTCTAAGGTTTTAAGCGAAGTAAACGACCTTATTAAATTTAATTGTTCATCTCTCACTTGAACTACGTTAAGGTTGTTGATACCACCATTGTAGTTTTGCATTGATATAAATTGTTGTGTCTTCATGTCTTTTATTTATAGGTCAAGGTTTCCAAAAAAAAGAAGGAATCTTATACTTCATCTTTATTACATCATTATTCCAACGTGTTGGGCAAGTTGTCTCAATGTCCAATGCTCCACAGGTTGCCACATAATAATTTCTATTATTTCGCCTTTGTGCTCGAACTCGTATCCATTTGCCATTTCGTTTAGAGTTTCTTCTTTGGCATTACATAGGAAACTAAGAATAGCATCATCATCTCCTTCGCTGGTGTTAGATATTACTTCTGAAATATTTTTTTGGGGGAGTCGGTTCATTGCCATTTCCTTTTGAATTGGTAGGGTATCTACATTTGCCCAAGTATGACAAAATCCCGTTTCTTTATCTGAATTTTTCTGGTTTGGCTCAACAATTGTTTGGTCAAACCATAAGCGAAGAATAAGAGAAGGAGAGTAGATAAAATTCATTTCATTTACCCTTCCATTTTTTACTGCTTCTTTGAATTTGGCTATTGCTTGTTCTAAAAACTTTGTCTTTACGTTTGCCATAATTTTTGTTTTCATATTATTATAGGTCAGAGATTCTGAAAAAAAGAAACCCTATTCAAAAGAGTTCCTTGTTAGCGAATAAAGAATTATTTTGATAGAATCATTCTCTAAACAAAAGGGGATGACAACTTTTCGTCTCGTGCCGTAAATACATGCGTGTGTATAAGATAAATTGATGGTATCTCCTTCATTATAGATATTAGATGGTTTGCCAAGGTTGTAATCAAACTTAAAATTATGCTTGTAGTAATTCAGTATTTTACCCCTTCCAAATTGCTTGATTGTTCGGTCAGACGTGAAAGACATCATTAAATCAAAAAAATTATTTCTATAAAGAGTCTGAAAGAAAATACCTGCACTATTTGAATAAATTAATGCTGGACTGGAGTAAGGCTTATCTATTACTACCTCTTTAGGTTGTTTTATAGTTGTTGCTTGCTGATGCTTATCCTCTATTGGTTTGCAATAGAATAAGGCAATACTTGTCAGTAGAATTATAATTGATTTCTTCATCTTATTTTCCTTTAATTTCATTCCAAACTTCTTCCAACGTTTTTTCTCCAGGTTCAAAACTTAGGTCTCTTTCAATTCCCAATCCCATCGGCAATCTTAGTGCCACCATCTCTTCCAAGGAAATTGTGCCAATCTCTGCAAAAGATGGGTCGTCAAGTAGGCAGAATGCCATGTAAATATCTTCTTCCAAGTGCTCATACAACCACCATGTCCCATGCCCGCAAGGGTTAAACAGCTTACAGATTATCTTTATATCTTTCATTGCCTTCTCGCTTGTATCTCCTTGCTTAGCGAAGGCATCTTGAATGAACTTTGGAATTAACTTGTTGATTTTTGGATTCATCTAGCTTTTCTATTATAGGTTGGATATTTTAAAAAAAAGAAAACTCAACGATTTATGATTTCAAATTTTAATTTCTTGGCATCATCACTTCCAGTAAGAACTGCAAACAAGTGCTCTTTTTCCCACAGGTAAATAAATACCGTGATGCCACCTTTTGTAGGAAAGTTTAGGTGATAGCCAAATTTTATCTTGGTCTTAAATTCAATTTTGTTCTTGAGATACACTATGTGCTTTTGACCGAGAGTACCTCCACATGCCAACGCTGCGAAAATCATTTTATCTATGTGGGTTAATGATAGACAGTGTTTAGCTGCTATCTCTGCATCGACTAATTTATTATAACTGGATAGACGCTTGGATAGAATATTATAAAGCAGTTCTGCACTCTTTTTGCTTCTTGTGAATTTTCTGCCCAGAGTTTTTGTTCGGTCTGTTACTTCAACACCATACCTGTTACCTTCTTGCATGAGCATAATGTAAAGTTCGCCCTTTGAGTATGAGAAAGTTTTCTCTTCTAATATTTTAAATTGATTATTCACACAGTTACAGAGCTTAATTAGACAATAACAAAAGGTCAATGAATTTGAAGCGATACCACATATAGCCATTTGCCACATAGCCATATTCCTCATGCAGATAAACAGTCCCAAGCTGATGAATAGAATCTATCTTCTTACACTTTTGAAAATTGAAGTTATCTAACTCATTATGGTCAGGTAATCTTATCTCATGCTTAATCCCAGCAATATATATTTCAAGCGGTTGTTTGTTTTTGCTCAGGTATGTTTCAAGATAAGGCCTTCCTACTTTGTTTTTCTTTTTCATTGACATCAGTTTCTCTTATAGGTCAGAGATTCCAAAAAAAGAAAGGAGGGGCTATTTACCCTCTCCCAATACTTGCAAAGTATTATTCATTCCAAGTTTTTCCAAAACTTTTTGCATTTGAGCAATAGCTTTATAACTTTCCATTTCAGCATCCACATCACTTAAGCCGTAATAAGTCTCTCCACTATCCATTATGGTTGCAGGTGTCATTTTGTATGTAAGAAAATCTTTAGGATTTACCTGTGCAATGCGTGTAAACAAATCAGCTTCATACCACTCTTTTATTTTAAGCTGTTCAAGATTGTATAAATATAAATTGCACTTACCTCCAAAACTATCTTTTGGCGTTAAAGGATAAATTCGTCTTTCTACTTCTTTAATGTTTCTTAGCTTTTCATTGATGTATTTGGTCATATCACCGTAGCCGTTATCAATATTTAAATCCATAGTGAACTCATGACAAAATTCTTTGTATTCTAGTGTGTCCAAAATATTCCCTGTAAACTCCTTTGAGAACAGCATTTTTAGGGCGTAATGTTGCATGTCGTCCTTCATTTCATTTAACAGAGGAATGGCTTTGCCTTGTTTCAAGCGTATTGGGCATAGCAAGAACTCACCTTCATCACTCATTCTTGCTTCTATATTTGGCATTAGCATGGTAAGTTCTTTAATTGCCATAAATGTTAATGCTGCGTTAAACTCATTTCCTTGCACTTTAACAAAGCCACGTATCTCTTTTAGGTCTTCATTATCAATTGTAATCCAGCCATTCTTAGCAATCAGTTTATACGCTTCCACACGGCTTAATTTTTTCTTTGGCGAATAAATATCCTTATAACCTACCTTCACTTCCATCCCCTTCATCAACTCCTCCACTTTCTTTTCAATGTAAGTCATGTAATCATAACCGTCTCCATTGTTTAGCTCTTGTCTTTGAATTAACTTAATATCATACGCCTTAACGCCATTCCAGTTAGGAAAGTAATTGATTGGTTCAGGATAGAAAGATTCACAAGACCATACGCCAGCAAATTTTCCAGTGGCATATTTATTTCTTACTTGAATAAAGGTTTCTATTTCACTATCGGTAAATTTTTTACCTCCTTCTTTTTTGAATGCGTAATTAATTGTTCTGCCCATTGGATATTTTTTTGGTTATATCCTTATAGGTCAGGAATTCAAAAAAAAAGAATAATACTCTTTAGTAATACTTTTCTTCTTTTTATATCTCTATAATATAGAGGATTCAGAAAGGGGATGAACGCTTAAGACATCTTATACCAATGTATAAAATGGGGGTTTAAATGATAATAAATTGCAATTAAATGGTTGATTATTTATAGGTTTAAACTTGATAAGTGCATTATTGTGCCCATATCAGGCATATATTTGCATAAGCAATTGAATCATAATTAACTAAGCCCAATAAGTGCTTATTTCCTATCATTTATTGCACCTAAAGAATTAAGAGGATTTACTTTGTTCATCAACTCTTTTCCAAAATGAATAACACCAAGTGGTCTTGTAGTAGGAACGATTTTTATACCTAAAAATAGGCACATCTTTTAGCGTTTTAATAATGCGATATAAATTTGTTGAAGGGAGGCCTGAAAGCTCTACAAAAGAAGACCAGTCAAGATAGAACTCATTATTCGCATAAAGTTGCGGATAGGTGCATTGGATAAGATTATTTTGATTCATGGTGAATGCCATAATTTTCTAATAAATAGGAAGGGAAAATTCTTCTTCATGAGATTTTTTGAAAATAATGTTGGTGCAGAAATATTTTTGAAATAAAAGAACTCTCCCTATGCGTATGGTACAGTATTGGAAGGGAATAATTTATTCCAAAATCCTAAGAAAAAAGTGAGGCAAAAAATGTATCTCTCCCTGGGACAGCCCTTAATTACATGCCTTTAAGGGGCTTAATAAAGGTGCGATATAGGGAGTTAATTTAAGGGGTTTAATTAAGCTTATTATCTCATTAGAAATAGGGCCAAATTAATTGGGGTTTTAAACCCTAATTATTACCTGTTCTAAACGATATTTTAGAAATCAGCAAAACCCAACTTCACGAGCGTATATCTTTCAACAACCGCTACGATAAACGTATCATATTTTAACGTAGGATTTGTCGCACAATCACGAAGCAGGTCGCCCAGCCACCCTTTTCGAGTAAGAGAAATAAAATAATACACGAGCTTATCATCCTCAAAGAAAAACTTATCCTCATTGCCATCTCCTTCAAAATCAAAAGTGACGCATTTAATTCCTTCGCAAATGCCATCTTTCCTATATCGCCTTCCTAATTCATCACTGCTGCCGATTACGGCAGCTTTGCCATTTCGTAATAATGTGAAAATATCTGTTGTAGCGTATATTTTATTTTTTCCCATAAATTGTTTCTTAATATTTTATAAATAGAAAGAAAATCTAAAGTTTAAAATATGAATTACACATAAAATAAAAATCCCACCCTTTGCAGGGTAGGATTTTGAATTTAACGCTATAGTTGGTATGATTATTTCAAGTGTTTAGAAAGGTGCTTAGCCATTTCAAACATAGATACCTGACCTTTACCACTGAAAACTGGTTTCAATTTTGCATCAGCATTAATCATGCGTTTGTTTTTGCTGTCTTGTAATTTATTGGCCTTGATGTAAACCCAAATTTTCTTAACCACTTCGCTACGAGGAATTGGTTTGCTGCCAACAACCTCTGCAAGTGCTGCACTTGGAGTAACTGGTTTGAATAGGGCAGGGTTTGCTTTGCGTTTTACTTTTTTTGCTGGAGCTTTTTTAATTGCTTTCTTGGTTGCCTTCTTTGCAACTTTTTTTACAGCCTTTTTAGCTACTGCTTTTTTTACAACTTTTTTTGTTGCCTTCTTAACTGCTTTCTTTGCCATGTTTTAGTTTTTTGAGTTTTTACTTATTTCAAATATATGAAATCTTCCTAAGCAATAGATTATTTAGAACAAAGAATAACCCACTTATTAGGTTTGCATGTACGGTCTATCTGAAACGTGCCTGCATAATTAGTTACGGTATGAGCTACTGGGTCATAGATACAATCTCTAACTGAAACATCCACACTTACAGAAATTTCTGTTTTCGCTGTACGTGAAAATTTCATTGTCAGAGAAAAAGCACTTTGCGTGCAAGGCGAAGTAATAACTGGCGGTGTGCTGGTGCTATACCAAACAGATGCACTCCAGTTCGGATAATAAAAGCTCTGGGAGTTATAGGTACTCGGACTTGAATTCTGGCCAGTAAGGATAGTATAAACAACCAGGCTATTCGGTGCGCCTGCGCTTTGCGCAACAAGAACCAAATCTACATTAACCATTGTGTCAAGCGTAGGGGTTGGCGGAGCAGTATTGTTGTTGTTACTGCTAGATGAATTGCTGGTAGAATTTTTCTTACAAGAGATATTGGTAACGAGTATAACTAAGCAAATGATTACGATTGATAGGGTTATTTTTTTCATGGGTTTTATTATTTAATTATTTGCACTTTTTGTGTCGCATTTCCGATGCGAATAAAATAAAGGCCAGTTGCTACATCGGTCAGATTAATTTTAAAGGCATTTTCTCCGCTTACAGACACTTTTGTTTCGGTTTTGATATGTGTACCTATTAAATCAAATAATTCGATTGTAACGGGTTTATTTTCGCTTTCGTTTATCTTAATTGTAATATAGTCGCTGGCAGGATTTGGATAAATGGAGAAACCACCATTCATTTCATGCTTAGCAATACCCGTTGTTTGTGAGTTCGGCATGTTATGCAGACTATCCACATCACAGGCGGTTAATGCACGGTTGTAAATTCTGATGTCGTCATAGATACCGTTATATAAATCGGCCAATGTTCTATCTATGCCAATTTTTGTTGTAGAAGTATTACTCATGTTATTTATTGATGTGATAGCTGCTGACGTATCTAAAACATTATCCACATAGTAAGTCATAAGGTGGTTTGTATTATCTACTACCCATGTAATGCTATGCCATAATCCGTCATTCAGATTTTTATTTCCTGTTTGAACGGGGCTGCTTATCCCTTCTTGTCCAAGCTCACTATTTCCAAGAAAAACAAATTGATAACCAACGCCACTTGAATTCATGTTGGATACAATCCCGTTGTAGTTTGAATTTACACCTGCCAGTTTAACCCATGCTAAAATCGAAAAACTTTGTGTGCCAAAATTTAAGCTTGGTGAATTAGGGATTTCTATGTAATTATTAATTCCATTGAAACTGTATGCGCTATTCGCATTGCCAAATCTGTCTGCCACCAAAGTCGCTCCATTATTTGTTCCATTATTTCCGTTTCCACTTACATCGTTGGTATTACCTGTGAATGGAAGATTAACAACCAGTCCTGTATTTATATCAGGCGAACAATGGGTGGAAGAAATAGCAAAACATACCTGACCCCACACGGCTCCTGCGCTCGTGGGAAGGATAACTCTCACCATTCCTGGCGCAGTAAGATGAGCTGTATCTACACGGAGCCAAACATTATACATGCTCGTACTAAAGTTTGCGTAATTCAAGGTTACTTTTCCGCCCATACAATTAGAATAAGAAGTTGAACTGGGGCAGTACATCATACTAAAGGCATCTTGACTGGATGGATAACCTGGGCGAGTAGCCGTGAACATCACGGAATCAATTTTGTAGCCAGTCGGAATCACATAATCTTTGTAGCTCCATGAGTTCGCATCTGTTCCGTCTGGAGTTGAAAAACAGGTCAGGCTTTGTGCAGACATTCCCGCACTAACTATGAGTGCAGATAAGAGATAAGATAGTTTTGTTTTCATGTAAATTGGTTTTAATTGTTTTCGTAAAAATAGTAAAATTCTAATATATAAGGGTACAATATATAAGAGTACCTAATACAAGGGTGTTTCGGGAAGTTTGCTTTATGAAAAAAGCAGATAAAATTAAAATGCCTGAATTAATTTCCATTGGAGATAGATTACAAGATTTAAGAAAAGAAAAGGGATTCAAGAATTATGAGCATATTGCTTATGACCTCGGTATGAGTAGAAGTGCTTATTGGAGGTTGGAATCTGGAGAAAACTTCAGTTTAAAGACACTGGTTAAGGTGTGCAAGATACTGGGCGTCACATTGGAGGAGTTTTTTGCTGGTGTTACTGTACCGAAGGTTGAAAAGAAGAAAAAAAAGAAGTAAATATATTTATAGTTTTATGCCAGAAAACTTAAAAGATTCAATGGAACAATCCATTAATAACGCAATAGACAAAACACTTGCCGATATAGCAAGCATTAATGCCAAACTACAATCAGAAAATGAAAAAAGTAGTATTAGTGAATTGGCAAAAGAAATATTTATTCTATTGAAAAAAGTAGCAACAGATAGTAATGAGCCGAATTTAGAAAAAGTAAATTATATTGAAACTAAAGTAAAAGTTCTTTCAAATTCAATTATAACAATGAAAAGCAAAAATCCATTAATATCAGATTTACTCGTTGCTGATATAAACGATTTGGATTTTGATATAAAGCAATTAATTACACTTATTGAAAACAAACAAAATAGAAATGAATAAAAGGCCGCTTAAAGCACAACCTTCTCCATTGGTTTTAATTTCCTTTCAGGAAGGAAGATGTCCTTTACCACATAGGCAAGTGGTTCAATGCTAATCTGCTCTCTCTTCTTCAAGTCCTCAACCAGTGTATCTTTAATTTCTCTTGCAAACTTTGTGGAATCACGGAGCTTGCTCTCATTGCACAACTGAGGGTTTTCCTCAACGATATGAATCCGACAAGCCTGTGGCCTCATTGGGTAGATGCTACAAGCATTGTTTATTAGAAAAGGGCACTTAAGACCGACCTTGGCACTCTTGTTTCTAAAATCAATGAAAACATCTTTGGATGTAAGAATTTTGTCATCAGGCGTGTTTTGGTCAAAGTAATCCAGCCATACCTCCAAGTCTTTCCTAATCACATCCTTGGTCTGCTCTTCAAGATTATCCTTGATATAGTTTGTGATTACTCGCTTCTCTATATTTTGCACTTCAATTTGCTGATGACAGCAGTAGGAGCAACCTTTGGTGCAACAGGATTTTTGAGTTGAGATTATTTCATCAACAAAATTATATATTTCCTTAACATCTGAATTCTTCATTATAATGCTGCTAAAATAATGGTTATCTCTCAAATAAGGTATTAAATATTATTTTGGCAGAATCATTGGGTAAAAGACCTGTGGTATTGATTTGAAATTCATTTTCATACTTGAATTTTAGAACATCCCTATTTAAACGTAAACAAATTTTTAAGTCCTTAAATTCGCCATCTATTCTTTTTTCTAACCTCTTTTTTAGTTCATCTTCTGTTACGTATAAGCCAAATATTTTTATGACTAACTCTTTGTTTAATTGTAGTAAATCTTGAAGATACTTTAGAACTTTATCGCCACTAAAAGTGTCCACAACTATGATTGGTTTGAAGCCTAGTACAAGAAACTCATGAGCCATTTTTGCAGACAATCCTAAAATATTAATATGTTCTGCCTGATTTTTCCAATCAACCGAAATTACCATTTGTCTGATAGTATCAACCTCCATCCGAACTCCTTTAGGAAAAAATTGCGCCAAACCCTTTGCTGTTTGAGATTTACCTGAACCTGGAGCTCCTCTAATAATTATTATATCAATTTCCTCTTGTTCCATTAATTGAAAAGAAGTGTTTGAGGCTTGTTGCACGACATATTCTTGCAAGGAAGGTTGCAAGTTTTCATAATCTTTGAAACCTCTGTTGAACGTTTTGTACAAAGGATTTCGATAATGTCCTGCTTCGCAATATTACCTAATGGCTCTTTTGCCAGTGGAATTCTGCGATGGTCAAAACATTTTACAACATCACCGTTCGGATAAATGCAAATATTTTTTCGTGCAGCACATGGTGTTTCAGTATCATAATTTACTACCTCTTTATGTAAGTTAGTCCAAGAACCTCCAAAGTCTTGATTGTATTGAGTATTGTGTTGAATATTATGTTGTTTACAAAACTCAATTACTTTAGGAATTTCTTCAGACGATTCTTTCGAAAGAACAGACTGAATTCTTAATCTATCTCCCAAGATTTTCTTTGCAAGCATAATCTTAGGCATTACGATGTCAAAGTTTTTTCTTCCTCTGAATTCGTTCCACTTTTCCCTTTCAACTGAATCAACAGAGATAACAAGTATATGCCCAAGTTTCTTGTATTTGTCTAAGAAGGCTTCGTCAAGAAATCGTCCATTTGTAACAATTACCATAGGTACATTTAATTTCTTTGCTTCCTCTGCAATCAACATGACATCTTTCTTGAAAATAAGAGGCTCCCCACCAGTTAAAGTAACTTGATATAAATTATGATGAAGCTTATTTAAACATTTGATAAAATGAGAAACCATTAGATGTTGGCTTTGGGGTTCTGGTCTTTCCCAGATTCCACATTTTGGACAACGGTCATTACAAGCATTAGTAATCATATAAATTAATTCGTTGCCCTTTACTCCATAAAATCTCCTGATTGGAGTTTTATACCATCTATAAATGCTCCATTCAATAGTCTTTAGCAATAGCATTGGAATTACTAAATGTAGTTTCTTTACTCGTTTTGCAAATGGACGCATCTCTCCGAGGTAATCGTAGATTCCATGTGTGATGCTAGGTTGGCTTGCTTTAATTCTATATATTAGACTCATACATATTTCCTTTATATATTGATTCTGAAGAATCCCACATTAAAACTGTATGCCCTTCATAAACTGTGGCACTTGAACTTTTATATTTCTTGAATAACTTCATAAACTTATTGAAGCCAGAAATGGAGTTTTTATATCCGTAGTCATGCCACAATTTTGCATCTGAACAAAAACCTATTTTGTATTTGCTCCTTAGTCTTAAACATAAATCGACATCCTCACCAGCAGCAGTCGGAAACCTTTCGTCAAAAGGAAACTCTTCAGCAGCAAATGATTTCATTCCAAAATTAAGAGATGGCATATACCATAATTCTTTCCTCTCAGGCAGTAACCATTTACCTGCAAGAGTGCCATTAATGTCATGGTAATAGTCAAGTAGTGTCTTGCCCCACGAATAAGTCATACCACCAACTGCTGCGAACTCGGTTTGGTATAAGAACGTGGTCATTTGCTCATTCCACTCTTTATCAAGAATACAGTCGTGGTCAGTAAACAATATGTGTTCTGGATTTTGTGTAAGGGCTTTATCTATTCCAATATTTCTTGCTTTTGCTGGCCCTCCATTTTCTTTTAAAATTATATGGTCAACAAAATCATGGGTTATTTTATATTGGTAAGGGCTTGCATCATCAATAACATAAACACTATTAAAGGGTTTTGTTTGATTCTTAGCAGTATCCAATAAACGATTTAAGCAGTTAATGTCCCACTTTGATTTTATATAACATGGAATAATTAAAACGCTCATTTTGTTTTTTAAAATTAGACTTTACGAAATGACCAGAACTACTTATTCAATAGATATTTCAAGTGGCGTTAAATCTAAATGCGCCCCTTGTTGAATACCGTTTACATCCTTCCAAACAGACTTACAGACAATACTTATATCACTAATGTTAGGAGGCAAACTAAATTTAAATAATTTGTTTAGTTTATCTGCATGAAGAGCTTCAGCAAGAAAATTTTTTGTTATAAAACTCTGTTGAGATACAGTTGATTTATTGTAAAACATTTCTACTTGAATCCTATCAACGTGAAAATTAAGTTTATTTCCTTTAGAACTAAATTTTAATAAGTGTTTTTGCGGAATGACATTATTAATATGGATTGTTTTGGTAAGCAAGTAAGGAACGATTGATTCTACATTATCCAGGTCCACAGGAAAAGTATAAATAATATCATTACTCGCTTGGAAGTAAGGCATACTTCTCATGTGTATGAACCTATATTTATTTTCGTTCTTCAGCTGAATTACATCTTGCATTTTTACAAAAACACCATGTAGTTCCTGCCCATCTTTGCATTTTACAATTAATAATTCACCGCTTGGTATCAGTTGGGTCTCAATATCTTCAATAACTTTTATTTTATTCATGTGTTTTGTTTTAATATAGTAAAATTACAAATAAGCTAAATAGTTTTTAAAACTTTATCCTTTACAAAATTTGTGTAAAATTTACGTTAAATTGATGTCAGCTTATACAAGAGAGGCAAGTATTTAATTTAAAAAAGCATCAACTACAAAAAAGCTTTGGTTCTGACCTACAAAATTTGTTATTGAATACCTACTTAAAGAACTATGTAAACAATTATCTATTAATTCTCTCTCACTATCACTGGCCTCAGTAATACTAGTTCTTAGTATGGCATTAATTTCAATTTCACTTTCTGGTATAAGTTCAATTGTAATGCGCCAAATATGATTACCCAAACTTTCTTCTTTAATAATATTATGTTTCATAAAACTTTTGTTTCTATTATTTTGAACCAATTTATAATGAATGATTACTAAATTAATATTTTAAATTTTCCGCCTCCTCTTTTTCACCGAAACTAATGCTTTTTTTATTTGTTCATCTGTTGGAGCTAGCATGGCTTTAAGTGAAATATTTTCCCAAAATTCTGGTTTTACTGGCTTTTGGTCTATATAAAAACCATACTGGGTATATGAATAGTATTTTAAAAATTGCATACATTCTTTCAAGTGGTCTGTCAGAGAATAAATAGGTGTTGGCACTAAAACAAGATTGGGAATTGAGGTATGATATTTACAGTCGTAAGTCGAACTTTCGTAAATATGACAGGTTGCAAAATGTGTTGGGCGTTTAGTAAACCCTAATGCTGCTTTGATAGCATTATTTGCCTTAGAATTATCATCTAACCAAATTCCGTCTTTTAGTGTTTTCGGCATTTCTCCGTTTTTTTTACGGTAACGCCTTGAATTATTATACCAAGAAGCTGTAGGATTGTTTTCTTCCTTAAATAATTCTTGAACAATTATTGGAGAGGCCCAGAGCGAAGTCAAAGCAACAAGCTCGACTAATTTGTCAATCTGATTTTCAATTAGGTCAATTCCATCCATATAATTGTATACAAAATTTATCTTTCTATTTTTCCTAGTTTATAATCTCTTATCTCACTATTTAATTTCGCTAATAAACCTTCGTTATTTCCGTATAATAAGTCGTTCTCTATAATAAAAACTGGGGTTTCATTATCTACATACCACCAATTGCCGTCCCTATATTTTATAACTATCACTTTAATTATCTCAGGCAATACATGTCTTTGCTCTTTATTTTGAGGAGTTTCGTAGTTTGAGACATGAATGATTTTATCTCCTGCTAGTGTACACCTAGTTAAAAGTATTTTTTTAAGCATAATCAGAATATTAGTTAATTATAATTTTATGAATATTTGCATTGCCTCTAATGCGAATTAACCTGATAGATTTATATTTCCAATTTTCTCGACCAAAAGTTTCTTTAACAGCTCTATGAATATTAACATGGGTAATAAGCCAACCATTCCCCATGCTTTTGCCTTTAACGGGGTATGCGATTTCCTCTTGACTTGTTGATTGCGGTACAATCGTTATATCTGTTCTTAGTGCTATCCATTTAAGTTGTTCCACACGTCCATTCGCACTCACTAAGTTAACTCGAAGATATAAAATAAAATTATTTCGAGGTTGATATATGTATGATATACTTGAAGCTTCGTAGGAATGAGGACTCAACTCCCAATCTATCGCATCATGAATGTAGTCCCCTGTTATATTATACACATTTCCATAATACCCATCGTTTATTGTAGAAATAGCTGGATTTCCTTCTGTTTTATATTCTTCATTCAATTTTTTGTCTTGTACTTCTGAACCAAAAACAAGAAGAGTTTTAGAAGGCCATAGTATATAAAAGATAATTCCAGTAAAAAATATTGAAAGACTAAATTGCCACTTCCACCAATTTTTAACTGGGTCTTTAATTATACATTCAATGAAATCAGCAGAAAGGATTGGTTCAACCAATCCCCATACAACGGTATAAACAGCAAAAAAAAGGATGAGTAATCCTATGATTTTTTCTTTTCTTCCTTGACTCAGCCATTCCTTAATAGTTTCAATCATTTTGCTTTATTTGTTTTACTATGAGATTAAAATTTCACAGTTGATAAATGCTTTAACACCATTCATCTTATTTGGGTTAGGAAAAGTTCTACTTATTACATCTTCACAGGCCAATTTAAAATCTATATATAACTCATCAATATTAAAGTTTACTATTCCATTTTTTTCGTTAAGGTTTTTATCTTCTTTACCATGTGATAAAGATACTTTGGCTTTTGGAGCTAAACCATGTGTTAAACCACATCTAAATTCAGTATACATGTTAAATCCATCAGCTCGGTTTATCAGATATATATACTTATTTAATCCATTTAAACTACAAATTGCATCATTAAAATTTATTGACGACCTGCCTTTAATATCCCAATCAGTAGGATGTGCAGCATCTATGCACTTTCCCAAAAACTCTATACCCGAACCAATTAACAAAAACGAAAGCCATGCAGATGTTTTTGTTACACTAAGGAGTTCTTTTATTAACACATCTTCAATAAATTTTGTTGTAGGAATAGGAATACTTACTCTATACTTCTTTTCATTTACTTTCTCTATTAAACAATTTACAATTTGAGTTTCCGAATACTCGTTTTTTGCTCTTAAAGTATTATGTATATTTTCTATTATTTGTTTATCCATTTTTGAAAGTTTAAATTTCTTATCTATCTAATCAACCTATAACACTAAAGATGTTATGAGTTTTATTCGTTATTTAGTTTTAGTAACAGAGTATACCGAAGAAGTTATTATTACAGCATAATCCAAACCTTCCCATTCTGCTTCTAATGCAGCCGCATCAATATCTGCATCTACAACCTTCTTAATTACTTCTTCAATTGCTACATCAAATTTTTTTACATACATATTGGGTACGTTTTCCAGAACAGACCAATTTTTATTCTTCATTTCAGCATCAAAAGCACCACCTAATGAAAGGTCTTGACTGATAGAATTTATTACTACAAAGGCATTCATTTTTTTTGTTTTATAAAGTTTAGCACAAATTAATTCAGTATCCCGTAAACCTATCTTTCAAGGCATCCTGTGCTTTCTCTATCTTTGTATCTTTCTCACAAAACCGAATTTCTTGATTTATAGAAATTGGTAAAACTCATTAAAGCAAACATAACCCCTTTCAACTTCATAAAAAAATACAAAAAATGAAAAAATCTTACATCAGGCATTTGAGGTTTTGACAAATTGATTAGATTCTCTGAAAGACTTATCAACACTACAAAAAATGACAAAATCTTACATATGTTAGATTAATTCATTTTATGTAAAAATATTTTTTTATGAAATGACTGCATGCCAATGTTTAAAGGAAATGAAATTTTTATTAGTAA
>JABDDQ010000015.1 GCA_013287545.1 Bacteroidota bacterium | reverse complement strand
AAGACACCCACGTTGTTATTCTTGATCATTATATGGAAGGCAAAAATGGGGTAGAAGTTTTAAAATCAATAAAAGCCATCAACCCAAAAACCGAAGTCATTATGCTATCGGGTAACGAGGATATGGGTGTAGCCATCGAGTCGTTTCGTGCAGGTGCTATCGATTATGTGGTTAAAGGGCCTACTGCATGGGCACGAATAACCAAGCTCGTTAACCATGTTATTACGGCACCCATCAGGTTGCTTACAAGGGAGTTTGGTGTATCAAAATTTATGGCCATATTTCTTTTAACCTTTGCTACTATGGGTGTAGCAGTATTTTTAGCGCTGCACTTTATGAAATAACCCTATAACAAACAACAACAAATAAAAACAAACGACAACAACAAACAACAACAACAAACAACAACAAACAACAACAAAAAGCTGAACTACCATTGGGGGTGGTTCAGCTATTTTTTCTAAATTAGATAGCTAATCTATATGGTTTCGCAAATGAAAAAAATATGGAACATTGATATTAAAGCAAAAATAGGCATTGGCTTTGCCGCTGTTTTACTTGTTTTAATTGGTGTTCAGTATGGACTTAATCGCAGCATAGCTGATGTTATTTCCTCGCAACAGGAGTTATCAAACTCCACTAAAATATCTACCGAAATTGAATCTATAAAAACTTCGGTTGTTTTTTTCGAAAGCCGTGTAAAAGGTTATGTGCTTACCGGCAACGATAGTCTTTTAAGCAAAAACGAATCGTACCTGGCAAATATAGTAACCAAGTTTAAAAATTTAAAACACCTGTCGCCCAATAAGGAGCAACAAGCATCGATTGATACATTGGTAAAACTGTTAAACGCCGAAATACAATTTACCGATGAGGTTATGTTTCAGTACCAGCTTAGTCCGCAAAAATCAATTAAGCTTATTAAATTGGGCAAAGGCAAATTATTAATGGCACATATTATTGCCGAGTTCGAAAAAATACATGCTATAGAAGAAGCTAAGTTTGCCGAAATTATGGCACGTAACCAACAGGCCAGCGAGCGTGTAAAACAAATGGACACATCGGCTTATGTGTTTGCATTTTTATTGGTAGTGCTTTGTGTTTGGATTTTGTACCGCGATGTAAACAAACGCGAAAAGCTTGAAAAGGAATTAATGATTACGCAAAAAAAAGCCGAAGACGCCGCCATTATAAAAGAGCAGTTTATGGCCAATATGAGTCATGAAATTCGTACACCCCTTAATGCTATTTTGGGTTTTAATCATCGCTTAAATAAAACACACTTAAATGCCGAGCAGCAGGATTATGCAAAAGCCATACAAAGTTCGGGCGAAAATTTATTGGCTATTGTGAACGATATTTTAGATTTTTCTAAAATAGAAGCCGGCATGGTTCGTATCGAAGAAATCAGATTTAATCTTCCCAGTTTGCTCCACTCGGTAACCACCATGTTTTTTGTACAGGCTAAAGAAAAAAAGGTGCCTGTTACATTAACCATTGCAAATAACGTACCCTCATTAATAATGGGCGACCCAACACGCCTTACCCAAATTTTAATTAACCTTATTGGCAACGCTTTAAAATTTACCAGAGAAGGCTCTATAAATGTTTTGGTAAATGCCGAAAAAATTGATGAACAAAATGTAACCATCACCTTTAAGGTGCAAGATACCGGAATAGGTATCTCGCAAGAAAAAATTTCAGAAATATTTGAGCGTTTTACACAAGCAAAATCCGACACGTCGCGCATTTATGGCGGTACGGGTTTAGGTTTATCTATCGCTAAAAAATTAGTGGAGTTGCAGGCTGGTACCATTGGGGTAGAAAGTACAAAAGGCAAAGGCTCAACGTTTACATTTACCATTCCCTACAAAGTTGCCGAAAACATGGAAGAGGAAGTAAAAACTGAAACCGAAAAAATAGAAAAGGTGAATGTAGAAGATAAAGTGCATGTATTAGTAGTAGAAGATAATTTACTAAACCAAAAACTGGCAGGTTTAATGCTTAAAGATTTAGGATTTGATTTTGATATTTGTGGCAATGGCAAACTTGCTGTAGAAAAATTAAAAGCCAAAACCTATAACCTTATTTTAATGGATATACAAATGCCCGAAATGAACGGTTACGAAACTACCGATTATATCCGCCATGAGTTAAAACTAACCTTGCCCATTATAGCTATGACCGCACATGCCATGCCCGGCGAACGCGAAAAATGTATTAGCTTCGGTATGACGGATTATATATCTAAACCCATTAAAGAATTAGATTTAAATAACATTCTTTCAAAATATATTAATGTTACCTTTACTATACACTAAATGCCAACAGTCATGTTTCCGCAAAAAGTAACCGATTTAAAATATCTGAAAGATGTTTCTAAAGGGGATGCTAACTTCATAAAAGAAATGATTGATATTTTTCTATCTGAAACCCCTGATGAAGTTATTCAGTTAGAAAAAGCAATTGCCCAAACCGATTTCGAAAAAATCCATTCCATCTCTCACCACATGAAATCAACCATCCCCTTTGTTGGTTTAGATTTAATTATTGGTAACGAATTAATCCAAATAGAAACGCTCGCTTTCGATCGTAAAGAAATAGACACCATCCAAACCTGTTTCACTAAAGTAAAAGCCGTTATGCAACAAGCCCATCAGGAACTTAGCGCATAACACTATTTAAAGAAGCTGAAGCTAAAAAACGTCAACCCCACCTATTTAATCAAAAAACAAAAAACTAATTGGTAGAATAATTTTGGGTAGAATAGTATTTGGTGGGGTTTAGTTTTTCAGTAAGTTTTTGGTACTCGCTTTTATAATAACTGGCCTCAGTATAGTTTTGAATTTGAGTGTAAACCTGACTAATAGAACTGTATAGCTCCACCAAATCGTCAATGCTGTTAAGCTGCCGGTATATTTGCAGGGCAGCTAAGTAATTTTTTAGAGCTTGTGCTTGATTATTTACGTTTTCGTAGGTGTTACCTAAGCAAGTATAAGAGTAAGCTTGTGCCCACACATTGTTAGTTTGTAGGTTTGTTGTAAGTGCAAGGTTGTAATAGTTTAGTGCTTCATTAAAATCTTTTTTGCAATAATAAATGTAACCTATGTTTTGGTAGCTATCGGCAAGTGCAAGGGTATCGTGTAATTGTACACGTATTTTTAATGCCATGTTGTGGTGTGCCAATGCTTTGGTAAATTTTTGTTGTTTGGCATATACTGTCCCTAAGTGGTTATAGCACAATGCCTCACCTGCTTCATTATGTATGGCTTGGTATATTTTTAAAGCGCTTACATATTTAATAATGGCTTCATTGTAGTTTTCTAAATCAATATAAACAAGTCCCGTATTACAAAAAAAAGATGCCATGCCGTTTTTGTAATTTGTGCTTTTACAGATTTTATAACTACTGGTATAAAAACCTAAGGCTTCACTAAGATTACCCTGGTTATATTGTATTAAGCCTAAGTTATTAAGTGCTGATGCCTCGCCTTTTTTAAAATTTAGTTGTTGTGCTAATTGTAACGCTTGGTTTGCATAGTTGTTTGATGTTGTATAGTTGCCTTGTTGCTCATATACATCAGCTAATTTGTTTAGTTGGTTTACTGTATTAGTATCAGTTTGAGCACGTAAAGTAAACATGCTATACATAAATAACAGCAGCATAATTTTACGCATTGTGGTACTTAATTTATATAACGTTTTTTGTATCAATTGCTGTTTGTTTTTTATTTGAAAAAAAATCAGTCTCGCATACTTCTACACATTCAACTTCAATTAGAGGCCAGGTGTTATATATGCTAAACTCAGTATTTGGAGTAGCAGCGTGGTTTTCGCAAAGTGGGGCTATATACCATTTGGTATCGGAATCGTTTACTTTTTGCACCAATGCACCCACGGTTACTTTATCTAAACAATCGGGAACGCAAACAATGCAAAAGGTGGGGCACTTACGCCCACTGTGTTTTTTCCAGTGCTTTAGCCAACTGCCACATTTGCAGTTAGCAATATGTTGCGGGGCACCATTAATGTTTTTAATTTTTGTCATTGTTGCTACATTAATTCTTTGTAGTTGTTAACCTAATTTGGTTATTACAAACAATACAAAAAGATCGCTGCTAATTTTTTTATCTCGCTTTTTGCAACAAGCCATTACCGCATCAACTATTTGTTGTGGACTATGCGCACCTTTGTATATTTTTTTAAAATCGGCTATAAAATGTTTCAGCTCATAATTATCAACGTACGAAATAAAATGAGCATCTTGCAATTTTGTATACACATCTTGCCACAACTCTGTTTTTTTACCGTTGCCTACCAATTCTGTAAATGCTGTAATGTTACTCATGCTTGTTTTGCTGCAAGCAAACATACGCTGTTTACTATGTAAAAAAAATACAAACACTGTGCAAACCTTACATATGTAAGGTTTTTATATTTTATGTATAATTTTTTATAAGATTTTGTTTTACAAGTGTTTGTACTGTTTAATGGGCTGTTTTATTGTAAAATATTGCAGCAGCCAAACAAAATACTTTGTAGTTAAGCAATATTTTACTTGAAAAGTAGATAACAGAACAACCCGAAATAGAAATATTTGTACATGTGTTATGCTGTTTTTAACTGATAAAGTTTTAGTTAGTGTGTTAAACTTAGTTCATATCCGTCAACTAAAATTAATGAGGTTTATAAAATATTCCATACAAGTACAAAAAAATACTAAAACGTAAGTTCGTCTCCCATTAATTTTTACCTTTAAACAAAAAACGAAACAATTAAAATGAAAAAAGCCATCATTCTAATAACACTTTTTACCGTGGCTTGTACCCAATCCCAAACCATTCGCGATAAGGCTATTGTGGCAGTAAACGAATACGTAAAAAATCTACCTAATGGTAGCAACTCCCAAAATACGGAATACAGTAAATTAGATAGCGCTTACGAGTACCCCGATACCCTCGATATAAAAATAGAACAACTAAAAGGACTTATATTGGCGCAGCACCAAAACGATTCCATGCTAATCCAAACCGATACCAACGATACTGAAATTAAAAACACGATAGCCCAATACCAAAAAACATTAAATTTGCTTTTAGCCACACCTAAGCAAAAACACTATTACATAAGTGCTAAAAACCAAGCAAAAAACGCACAAGGCATTTTGCAAAGTAACACCATAACCTACGAAATGGATACAACTTTTAAAGTAATTGATACAAACTAGCCTATATGAAAAAAATCACCCTCATACTATCACTTTTTGTTGTAGCCTGCAGTAAACCTGTTACCAATACTGATAGAGCCATCCAATCAGCCCAAGCTTACTTAAAAGATGCCGATAACAAAAACATTGAGTACAGTAAACTCGATAGTGTCATCGATTATCAGGATGATGTTTTACGTCAAATAGCCGAAGCACAACGTCAGTTACTTATAGCGCATGATAGCTTAAAATACAAACAGCTGTTCGATTCTTTACAAGCAGCACCCAAAATAAAATACTACATTATTAACTACAGCAACAAAACAACATCGGCAAGTACCTGGCAAATGCTTGTAATGGATACTGCTTTTAAAGTAATAAAAGCCCATAACCCCGATGGTAGCACCGATATAAACAGCAACAATAGCAGTAAATAAAAACAGCATGGAGGTACTTGCCATTCTTATTGCAATTCCAATTTACTTTTTGCCAACCATTATTGTTTGCCAAAAAGCATTTGTGCTGCAATTGTTTTTACTTAATTTACTTTTGGGGTGGACTATAATTGGCTGGATAGTTGCACTTACTTGGTCGGTAAAAAAACAAACTAAAATCATAAGTCAGTCCGAAGCCAACATAAATGCACACACCATTGCCCTATTAGAAAAACTCAGCCGCTTGCAAAAAGAAGGCATTATAACAGAAGAAGAATTCGTTATTCAAAAACAAAAATTAATAAACAACACAAAAAACAACTAACACAAAAACCAACAATCATGACCAGAGAAGGCGAAATATTTAAACAAGCAGTAGATTTTAGCAGCTATACAATTGATGAGGTAATTGAAATAACGGGCATATCGCGCGGGCAGCTTTACAACCTCTATAAACAAGAAGTGATAAAACCCGTGTTTAAAGAAAAAATAAAAAAGCTAAAACTAAAAATCGACTATAAAATAGCTGCCGAGTACGACCCTATTCAAAAAGAAATTCAACACCTGCGCGAGCAAGTAGCTTTACTTACAAAGGTAAACGATGGGCTTATGGCTTTTCTTAAAGAAAAAGACAGAAAGAAAAAGAAGTAATATTTTAAGAAACTATTTTTGCAATTGTTTTAAAAATAATTTTCACGTCGGTAATAAAACCTTGCTCACGTATATATTTTAAATTAAGCAAAAGTTTATGCGGCATTATTTCAGTTATGTAAGTCTGTTCGGGATTTTCAGCTTTAGCTAAAATTTCATTTTCGTTCGAATATTCTATCGATGCGTAATCAGTAATGCCTGGCTTTACGATTAAAACTTTTTGTTGCTCGGCATTATATAAATCAACATATTTTCTTACCTCCGGGCGCGGGCCAACCAAACTCATGCTGCCAAACAATACATTAAAAAGCTGGGGTAATTCATCTGCTTTATATTTTCGTAAATAATAGCCAATACGTGTTACCCGACTATCTTTATTACCAACCGTAAGCAAGCCTTTTTTATCGGCTCCGGTTTGCATGGTTCTAAATTTTAGTAAGAAAAAATCTTTATTGTTTTTCCCTACTCGTACTTGTCGGTAAAAAATACCGCCTCTGCTATCTAAAATAATAAGTAAAGCAAGTACTACAAAAACAGGCAACAAAACTAAAATGCCAGTTAAGGAGCAAACTATATCAAACGCACGTTTAAGCAAGTGTATTTTTTTGAGTGATAACTTTACTTACCGATTGAACAACTGCGTTTACAATCGTTTCAATTTGTTGTGTAGTTAAATCATAAAACACAGGTAGGGTAACTTCTCGGCTATAGTTGTCATAAGTAACGGGGTAATTTTTTATATTGTAACCCAAGCCTTTATAAAAACTCATGCATGGCACCGGTATAAAATGCACATTAACCGATACATCGTAATCAAAAATGTGTTTTATAATTTCATCGCGCTGTACTTCGCTGATATTTTTTATACGCAAAGGGTACAGATGGTAACACGATTCTTTATCGGCTGTTTTTTGTACAGGTAATTCAAATATATTGCTATGCTTTGTTAAAGCATTTGTGTATTGCGCACAAATTGCTTTGCGTTTTACCAGCGTATCAGTATCATAACGCTCAAGCTCTATAAGTCCTATGGCAGCAGTTAAGTCGGTCATGTTAAACTTATATCCCGCTTCTACAATATCATATCTCCAATTGCCTTTTTGAGTTTTAGCAAGTGCATCTTTATTTTGTCCGTGCAGGGTGCTAACACATAATTTTTTATATTCTTCTTCATTATCAAAAGGAGCGGGTAGGTTAAGGGCTACACAGCCCCCTTCGGCAGTAGATAAATTTTTTACCGCATGAAATGAAAATACCGATACATCGGTTAACGAGCCTGTTTTTTTGCCTTTGTAAGTTGCCCCAACCGAGTGTGCCGAATCAGACAAAATTAAAATCCTGCCCAGTTTTTTTTGGTTATCTGTTTTAGCAACGAACAAGTTTTTTTTATTTGCAACCAGCGTGTTTATTTCATCATAATCGCAAGGTAGGCCGCCAAAATCAACCGGCATTATAACTTTAGTTTTTGCAGTAATGTGTTTTTCAATTTCTTTTATGGCTATGTTAAAATCATCAGCATTTACATCAACAAAAACAGGGGTTGCTCCGCAATGTATAATTACGTTTGCCGTAGCACTATAGGTGTAGGCAGGTAAAATAACTTCATCGCCTGCGCCAACGCCAAACCAACGCAGCATAATTTCTAAACCCGCAGTGGCCGAGTTTAAACACAGGGTTGCTTTATTACCATAGTATTCGGTTAGTTTTTTTTCAAATAATTTAGTGCGGGGCCCGGTAGTAATCCATCCGCTTTGCAAAGCAGCAGTTACTTCATCAATTATTTTTTTATCAATGCGTGGTGGCGAAAATGGAATCATCTTTAAAACAAATTATGCTGTAAAAGTAACCCAAAAATATGCAACCTGCCATAGTTTGCAGCATGCTTTCGGTTAAAAAATTTAAAGCTATTATTAATATAAAAAACAAAACTATTTTTTTTCTGTTTTCAAGTAAGGGTACAATAAATAAAGCCAGTAAGCTCAATAAACCCAATAAGCCAAGCCCAACCCCGGTTTGAAAATACTGACTATGTGCATTTAGTTTTTTTGCATAAGCGGCGGTTAACCCATTTTGTTTGTAGCTTTCGTACAGAGCATCATTGGCGTCACCCGGCGAAACTCCCAACAGCAAATTTTGTTTCATAATTTGCGTAGCTTCATTCCATATCAACCTTCTAATGGCGGTGCTTTCGGTAGTGTTTTTATCTAAATTATTAGTTTGAAGAGATATAAATGCCCCCTCAAAACGTTGTTTTACTTCGGGTATAAAAAATAACCCGATACAGAAAGCAAGCGTGCCTAAAAAAGTTATGCCTAAAATTTTTAAATAATTTTTTCTTTTTAAAAATAAGGAGGCTATACAAAATATAAGCATAGTAAAATGTATAATAATGCCTGCTTTAGAAGATAATAATAGTACAAAAAATGTAAAAAATGCAATGCTTATATAGGTATATGGCTTATTGAAAATATTTTTTAATAACAATGCTATGCAGCAAAACGTAATATACATGGTTAAATAGGCGGGGTGCTGAAACCATGCTAAACCCTCGTAATAAAAATTGTTTTCGTTTGTAGATATATATGTAAATATGGCTCGTAACAAACATAACAAACAACAAAACAGAGTTCCTATAATAAAACTTTTTACAAAAAACTGAATTTGCTTTCCGGTAAATTGCTCGGTGTAAAACAATAAAGGAAAAATAAGCATGCTCACTTTTATTTCTAAACTAAACAAACCTTCGCCTATATTTTGCGTGTATAATAAAGCAATTGCATGAAGCAGGTAAAAAATAAAAATGGCTAAAAATAATTGTGTGTTTTTAGTTTTTGTAAAAAGTTTTTTAAACGGATTACTAAGTAACCACGCTACAAAAACAAGCACTATAAAAATATTTACTAAAAACTTAAAGGGTAAAAAAAAAGCCACTAACACCAACAAAGCCACGGTAGCCTTTTTTAGCCCTTTATCGGTTTCAGGAAAAATTTCCTGTAGCTTAAACATAGTTTAGTATTTAGTGTGCGGATATACTTTTAAAGCTTCGCGCAAGCAAACCATTGCTTTAGCAAGCTCTTCTTTTTTTAATACATAAGCTAAACGCACTTCATTTTTGCCTTTGCCAGGCGTAGCGTAAAAGCCCGATGCTGGTGCCATCATAACCGTTCCGCCTTCAAAATTAAATTCGCTAAGCAACCACTCGCAAAAAGCATCGCTGTCTTCTACAGGCAGTTTTGCAATGCAATAAAATGCGCCACCCGGCATGGGGCAATAAACACCTTCTATTTTGTTCAGCTCGCTTATTAAAAAATCTCTGCGCTCGGTATATTCTTTTTTTACTTCTACAAAATACGATGCAGGTGTATCAAGTGCGGCTTCTGCACCAATTTGTTCAAACGTTGGCGGACTTAACCTTGCTTGTGCAAATTTTAAAGCGGCGGCACTAACTTCTTTATTTTTTGTAATAAAAGCTCCAATGCGTGCGCCACAGGCGCTATAACGTTTGGAAATTGAATCTAATAACACTACATTATTATCTAAGCCACTAAGGTGCATTACCGATACATATTCTTTTCCATCATAACAAAACTCACGGTAAACTTCATCAGCCAATAAAAACAAATCGTGTTTTATAACTAAGGCTTTAAGTGCATCTAATTCTGCGCGCGAGTATAAGTAACCTGTAGGGTTGCCGGGGTTACAAATTAAAATGCCTTTTGTTTTTGGTGTTATTAGTTTTTCAAAATCGCTGATAGGAGGTAAGGCAAAGCCTGTTTCAATGCCCGATACTACAGGTTTTACAACCACATTGGCTGCCACAGCAAAACCATTGTAGTTAGCATAAAAAGGCTCGGGTATAATTACTTCATCGCCTGCATTAAAACAGGTGTTAAAAGCAAATTGTAAAGCTTCTGACCCACCGGTAGTAATAAGTATCTCATTAGCTTCTACATTAATTTTGTACGATTTATAATAGTCTGCCAGTTTTTTGCGATAGCTTTCGATGCCCGCGCTATTGCTGTATTCAAGTACTTTAATATCGGCATTTTTTATGGCCTTAAGCATAACAGCAGGCGTTTCAATATCGGGCTGACCAATATTTAAATGATATATATGTACACCACGTTTTTTAGCTGCATCGGCAAAGGGTACTAATTTACGAATGGGCGATGCAGGCATTTGCTGCGCTTTAACTGAAATTTTTGGCATAGGTCTTTATTGTGGCACAAAACTAACCGAATTGCGGGGGAAAACAAAATATTATAACTGTTAACTGGGTTACTAATCCTACTAACAGTATTATAAATTAACAGTTAACAAACATCAATTTAATTAAACAGTATGAGCTTCTAATACTAACGTTTAATTAGGTTTTACTTATACAACCACTCTTCGGGGTTTAGTATTTTTTGCCCTTTCCATATTTGGAAATTTATAACGTTTCTGTTTTCATCATCATTAAAAGCAATGGTACCGATATTTTGTTTAAGCGCAATTTTGTCCCCTGATTTTACAAGTACCTCCTCTAAATTAGAGTACACACTTAAATAATCTCCATGCCTAATAATTACAATTTTACCAATGCCCGGTACCGTAGTAACACCTGTAACTACGCCCTCAAAAACAGCACGGGCGTTTTGCCCTTTTGCAGCCGAAATTTCAACACCGTTATTATTAATCATAAAACCTTTAATGGTTGGATGTTCTTGCTCTCCAAAACCAATAGTTATAACCCCCTTTGCAACGGGCCAAGGCAATTTACCTTTGTTCGATGAAAAATCAGATGAGAGTTGCTCTGCTTCTTTGGTTTCTGCCATCTCGGCGGCTTCAGCTTTTGCATCAGCCTTTTTATCTTCTTCTATTGCTTTAGCCGATGTTTTTGTTTTTTTATTTTCTTTTGCGCGGTTGGCACGCTCTTCTTTCTTTTTAGCAAGTGCTAAAGCGTGTTTTCGTTCTTCTTCTTGTTGGCGTTTTATTTCTTCCTGAATTAATTTTTTAATAGCTGCATTTAAATTTTCAATTTCACTTTTCTTTTTATCCAATTCTCCTTTTAATTGTTTTTCGGTTTGTTGAAGGCTTGATAGTGTATTTTCCTGATCATCTTTTTCTTTAGCCAGGTTTATTTTCTCCAACTCTTCCGAGCTTAGTAACTGTCTTTTTTCCTCCTTTTTACTGATTAATTCCGTGTTCTTTTTTGTTATCTCGGTTTGTGTATCTGTTATTTCAGCCGCTTTTTTTCTTCTATATTCTGCAATTTGCTGGGTGTATTTGTATTGCTGGTAGGCTTGGTTAAAGCTATCGGCTGCAAATAAAAACATTAATTTACTGTATGCGTCGCTGTTACGGTAATCAAAATAAATCATAGCGGCGTAATCTTTCTTCAGCTTATCTAAAGTGCTGTTTAAATTTTTTATAGCCGTTTGGTTTTCGTTTATCTGTTTATTAATAAGGTGTATTTCGTAGTTGATAGTGTTAATTAACTCTTCGCGCACGGTTATTTTCTTATTTAAAATAGCCACCTGGTTCATCGATAATTTTTTACTGCTTTTGGTTTCGTGCAATAAATCATTAATGGTGTTTATTTCTTCTTTAAGTTTTTTCTTTTTTATCTCTAAATCTTTTTTGTTTCCTTTTTGGGCAAATCCTTGTGGAGTGCATAACACAAACAATGCAAAAGATAAAAACAGTATGGTAAGTTTATTGTTTAAACTGAATGCGCTCATAACTTGGTGGTATTTTAAACGGAAAACTTTGTTGTTCGTTTATACTTATGCGGCTATATTCTATATCAGCTTTAATATTTTTTTCTGCGGTAATAGTGTACAATAATTTAAACGGAGCTAAATACTTATCTACTGGTTTAAAATCAGTATAAGTTGATGTAAATTTTCGCTTTGCTTTTACATCATCAAACTCCAGGTTTACTATTTTAAAAGTGGTGGGGTCTAACCACATGGTTTGGTACGATTCGCTGGGGGTTTCAGTTCCGTTATTAATTTTTTTCAAATGCCTTTTTCTTACGGTACTTAAAAAATATTGGCAGGTGTTTTTATCCCTGCCAGGCTTTAATTTATCATCATCATCGTTAAAAGCTGCACTATTACCAAACAACAAAGCTTGCAACATATCGTAATCCAAATCAGCATGCAGCATTTGGTTTATGTAAGAGAAATCGCCTACAAAGTATTTTTTTTCGGTTAAGCCCATGGTAAATTTTACGGTGTCTTTTGTAATTAACACGCGTGCTGCATCAATGCCCAATTTTGAAATTGATAACCAAATTACGCTGTCTTTACGGCATCTTACCGATACATTAAATGAATGTTCTTCACTATCTATAGTTAGTTCGCAACTGAATTTAGCCAAAGCATAATTAAAATTAAGCTCGCTATCATTCATTCGTTTACTAAGCGCTTTACCGGTTTTAAAATCCATTCTGCATTTTTCAACCGTAGTGTCTACAATAGCCGTATTTTGTTTTACCACATTTTTTTTGCTTTTGCAAGAAACCGAAGTTAATGCCAACACAAACAAAAGAAGAACAGATATGTGTTTAAAAAAATAAATCATTCTTCGTAGAGTTTTTTATCGGTAATTTTTTTCTGCAACAATTCCGATTTGCTGCCAAGCTCTTTAGCTTTTTTCCAGTTTTCAACTGCTTTGTCAACTTCGTTTAATTTATACATTACATCGCCATAATGTTCAACAATAGCCGGACGATTATAGCCACCTCGGTCAAAAGCTTTTTCTAAATATTTTTTTGCTTCCTCATATTTCTGTTCTTGATATAAAACCCAGCCATATGTATCAATGTACGATACACTACTGGGAGTAAGCTCTAAGGAACGTTTCGACATTTTTTCTGCTTTCTCTAAATTTTGCTTTCTCAACGAAAGGTAATAAGCATAATTATTTAGTATGGAGGCATTGTTTGGGTCAAGCTCTATAGCTTTATCGTATTCTTTATCCGATTTTTCGTAATCTTTTGTAGCATTGTAGGCATCTCCTAAATTAGAACAAAACTCTACCTCTAAAGGGGTGTTTTCATACACAAACTGTTTACCCTCTTTTAACGATTGAATTGCTTTTTGATATTGTTTTAAACGTACGTTAGCAACACCATTTAAGTAATAAGGCACTGCTTGGTCCGGAAACAAATCCATAGCCTCTGCGCTATGTTTTGCTACACTATCAAAGGCATTCATTTCGCTTTCGCAAACTAATAATTGGTTCCAAACCTGATATTTTCCTTTATCAAATTCTAATATTTTTCTTAATTCAACAGCAGCTTCTCTTGGTTTTTTATCGCGGTATAAAAAATCCGCGTATATGCTATGCGATTTTGGATTATCAGGATATTGTTTTACCAATAAAGCGCAAAGCTCATAAGCTTGTGGTAATAATTTATTTGGTTGCTCGGTAGCATTATAGTACGACATTACAATTTTTACTTTATTGTCAATGTCTAAATCTTCACTAACAAATGCTTTTTTTAATTCTGTAAAAAAACCATCTTCCTGATGTTGCTGTCTGTAATAATCAGCCAAAGCAAGATGTACAAATGGGTTTAACGAATCAGTTTTTAAAACATTGGTATACGTTTCTAATGCTTTTTGCGGCTGCCCTTCCTGCTGATATAAATCGGCTAAATAAGTATAGTAGCGCGATTCTTTTGGATTGGCTGCAATCAGGTTTTTTAATTCTTTTTCTGCGTCGACCCACTTTTTTTGCTGGGTAAATATTTTTACTTTTTGCAAAGCAATATCATCATCAGCTCCTGTGGTTTTCTGCATACGTGTGTAAGCATCTATAGCTTTATCAGGTTTCTTGGCATAAATATATTCTCCTGCAAGGCCTTGGTAAAAATCTTCGCGGTACGGATATTTTTTTAGTAAAATTTCGTAACGGGCTGCCGCATCCATATATTGGTGTTTATTATGTAAACATTCTATATAAAGTATGTTGTACCACTCATTTTTTTCATCGGCAAGGGCTGCAATTTTAGCACATTTAAGAGCTTCATCATACTTGCCGGTATATCTGTATAAATTACCAAGCTCGTAATTAGTAGGCGCATTGTTTGGGTTAATTTTAAGACACTCTTTTAAAAGAGTTTGGGCCACATCTAAATTGCCTTTTGTTTTTTCTCTACAGGCATCATAAAAATAGGCGCGTAATTTAAAATCATCATCTATTTTTTGTTTAGCAAGCTCTGTATTTTTTTCTGCTTTGGTAGAAGTTGAAGCAGTAGCATCTTTTTTTGCTGTACACGATGTTAGTAAAAACAAATAACCTAACAACAAAGCGGTAGCGTACTTAGTAGTACTAATGTTTTGTTGCCCCGATATGGTTTTTTGTTTATACAATTTATTTGCTGGTGCTGTAATCTCCTAAGTTTAAATCTGATGCTGTGCTCGATACTTCTGTATAATTGCCTATCATAGAATTAACAAGATGTGCCGAATTTATTTTACTGTTTTTTTGTACAATAGTATTTTTAATAATGCTATTGGTAACTTTACTATCAGCACCAATTGATACATGCGGACCAATAACTGAATTAGTTATAACTACATTATCACCAATAAAACAGGGTTCTATAATGCTTGAGTTTTCAATTTTTGCTGATGAAGAACGTAGACTTGCTTTGCCTTTATCATACTCTAACACACGCTGATTGGTAAAAACGGTTGCATCTTTATTACCACAATCAAGCCACTCGCTTACCTTACCCGGAACAAATTTTGTTCCTTTGTTTTTCATATTCTCTAAAGCGTTGGTTAACTGAAACTCTCCTTTATCTTTTATATCGTTATCAAGTAAATATTGAATTTCTTTTTTAAGATAATCTCCATCTTTAAAATAGTAAATGCCAATAATGGCTAAGTCAGATACAAATTCTTGTGGTTTCTCTACAAAGTCAGTAATAAAACCTTCCTTATTTAGTTTTACTACACCAAACTGACGAGGGTCATCAATGCGTTGTACCCAAATAGCGCCATCATTATTGGTGTCCATTACAAAATCGGCTTTAAAAAGTGTATCGGCAAAAGCAACCACCGTTTTACCTGTTAATGCAGGTGCAGCACACATAACAGCATGGGCTGTACCCAATGCTTCTTCCTGATAATAAATTACTCCTTTAGCACCTTGTGTAGCAGCAATTTCTATCAGGTTTTTCTCGGTTTCTTTTCCAAATAAAGGCGAAATAATAAAGGCAATTTCGGTTATTTTTTCACCGCATACTTTTGTAATATCTTCTACAAGGCGTTGTACAATTGGTTTTCCGCCAACAGGCAATAATGGTTTTGGTGTGGTTAATGTGTGTGGGCGCATACGCTTACCCATACCCGCCATAGGTATAATAATGTTCATAGTTGTTCCTTAAATTACTAAGGAACGAAGATAATAATTACAATTAGATAATAGGAGAGAGGATTTCCACAACTTATGCCTCAAAACATTTATAAAAGCCTTATTTCGTGGCTTCTCTTACAAACAAAATAAAGGGTTGCATAGCTTTAAAAACAGTTGCCGCGTATTTTGGAAAATCGGCACTTAACAGTTGTTTATCGTCAATGTTATGGTGTACTATAAAGTGTTTGTTTTTTAAAATTTCTATGGCAGGGTTTTCTTTGTCATAACCTTTTGGTGGGTTTGCCAATTTGCCTTCATCACTTATCCCTCCAAAGTATTTTTTAAAATCTTTATTAGCCAGTATCTTTTTAAAGTCGGCAAAGTTATAGTCAATTTCTTGGCGAATAGCAGCTAATTTGTCAGGTTCGGGCATATAGCAACCACCTGCTAAAAACGAATTACCCGGTTCGGCATGCATATAGTAACCTGCTACCAAACTTTTTTTACCTCCCGGATTTATACTTGCGCCAAAGTTGCTTTTATAAGGTGTTTTATCTTTAGAAAAACGAACATCTTTATAAATCCTAAACGTAGCTTTAGCGGCTTCTAAGCCGGCTACTTTTGGGTCGAACTTGGCAATGTTATTAATTACTTGTTGCACAATAAGCTCATACTCTTCTTTAGCTTTCACATAAACTGCCTTGTTTTTTTCGAACCACTCTCGGTTATTGTTCTTTTTTATTTGTTTTAAAAAAGTAAGTGTTTGTTGCATGTTATTCTGGTATGTTTTCAGTTATTTTTTTAAAGAATTTATAATTGGTTAAAAACTCTTTAGCTACAATTCTTATAAGTGTATAAGTTGGTATAGCAACTATCATGCCCGCTACACCCGCTAACGATGATGCCATTAGTATAACAATAAAAATTTCTAACGGGTGTGCCTTTACACTATTGCTAAAAAGGTAGGGCTGTACTAAAAGTCCGTCTACTAAATTTACACATAATAAAACCCAAAATATTTTTTCAATTACATTGCCCACCAAATAAAGTTCGTTAGCTTCTATACAACCTGTAACACCTAAAAAACAAGCAAAAGCAAAACTAATAAGCGGTCCAACGTAGGGTATAATATTCATTACGCCAGCAAACATGCCTATAAAAAAAGCGTTTTGCACACCTAAAAAAGTAAGACAACTGCCTACTAAAATAGTTACCATAACCACATCAATAAAAAGTGCTACAAAGTATTTGCTTAATAGGCTTTTTGTAGTGCGTAATATATCCTGCATTTCTACTTCATAATCAACAGGGGTTATTAATAACAAACTACGAGATGCAAGTTTATTATCTTTCAGCATAAAAAAAGTAATAAAGCAAACTGCTAAAGCCCCACCTACAATGCTGCCAAAGGCAGATAAAAATGCACTAAGTATAAAACTTGCATTGCCTATATTTAAAAAAGAAGAAAACTGAGCATATAATTTTTTGCTTACTTCATCCATAGCGCCTATGCTTAATAGCATAGCTTTTATTTGTGGAAACTGGTTTAAAGCCTGTGTAAAAACATCGTTAAAATTTAGTGTAGATATGAATTTTGCTTGCTCAATTATAAGAGGCACAAATACATAAAAAAATGAAGAGAACACAAACAACATACTAAATAAAGAGAGTAGGGCTATAATAGTATCTGGTAAATGTTTGTCTCTAAATCGTATTCTTGAATAAAGTTTTACAAAGGGCTGTGCCAATAAAGATAATATGGCTGCTAACAACATGTACAGCACTATTTTAGTAAAAACAAATATAAAAGCTGCAACGCATAAAATGGTTACAATTAATATAACTGTCGATTTATTTTTCAGAAACATACTGTACCCTCTGTAGAGTAGCACAAAGATAACATTTACCCGATACCTAAATTAAAACAACCAACGGAACAGTAAAAACAAGCCGCCGGAAAGTATCATGGTTACGGGTAGTGTTAGCACCCAAGCCATAAAAATGGTTTTAATAGTTTTTGGCTGAAGGTTTTTTAGACCTTTTTTAGCCACCATAGCACCTGCTACACCAGATGATAGTACGTGTGTTGTACTAACAGGCAAACTCCACGCAGATGCCATACCAATGGTTGCAGAAGCAACTAACTCGGCCGAAGCACCTTGCGCATAACTCATATGTTGTTTGCCAATTTTTTCTCCAATGGTTTTTACAATTCGTTTCCAACCTATCATAGTACCAAAACCTAACGATAGGGAGATTAAAATAATTACCCAGTCAGGTGCATAATCTGTTATTTTTTTAGATGCTTTAATGGTGGCAGATAACTCCACTTTTTCGTTATCGCTTAATGAAGAATTTTCGCCTAAACCAATTTTTTCTGCGCTTTTTGAAATCAAAATAATATGCTTACGAACCTCGAAACGTTTTGCTGAATCTATTTCGGCAACCTTTGCTTTTTTATCCAATATGCTTAATAAATCAGCACAACGGGCTTTTGTTTTCAGTATATCTGCATTTTCTTTTTCCGATAGTTTAGTGGTATCAATTTTATAAACCAGTTCAGTAACATGGTTCATTTGCTTGTAGGTATCTGTAAGGTCTTGTGTTTCTTTTATCGAAAAATAACCCGGTACCAACCCAATTAAAATAAGCATAACTAAACCAACTCCTTTTTGCCCATCGTTTTGCCCATGAAAAAAACTAACCAGCGTACAGGTTATAGTTAAAATTATACGAATCCACATAGGAGGTTTTGCCCCAGGTATAGGTTCTTTATATATGGTATCGTTTTTTATTAGTCGTTTAAAAATAAACATAATAATAATTGCCAAGGCAAAACCAACTAACGGAGAAACCAATAATGATAAACCAATATCCTGTGCTTTGCCCCAGTTAACGGCATCTTTACCGGTAATAAAATAAAAGGCAAGCCCTATACCTAAAATAGAACCTATAAGCGAGTGCGATGAAGAAGCTGGAATGCCTAAATACCAAGTACCTAAATTCCAAATAATAGCACTTAATAATAAGGCAAAAACCATTGCCATACCATGCGCTATACTTGAATCGGTAAGTGTTTCTACGGGTAGTAAATTTACAATGCCCATAGCAACCCCAATCCCTCCTGTAAGCACTCCTATAAAGTTAAATAAACCACTCCAAACTACGGCATATGTGGGTTTCAACGTATTTGTATATATAACAGTAGCAACCGCATTTGCCGAATCGTGAAAACCATTTATAAACTCAAAAGTACAAGCCAGTAAAAGACAAACTACTATTAAAACTATTAAACCTGTTGCCATTATGTTTTATTTAAAGGTTCAAAAGTGTGTTTTTTTTGTATCTGTAATGTTAAGAAATAGTTAAGTAAAAAATAGGAGTAGATAAAACAGGAAAAACCTCACATTTCTGTAAGGCTCTCCCCTTTTTGTGTTAAACTAAAAAAACACAGCGTTTAAAAAAATTAAAATCTATTCTTCTATATTTTTTTTAGAAGTATGTTTTAAAACTTTGGCTTCTACATAAAAAATAATTTCTTCGGCTATATTTTTTGCTTGGTCGCCGGCACGCTCTATTTTACGGATGGAAGAATGTATGTAAAGGCTTTGTTCAATATTAGTTGGATTAGCACGTATATATTCAGCAACGTTTAAGTCAATTTTTTTATTTATTTCATCTAAAAATTTATCGCGTTTAAAAATTGTGCGGGCTATTTTGGTATCTTCATTTCTAAATGATTCTAAAACATCTTCCAACATATCAGTGGCTTCTTCAAACATGATAAGTATTTGGGTATCGTGCAGCAATTTTTCATCAAAAGGTTGGTCGCTATTTACAATACACTTTGCAATGCCTTTAGCAATATCGCCCGTACGCTCTAAGTTGTAGTTTATTTTTAGCATGGCTAACACAAAACGTAAATCAATAGCAACCGGGTTAAACAAGGCTATAATGCTTTCGCCATCACGGTCAATTTTTAATTCCATACCGTTTACGCGCTTTTCGTTAGCAATTACTTCAAGTGCTATGTCTTTATCAAAGCTTACTAAAGATTGTTGTGCTTTGTTTAGCTGAGAAATAACCAAATCCCACATGGAGATTATTTCTGATTTCATCTTTTGTAATTCTACTTCTAATAGTGTCATCGCTAAATGTGTTTTTTAAATTTAATATGAGTGTTACTTGTTTTAATTTTAATCAACCAAACCTACCTGTAATATAATTTTGTGTAAGTTCTTTAACAGGTTTTGTAAATATTTGGTCGGTATCGCCAAACTCAACTAATTCGCCTAAATAAAAGAAAGCCGTTTTATCGCTTACCCTGCTGGCTTGTTGCATATTGTGGGTTACAATAATAATGGTAAAATTTTCTTTTAATTCAGAGATTAAATCTTCAATTTTTGCTGATGAAATTGGGTCGAGTGCCGAAGCAGGCTCATCCATAAGTATAATAGTAGGCTCAACTGCTAAGGTGCGTGCAATGCACAAACGTTGCTGTTGCCCACCCGAAAGAGCTAAGGCAGATTGCTGTAACTTATCTTTCACCTCACCCCATAACGCTACTTTTTTTAGCGAATTTTCTACAACAGCATCTAACTTCGATTTATCTTTTATGCCTTGTATTCTTAAACCGTATACTACATTTTCGTAAATAGATTTTGGAAAAGGATTTGGTTTTTGAAACACCATACCAACTCTTTTTCTTAAATCTTCTACGCGTACTTTTTTATCATAAATATCGCCGCCATCAATTAAAATATCGCCTGTTTTTTTAAAGTTCTCTATATAGTCGTTCATCCTGTTTAGTAAACGAAGAAAGGTTGATTTACCACAACCCGATGGGCCAATAAAAGCTGTAACGGTATTTTCTTGTATGGATAAATTTACATCTTTTATAATGTGATGATCTCCATAGTAAACATTAACTTTTTCTGCATCTAATTTTGCCATGTTGTTATTTCTTTACCATTTAATTTTTTTCTGCCATCTGTTACGCAAGTATATTGCCAAGCCATTCATAATAAATGTTATTAGCAACAACACAATAATAGCAGCAGTAGCATTTTCTATAAATCCTTTTTGAGGGCGCGATAACCAATTGAAAATTTGTATAGGCATTACAGCAAAATCATCCATAGGACTTGTTGGAATGGTTGTTATATACAGTAATGCGCCAATTACGATAAGTGGAGCAGATTCTCCTACGGCTCTTGATATAGCTAAAATTACCCCTGTTAGTAAACCGCCCGAAGCGGCCGGTAACACCTGAAAACGAATAGTTTGCCACTTTGTTCCGCCTAAAGCGTATGAAGCTTCTCTAATAGATTTTGGTACAGCCTTAATAGCCTCTCTGGTAGATACTATTATAATAGGTAAAATTAAAAGCGATAGTGTTAAGCTACCTGCCAGTAAACTTTTTCCTAAACCTAAAATGCGTACAAAAATTTCTAAAGCAAGTAAACCATAAATAATAGATGGAACCCCTGCCAAATTAGAAATGTTTATTTCTATAAACGAAGCAATTTTATTTTTCTTTCCGTATTCTTCTAAAAAAATGCCTGATGCAACTCCTAACGGAACGGCTATTATGGCAGTAAGCACCATAATCCATATAGAGCCTAATAAGCAAATAAGTATACCCGATTTTTCAGGCATTCGTGATGGAAGCGAACTAAAAAACTGCCAGTTTAAACGCCCTAAACCTTCAATTAAAATATTGATAAGAAAAATAGATAACACTGCTAAACCAAATAGCGTGCATGCAAGCCCAAAGTATTTGAACATGTTATCTTTAAATCTATTTATGTCAAATTTCTGTTTCATTTTACTATTCGTATTTTTCCTGAAACTTTTTCTTAATAAAATAACTGATGTTGTTAAGTACAAACGTAAGTGCAAACAAGGCTATACCTGCTGCAAATATGGTTTGATACTCAAGCGACCCTTGTACAACATCACCTAAACTAACTTGTACTATGTACGTAGTAATTGTTTCAATAGGCACTAAAGGGTTTAAAGTAAGGCGTGGCTGCTGACCTGCTGCAATAGCAACAATCATAGTTTCGCCAATTGCCCTTGAAATGGCCAATATAATAGATACCGTTATACCCGATGTAGCAGCGGGTACTAAAACTTTAAAAGCTGTTTGCAAGCGTGTTGCTCCCATGCCGTAAGATGCCTCGCGTAATGCTTTTGGAACTGAATACAAAGCATCTTCACTCAGCGAAGAGATAATAGGTATAATCATTATACCCATTACAATGCCCGGAGATAAGGCGTTAAACCCCGCCATATCCGGAATAAATTTTTGTAGAAAAGGAGTTACCACCATTAATGCAAAATAACCATACACAACAGTTGGTATGGCTGCAAGCACTTCTAATAAAGGTTTTACAACTTTTCTAAATTTTTTAGGAGCGTACTCATTTAAATAAATAGCAATAGATAAACCTGTTGGTAAGGCAATTACTATAGCTATAAAAGTAGTTAGCATGGTGCCGGCAATTAATGGCAGTATACCGAAATGTTTTTCGGCAAATAGGGGGGTCCATTCTGTATCAGTTAAAAAATCTTTTAGCGAAACTTTTGAAAAAAAGCTGGAAGATTCAGATAATAAAACCCAAAGTATACCAATGGTTGTTAGCACGCTTACCGCGGCACATAACATTAAAATGGTTTCAATTATTTTTTCTTTTTTATTTCTCATGGTATAAAAAACGTAACCCCGTTTTGTTCCGGGGTTACGTTATTAATCAATAGAATGATAGTAACCTAAATAGTAAACTATTGTGCTGAAACCGATTTTACAAAATCAGCCCATTTAGATTTTTCTTTTGCAGTTTCTTCGTCAGATAACGGAATGTAACCAACTTGCTTAGTTAAAGCACCTGTGTTATCCATATAAAAATCTACAAATGCTTGTACTTCTTTACGTTTTCCGGCAGCGCTGTTTACGTAAATAAACAATGGGCGAGCTAATGGAGCGTAAGTTTTATTTTTAACTGATTCGATAGAAGGAGTCATTGGTCCTTTACCGTTTTCGTCTTTCTCATCATCAACACCAACTAATTTTAATTTGTCTTTATTTTCTTCAAAATAAGCTAAACCAAAAAAGCCAAGTGCGTTTTTATCTGATGATATGCCTTGTACAAGTACATTGTCATCTTCGCTTGCGGTATAATCTCCGCGGCTTGAGTGACTTTTACCAACAATTGCTTCAGTAAAATAATCGTAGGTTCCACTTTCAACACCTGCACCAAATAAATGAATTTCTTCATTAGGCCATGATGCACGTATTTGGTTCCATTTTTTTATTTTTCCTTGTGCAGCAGGCTCCCACATTTTTTTAAGCTCAGCAACAGTAATGTCTTTGCACCACTCGTTTTTAGGGTTAACAACAACAGCAAGTCCGTCGTAAGCAATCATTAAATCAACATAACTTACATTATTAGCTTTAGCTAAACTATCTTCTGCTTTTTTTATTGGGCGAGAAGCATCATTGATATCAGTTTCACCTCTGCCAAATTTTTTAAAGCCACCACCGGTACCCGAAAGACCTGCAGTAACTTTAATATCGGCTTGTACTTTTCTAAACTCTTCGGCAACCGCTTCTGTAATAGGGTATACGGTGCTCGATCCGTCTATGTTAACTGCACCCGCAAGTTTTTGCTCTTGCGCTGCGCCATTTGTTTCCTCTGCTTTTTTTTCTGATTTGTTTCCGCCGCACGAAGTAGCCAACAAAGCAACACTAATGCTGAATAAAGATAATAAGGTTGTTTTTTTCATGTTTGATTTTTTTATTTTACAAATTACTTACTTACACTTTGTATTGTTGTAATGTAAATGTTAAGTTATTGTTACGTTAGCTTAGAAAGAAATTTGGTATTGTAAAACAATCATCCCTCTTCTTGCCGATTTAACTTCATGCAATTGGTAATCGCTTGTGCTGATGTTAAACACGGGGCGGCTTTGATAATCAAGAGAGAATTTTGAGTTATGACCTTTAATTAAATAGTTTACACCTAAGTCCCAAAGTACAACAGGATCTTTTAAAGCTTGGTAACTTGCATACATAAACTGGCCATATGGTTGAAACTGTGTGCCGTTATTAAATTTAGGTAATAAATAACCTGCTTGCGCATAGTATATGCTACCTGTACCAATCATTGGGTACTGGTTACCTGCACCGCTAAATGAAGACAAGCCTGGGTTAAAGTTACCCATTGGGTTAACCGCAGCATTATTTACCGGGTTAGCAGCAACTCCTGTTGCAGGGTTTAAAGGGTTGTTGTTTCTTATATAGTTTTGTCCAAAACCGTAGTTAGAATAAGCTGCATAAACAGTAATAGCAGTTCCTTTATCTTTATTAATAGGCGCATCATAAAACACATCTATGTTCCATAAAAACATAGCAGTTCTGGCTGTATCTTTTATACTAAGTGTTTGTGTTGCTGCAGTAGCCCCTCCTTGGGTATAATCACCATGCCACATAGCATTTTGTTGGTAACGGAAACCTGCACCAACATTAAACACTCTTTTTTGACCTAAGTAAGAACCTACTGTACCCGGAGTTAAGTTAGACTCTTGGTCTAAAAACTGATACATAAAATAACCTTGCAATTGTGGGCTAAGTTTATTTGGTGAAAATGTAGATGCATTAAATTGTGGGTTAATTGTAGTTGAAGTTACAGTTACTGATTGGGTTAATGCTGTATTGGTAGTTGTAGGATAAGGAATGTTTACCGCAACACGGTAATCTAATTTACCTAATTTACCTTTAGCAAATATACCAGGCATACGTACTGTGTTATCTGTAATGTTAACAGTTGCTTGTTGGTACAAAGGCATATCTAAACCTAAAATAGAAGGCACCGAAGGGTTCGAATATCTCGAAAGACCATCCCAACCAGATAAACCACCACCAAGGCTAAGCCATTTACCAATTAGTTTATATTCAACAGTCATATCTAAAAACTGCAATGGTACACTACGGCCTCCTGTTAAGCTACTGATACCATCAGAACCTATTTGACCAAAAATAAAAACCTTATCGGTAAGCTGACTTGAAACAGTTAATCGGGTACGTCTTAATGCCGCTTGATACGAGTTTGATGTTGGTACACCATTTACAAGTGAACCTGGGTTGTTTTGGTTATCTGTTAACCACAATTGACTGGTAAAGTTAATTCTGGCATAATTACTTCCGTCTTCGTTAAAATTTATTTTAAAACCTTCTTTATTTATAGGTTTAGAAACTTTTTTTGTTGTATCGGCAACAATGCCGTGTTGGTCATGATGGTCGTCTTGTGCATAAGCACCCTGTACCATAGAGGTAATTGCTATAGCAGTACCTAATACTAATTGTAGTTTTAATTTCATATTTTTTGATTTTTTCATGAGGTTTTTTTAAGTTTTTTTAAAATTTGTGCAAATATTCACTTTTGAGAGAGGGACGATGTTGTTAAATAATTGCGTGGTGGTTAACTAATTATTAAGTATAAAGTACAATGTTACCAAATTGTTAACAGATGCCTTGAAAATAACAGAAAAGGGCGTTCCCTAAAAAAATGCTATTTTTGGAGTCCTTAATTTATGAAAGTAGAGCAGTTTATAGAGCTTATTGATAATCCAGGTACTTTGGCTGAAACTCATATTGCCTCTATTGAAAAAATACTGAACGATTATCCTTTTTTTCAAAGTGCCCATTTGCTCTATGCAAAAGCACTTAAAAACAGTAAGCATATAAACTACCATAATGCGTTGAAAAGAACTGCTGTTATTGCGGGAAATAGAGCCGTTTTATATAGACTAATAAACCAACCTATCACTCAACAAACAGCACCTATTATTATAGAAGATAAGGCTGAGATTGAAAAAGAAGAAATAAAACACGAAGTAAAATCTGAAATTAAGCCTGAGATAGTACAAGAAGCTGCACCAGAAATTGTACCCGAAGCAAAGATTGAAAAAGCAGATCCACCACCTATAAATTATATTTATACTATTGTAAATAATGAGAGACCTACAGTTAATCAAGTGGAACCTGAAAAACCTGTAGATGGGGTAAAGCCTCAAACTTTAGATGAGATAGTTTTAAACCCTGTTGTGGAGGCTTATATTGAAACTGAAATTTTAAAAATAAACGAAAAAGAGCCTGAAATTAAAATAGAGGAACCTCAATCGTTTACCCAATGGTTAAAGCAATTGCCTGCCATTAGCAAGCAATTATCGGTTAGCGATCAGCCGAAAACAGAAAGTGTTAAAAAAGAAATAATTAGTAAGCCTCAAAACCCTAAACATAAAACCGAAAAACAAGAGTTTTTAGATAAACTTTTAAGCGAAGAATTGCGGATTTCTAAGCCTCAGGCCGATAAAACTTTTTACGCAGCAACTCAAAAAACCCGCAGTAGTGTGCTTGAGGATGAAAATTTGGTGACCGAAACCCTGGCTAAAATATATGTACTGCAGGGCAACCACGGTAAAGCTATTCGGGCTTATGAAATTTTAAGTTTGAAATTTCCCGAAAAAAGTGCTTACTTTGCCTCCCTTATTAAAGAAATTAAAAACAACATAAAATAAAAATAAGAATATGAGCGGTCTAATTTCAGTACTTATTATCATAGTTTGCATCTTACTTGCGCTAATTGTATTAATTCAAAACTCTAAAGGTGGCGGGCTTTCCAGCTCATTTGCATCTAACAACCAAATTATGGGTGTACGCCGTACAGCTGATGTGTTAGAGAAAACAACTTGGGGTTTTGCCATTGCTTTATTCGTGCTTTGTTTGTTAGGAACACCTAAACGCCAGGTAGCTGAAGCTAACCCTGCAGGTACTGAGTCGGTAACACGTAAAAAAGCTGAAACTATGGCTCCGGCTGCTGCGCCAATGCAACAACAAGCACCTGCTGCACAACCTGCTCAGCCTCAACAACAGCCTGCTACAACACCTCCGGCTTCAGAAAAAAAGTAAAAAATTATATTTAATATGAAAAAGGTTTCAATTTGTAAATTTTGAGACCTTTTTCGTTTTATACCAAAATGTTAAAAAAAATTAAACCCGAATTCAAAAAACATAAATCAGCGTAATTTTAACGAGCAATTTTTAAAACATTTATGACAGACATTAGAGAATTAAACGAACGAATACAGCGCGAAAGCGCTTTTGTTGACCTGCTTACTGCCGAAATGGATAAAGTAATTGTAGGGCAAAAACACATGGTTGAACGCCTAATGATTGGCTTATTAAGCAACGGACACATTTTATTAGAAGGTGTACCGGGCTTGGCAAAAACATTAGCCATTAACACCTTAGCAAAATGTGTAGATGCGCAGTTTAGCCGCATACAATTTACGCCAGATTTGTTACCTGCCGATTTAGTAGGTACCATGATTTATAACCAAAAGAAAGAAGAATTTACCGTACGTAAAGGCCCTTTGTTTGCCAACTTTGTTTTGGCCGATGAGATAAACCGTGCTCCTGCCAAAGTACAAAGTGCTTTGTTAGAAGCTATGCAAGAGAAACAAGTTACCATTGGCGACCAAACCTTTAAACTGCCAAATCCGTTTTTAGTACTGGCTACTCAAAACCCGGTAGAGCAGGAGGGAACCTACCCGTTACCCGAAGCACAGGTAGATCGTTTTATGCTAAAAGTGGTAATTACGTATCCTACTAAAGAGGATGAGAAAAAAATTATTGCCAGTAATATATCTGCTGCAGGCATGGCAACACCAAACGTAATTTTAAAACCGGAAGATATTGTGAAAGCCCGTGGTGTAGCGCGTGATGTTTACATGGATGAAAAAATTGAACGTTACATCGTTGATATAGTTTTTGCAACTCGTTTTCCTAAAGATTATAGATTAGAAAAATTTGCGCCGCTAATTAGCTTTGGTGGTTCACCACGTGCCAGTATAAACTTGGCATTAGCTGCAAAAGCATATGCGTTTATTAAACGCAGAGGTTATGTAATTCCTGAAGATGTACGTGCTGTTTGCTTAGATGTTATGCGCCACCGTATTGGTTTAACGTACGAGGCCGAAGCTGAAAACATTACCAGTGAGCATATCGTTAACGAAATTCTTAACACGGTTGAGGTTCCTTAGAGTTTAAGGCTAAAAATTTTTATTTCTAACTTTTAAATTCGATATGGAAACTACAGAGCTTTTAAAAAAAGTTCGTAAAATAGAAATTAAAACCCGCGGTTTATCCTCACAGATATTTTCGGGCGAGTACCATAGTGCTTTTAAAGGCCGTGGTATGGCTTTTAGCGAGGTGCGCGAGTACATGCCCGGCGACGATGTTAGAACAATAGACTGGAACGTAACCGCACGCCTAAACACGCCCTACGTAAAAGTTTTTGAAGAAGAGCGTGAGCTTAATGTTATGTTAGTAGTTGACGTTAGTGCATCGGGTAATTTTGGTACACATGCGCAAACCAAAAAAGATTTAATTACCGAGCTATGTGCCGTAATTGCTTTTTCTGCAGCTACTAATAATGATAAAATAGGCTTGATATTTTTTAGCGATAAAATCGAAAAAATCATTCCACCTAAAAAAGGTAAATCGCATATACTGCGACTTATACGCGAGCTGGTGAATTTCGAACCTCAAAATAAAGGCACCAACGTTGCGTTAGGTTTAAAATACTTAACCAACGTGATTAAAAAAAGAAGCATTGCTTTTGTCATTTCCGATTTTATTGATAATGGTTTTGATGATGCCATAAAAATTGCCAACAAAAAACACGATATAGTTGCCCTTAGGGTATACGATAGGGTAGAGGCTCAAATCCCAAAAATTGGTTTAATAAAATTAAAAGATAACGAAACCGGAAAAAACATTTGGGTTGATACCAGCAGCGATAAGTTTCAAAAAGAATTAAAGGTGCAGCAACTAAAAACCGATGCTAAATTAAAAGATGTTTTTTCGCGTGCGGGGGTCGACTACACTAAAATAAGCACCCACGAAGGATATATAAAACCACTAATGACTTTATTTAAAAAACGAGCGTAATGGTAAAGCAACATTCAATTACTATCATTCAACAAAAATCTCGTAAGGATTTAGGTCTTCGTGTGTTGTTCCTTGTTACTTGTTATTTGTTACTTTTTACTTCAAAATCATTCGCTCAGGTAGATGTTTTTGCCACGATGGATACAAATAAAATCCGCATTGGCGAACAGTCTAAAATCGAACTATATGTAAGATATAACGTCAACCAAAAAAAACTAAATATACAGTGGCCTGTTGTGGGCGATACACTGCGTAAAGAAGTTGATGTGGTAAATGTTTCTAAAATAGATACTACCGTCCCTGATAAAAATAAACCCGAAGAAATTCAACAGCATCAAACAATTACTGTAACCTCGGCCGATTCAGGTTTTTGGGCAATTCCACCTTTTACATTTATTGTAAATAACGATACCGCTAAACCACTTGAAACAGATGCTTTATTGTTAGCTGTTTATACATTACCTGTAGATACGGCACAGGCTAGCATTAAAGATGTCAAAGCTCCGTTTGATGAGCCGTTCGATTGGCACGAGTATTTGCCATATATCTATGGCTCGGCTGCTGCGCTTATTGTGTTAATCATTATCATTTACTTCTTAATAAAAGTGCTAAAAAAAGACCCTGTATTGGTTGAACCTCCTAAACCAAAAGTGCCTGCCCACATTACCGCACTCGATGCTTTAGAAGAAATCAGGAATAAAAAATTGTGGCAAGAGGGCAAGTTTAAAGAATATCACACCATGATATCGGATGCCTTGCGTGCTTATATAGAAGGTCGCTATGGCGTTGCTGCTATGGAGCTAACATCTGATGAAATATTTAAAATAATGAACTCACAGGTAATTGATACGATAAGTAAAGAAAAATTAAAACAGATTTTAACCCTGGCCGATTATGTAAAGTTTGCTAAAGTAGTGCCTATTGATGTGGAGAATGAAATGTCGTTACAAAATGCATTTGATTTTGTAAACGGTACTAAACGAGAAGAACAAGAAAATAATAACCAAGAAGAATCTGTAGCTACTAATTAGAACGTGGATTTAATAGAACATTACATAAAAGATATAACCTTTGCCGATAAGCAATTCTTTTGGTTGTTCTTGCTATTGCCTGTAATGATTGCTTGGTACTTATTTAAATTACGTAAGCAAGAAGCTGAGTTTAATTATTCTTCGTTTCAAAATTTGGGTACCATACAAATGTCTTATAAGGCAATATTGCGTCATGTAGTTTTTGCGTTTAGGTTATTTGGGGTTGCATTATTAATTGTAGTGTTGGCTCGTCCACAATCGCGTAGTAGTTGGAAAGATGTAAAAACCGAAGGAATTGATATTGTATTGAGCATAGATGTATCGTACTCTATGCTTGCAAAAGATTTTAAACCCAACAGGATTGATGCTGCTAAAGAAGTGGCTAAGGAGTTTATTGATTCTCGTCCTAACGACCGTGTGGGGCTTGTTATTTTTGGTGCCGAAGCATTTACCCAATGCCCCCTTACAACCGACCACACCGTTATAAAAAATGTACTTACTGATATTAATGCAGGTGATTTGGGACAGGGTACCGCAATTGGACTTGGTTTGGCTGATGCCGTATCGCGTGTAAAAGAAAGCAAAGCAAAAAGTAAAGTAATTATTTTACTATCCGATGGGGTAAATAACGTAGGTGAAATTGCACCACTTACCGCGGCCGATATTGCTAAAACGTTTGGTGTGCGTGTGTATACAATTGGTGTGGGTACAAAGGGTAAAGCCTTAACTCCGGTTGCCATGTTTCCTAACGGACAAATGGAATACGATTATGTTGATGTTGATATAGACGAACCAACCATGAGTAAAATTGCCGACGAAACAGGTGGAAAATATTTTAGAGCAACCGATAATGCAAGCTTACGAACGGTGTACAAGGAAATTGATAAACTGGAAAAATCTATCATCAGCGAAAAAAGTTTCTCAAATAAGTCGGAACACTTTTTACCCTTCGCTATTGCAGCCGCTTTATTTTTGTTGTTAGAATTTGTACTTAGAAAAACCGTAATTCGTTCGTTACCATAAATGTTTAAATTTCAACATGCCGAATATTTGTGGGCACTGGCCATTGTGCCTGTGGTAATTGCTATTTTTATTTTTGCCGTTATATCACGAAAAAAAATGCTGAAAAAACTGGGCGACTATCCGCTTATTTTGGCCATGATACCCGATGTTTCTCGTAGCAAGCAAACCGTAAAATTTATTTTATACACGTTGGCTCTTATCTTTTTAATATTAGGCATTTGCAATTTACAAACTGGTAGCAAAATACAGGATGTAAAACGTGAAGGGGCCGATATTATGATTTGTTTGGATGTATCGAACTCTATGCTTGCTGAAGATTTAAAACCTAATCGTTTAGAACGCGCTAAACAAGCTATCGAACAAACAATTGATAAGTTGCAGGGTGATAGGGTGGGCATTGTTGTTTTTGCAGGTGAGGCTTATACACAGTTACCCATTACTATTGATTATGCTTCGGCTAAGCTATTTTTAAATGCCATAACGCCTAACATTATTGAAAGGCAGGGAACCGATATAAGTGCCGCTATTCAAAAAGCCACCGAATCGTTTGGTAAAGATGAAGGAAAAAATAAAGCTATTATTGTTATTACAGATGGTGAAGACCATGAAGAAGATGCTATTAAAGCGGCTGAAGATGCAGGCAAAGCAGGGATTTCTATTAACACCATTGGTATAGGGTCTGATGCGGGTGTGCCAATTCCTATTTACAACAATGGCATTCCGGCAGGTTATAGAAAAGATAAAGAAGGAAACACCGTTGTAACTAAACTAAACGAAAAATTGTTACAAAGTATAGCAGGTGCCGCAAATGGCGTATATGTAAAAGCAAACAATGCCGATGTTGGTTTAGATGCTGTGTTGGATAAAGTTGGTGAATTAGAGAAAAAACAATTCGAATCTAAAATGTATACCGATTATGAAGACCAGTTTCAATGGTTCATTGGCGCCAGTTTATTGTTTTTAGTAGTTGAATTTATAATAAGCGAACGCATTAATAACTGGTGGAGAAAACTAAATTTATTTAAAAAATGATGAAGCATTTTTTCTGCATATTATTTTGTTTAAGTGCCGGCACATTTTTTGCGCAGAAGGAAAAACGTACGTTACGCGAGGGTAACAAAAGTTATTTTGGCGGCAAGTATGAAGAGGCGGCAGAATATTATAATGAAGCCTTGAAGGAGAAAAGCAACTATTATAAGTCTAACTTTAATTTGGGCGATGCTTATTATAAACAAGGAAAATATACAGAGGCTATTGGACAGTACGATACGTATATAAAAAATAACAGTAATAAAGATACACTTTCAAAAGCCTTTCATAATTTAGGTAACTCGTATTTAAAAACTAAAAGTTATAACGAAGCTATAACAGCCTACAAAAATGCGTTGAAGCTAAACCCAAAAGATGAAGATACCCGTTACAACTTGGCTTATACCCTAAAAAAATTGCAGGAGCAACAAAAGCAACAGCAAAAAAACAAGGATGATAAAGACAAGCAGGATAAAAAAGATAAACAAGACCAAAAGAAAAATGTAGATAATAAAAAAGACGATAAGGGTAAAAAACAAGAGCAGCAACCTCAAATGAGTAAAGAGGAAGCACAGCGTATGTTGGATGCACTTAAAAACAACGAGCAAAAATTACAGCTTAAGAAAAAAAATAAAGACGAAAACGCACAACGACGAAACACGGATAAAGACTGGTAATCAATTTTACAGTTGGTTAATGCAATAATGAAACAACAAAACAACATAGCGCTAAAACAAACTATTCATAATCTGTTGATGATGTTTATCATCGCGGTATTTTCTTTTTTTATAATACCGCAAAAAGTAGCAGCCCAAAAGCTGATGGCACAGGTTAGTAAAAACAAAGTGGTTACTGGCGAAGTGTTTCAAATTTCATTTACGGTTAATGGAAATATGACAGGGTTTAAACCACCTGCTCTTACCGATTTTGATGTTTTTAGCGGACCTAACCAATCTACCAGTATGCAAATTGCAAATGGTAACATGAGTCAAACGGTAAGTTACTCGTATATGATAGCGGCTCGTAAAGAAGGTAAATTTACCATAGGCGCAGCGTCATGTGTTGTTGGTGGCAATAAGTCAGAATCAAACCCTATTACTATTGAGGTGGGTAAAGGTAATCCGCAGCAACAACAGCAACGCCAGCAGCAGCAAAATCCATATGGCGGAGGCAACGAACAACAGCAGGGGCAAGGCGTCAGTGCCGAAGATTTATTTATTAGAACCTACGTAAGTAAAAAGCAATGTTATTTAGGCGAGCAAATAATTGTTACGCAAAAAATTTATGCTCGTACAAACATTACACACCGTGGCATGCAAAATGGTAAGCTGCCAAGCTTCGATGGTTTTTGGTCGAAGGCAGAAGAGCATAAAGGCAACCTGCCTATTAATACAGAAAATTTAGATGGTGTTACGTATGGTGTGGTAGAGTTTAGTCAGACTTATTTATTTCCGCAACGCACGGGTAAATTAACCATAGACCCTATTGAATTGGATTGGATAGTGCGTACAAAACCAACCAGACAGCAATCTATCTTCGATCAGTTTTTTGGTGGTGGCGGACAAGATGTAGCCGTTAAAATAAAAAGTAAACCTGTAACGGTAGATGTACAACCTCTGCCTGAGGCAGGTAAGCCAGAAAATTTTACAGGCGCGGTTGGTAATTTTTCGTTTAATGCAAAATTAAATCACGATAAGGTAAAAGCTAACGAAAGCATAAACCTTAAACTTACTATTAGCGGTAAAGGAAATATTAGTTTAGTATCTACACCAAAAATTAATTTCCCCGATGGTTTTGAAACTTATGACCCTAAGGTAAACGAAAACATTTCAACCGCAGGTGGTGTTAGTGGTACAAAAACGTATGAGTATTTGGTTATTCCCCGTAAGGCAGGTGAGTTTATATTAAAGGATATAAACTTTAGTTATTTTGATGTAGAGAAAAAGAAATACATCACACTTCCTTCGCCCGAAATTAAAATTACGGTTGATGCTGCCGACCCAAACTCATCAGGTAGTGCGCAAGTGTATAATCCTAAACATGAAATTCAAACCGAAGAAAACGATATACGCTACATTAAAACAGGCGATTTAAAATTACATGCTACTGATGATGAGTTTTTTTCGTCGTGGACGCATTTTGGTTTGCTGGGTTTAATTACAGCTATGTTTGTAGGGTTTCTTGTAGCAAGAAATAATTATTTAAAATCGCAAAGCGATGTGGTAGGTGTAAAACAAAAACGCGCTATAAAACTTGCCCGCAAGCAATTAGCCTTGGCAGAGAAATTTAAAAACGAAAACAAGCAGGGCGATTTTTATAACGAAGTGCACACGGCGCTTAATAATTATCTAAGTCATAAATTAAATATTCCCGTAGCCGATTTATCTAAAGATGCTATTACAGATAATTTAATGAAGAAACATGTTAGTGCTGAAACCATTAGCACATTAATTACCACCCTAAACGATTGCGAATATGCGCGCTATGCACCTGCCGCTGCCGAAAAAGATTTAGGTTTAGTTTACAACAACACTATAGACTTAATTACCAAAATTGAAAACGAATTGGCACAGCAAGGTAAAATTGTAAAAGTAAAAGCAGTTACATTGTTTTTATGCTTATTAAGTTTCACATCTCTTTTCGGTAACGTAAACGTACAAGATAGTGCCGTAAGCGCTTACAATAAAAAGGAGTATAAAAAAGCCATTAATTATTACGAGATAATTTTAAAAGAAGGCATTACATCTTCAAGCTTACATTACAATTTGGCCAATGCTTATTTTAAAGATAATCAATTAGGCAAGGCTATCTATAATTATGAACTGGCTAAAAAACTAAACCCAACCGATGGCGATATTACAAACAACCTGCGTATAGCCAATAGCAAGGTTGTAGATAAAATAGACTCTAAAGAAAACTTTTTTGCCAACACCATTAAAACTGGTTTATATAGTTTGTTTAGCACAACCGGTTGGGCTTATGTTACTATAGTTTGTTTATTGCTGGCAGCTATATTTTTCATTCTGTTTTCTATAACCGATAATGTAGTACTTAAGCGTGTAGGTTTTTGGTCGGGTGGTTTATTTGTTATTGGTTTTGTATTCTCTATAGTGGTGGGTTACGCCGCTTTACGCGAGTTGCATAAAAACACCCAAGCAATTATTATATCGCAAGAAGTTGCCGTTATGCCCGAACCCAGCGCAACAGCAAAAACCAAATTCAACTTACACGAGGGTACTAAAGTAAATGTGTTAAGCGTTAATGGCGATTATACCGCCATACAACTTGCCAATGGCAACGAAGGTTTTATTGCCACCAAAGATTTGGGCTTGTTTTAAGTGTTTTACTTCTCAAAAAGTGTTGTAGCAATTCAATTTGCTATACACTTTGCTACTACTACAACACTTTTGACTCAAAGTACAAATTACATATATCAATATAAATAACTATAAATAGTGGTGTAGTAACTCAATTTGCTATACACTTTACTACTACTACACCATTATGTAAAAAGTAATAAATAAGTACAAAAAATAATATATATATATATCGTTGTTGTTGTAGCAAAAGCCTTATATGTATTTGCTGCAACACCACTTTATAAATAGAGATCTATCTGTTAAAACAAGTGTACAAATTGGTGGTGTAGTAGTAAAAGCCCTATGTATATTTTTTACTACACCACTTTTGGCTCAAAGTACAAATAATGGCATATAGTGTTGTAGTAGTAGCAAAAGCCCTATATATATAATATTGCTACAACACTTTTGGCTCAAAGTACATGCATTAGACCCCACCAATTATATTCTACTCTTGATATTTATAAATCCCTCCTTTTTGTTAAAAACCACTTTTGCAGCCTCAAAACCCAATTTTTGACGATTTCTTGTTAAAAATGGAGTGAAAACAACCAAAATACAGCCCAAAAACACCTTATTATCAATTAATTAAATAGGGTTTGATAATTAACAGATAATTTATAGTTTTGCCCCCCTCAATATTTAATTTAAAAATATGAACGAATCAATAATTTATTTAGTCCCTGCCCTTGGTATAGTGGGATTATTAGTAATGGCCATCAAATCTGCTTGGGTTAGCAAGCAAGATGCCGGCGACAGAAACATGCAAGAACTTGCCGGTTATATAGCCGATGGTGCTATGGCATTTTTAAAAGCAGAATGGAAAGTGTTAAGTATTTTTGTTGGGTTTGCTGCTATTTTATTAGCGTACTCAGGCACCATACACGAAGTTAACGGTAAAGAAATTCACTCAAGCTGGATAATTGCAATTGCCTTTATTATAGGTGCTGTATTTTCGGCTACCGCCGGTTATATCGGTATGAAAGTAGCTACCAAAGCTAACGTTCGTACTACACAGGCAGCTCGCACTAGCTTACAACAAGCCTTAAAAGTATCTTTTACAGGTGGTACTGTAATGGGCTTAGGTGTGGCTGGTTTAGCTGTATTAGGTTTAGGTGGTTTATTCATTGCGTTCTTATCTATGTTTGCTGGTTTAGGAGCTGATACCGTTAAAACGGCTATCGAGGTTTTAACCGGGTTCTCTTTAGGTGCTGAATCTATCGCATTATTTGCACGTGTAGGTGGCGGTATCTATACAAAAGCAGCTGACGTTGGTGCTGACTTAGTTGGTAAAGTTGAAGCAGGTATCCCAGAAGATGACGTTCGTAACCCTGCAACCATTGCCGATAACGTAGGTGATAACGTAGGTGACGTAGCCGGTATGGGAGCCGATTTATTTGGTTCGTACGTAGCAACTATTTTAGCTACCATGGTGTTAGGTCAAGAAATTACAGTAAAAGATAATTTTGGTGGCATGTCTCCAATATTATTGCCAATGATTATTTGTGGTCTTGGTATCATTTTCTCTATCGTTGGTACTTTCTTTGTTCGCATTAAAGATGAAAAATCGAATGTACAAAATGCCTTAAACATGGGTAACTGGTCTTCAATGATTCTTACCGTTATAGCATCTTATTTTGTTGTTAATTGGATGTTACCTGATGGTAATATTGAATTAAGAGGTTTAGTATTTACCAAAATGGGTGTATTTGGTGCTATTTTAGTGGGTACAGCTGTTGGCGCTATTATGAGTATTGTTACTGAGTACTATACAGCAATGGGTAAAAAACCGGTACTATCTATTATTCAACAATCATCTACAGGCCATGCTACTAACATTATTGGTGGTTTATCAGTTGGTATGAAATCAACCGTTATCCCTATTTTAACTTTGGCAGCAGGCATTATGGGTTCTTATGTTTGTGCCGGTTTATATGGTGTGGCAATTGCTGCAGCCGGTATGATGGCAACTACGGCTATGCAATTAGCTATCGATGCATTCGGACCAATTGCCGATAACGCAGGTGGTATAGCTGAGATGAGCCAATTGCCTCCTGAAGTTCGTGAGCGTACCGACAATTTAGATGCCGTAGGTAACACTACAGCAGCAACCGGAAAAGGATTTGCAATTGCATCAGCAGCATTAACTTCATTAGCTTTATTTGCAGCCTTTGTTGGTGTTGCAGGCATCGATGCAATTAATATTTATAAAGCTCCGGTGTTAGCAGCTTTATTTGTTGGTGGTATGATTCCGTTTATTTTCTCTGCATTATGTATCCAAGCAGTTGGTAAAGCAGCTATGGATATGGTGCAAGAAGTTCGTCGTCAGTTCCGCGAAATTCCAGGCATTATGGAATATAAAGCAAAACCTGAATACGAAAAATGCGTAGCTATTTCTACTAAAGCATCTATTCGTGAAATGATTTTACCGGGTGCCATTGCATTACTAACACCATTACTTGTTGGTTTTGGTTTTAAAGGCATGTTTGCTGATGCAAGTTCGGCTGAAATGTTAGGTGGTTTATTAGCAGGTGTAACTGTTAGCGGTGTGTTAATGGGTATTTTTCAAAGCAATGCAGGTGGTGCTTGGGATAACGCTAAAAAATCATTCGAAAAAGGTGTAATGATTAATGGCGAAATGTTCTATAAAAAATCTGAACCACACAAAGCATCTGTTACAGGTGATACTGTGGGAGATCCTTTTAAAGATACTTCTGGCCCGTCAATGAACATCTTAATTAAATTAATGTCTATCGTATCTCTTGTAATTGCTCCTTACATAGCAGTTGTTGAAGGTGGTGATATGGTGAGACAAGAAATTTTTAAATGCAACATTAATGGTGTAGAACACACTTGCATAAGTAAAACTCAATGCGACAGCATGATGAATGCTTCGTTTAAAGATATTAGCGAGTTAAATGGTAACTTTGAAGTAGATGGTTCTCATAGCTCAGTTGAGTTTAGTGTGGTACACGTTGTATCAAGCACTAAAGGAACCGTGAACATTGATAGCGGTTTTGTTAACTTACAAAACGCAAACGGACCAAAAATATTTGTTCAGTTAGATATCGCTTCTTTAAACACCCAAAGCGAAATGCGCGATGGTCATTTAAAAGATAAAGAAGAGTTTTTTGATGTAGCTAAATTTAAAAAAGCATCGTTCGAAGCATCTGAAATTGTAAAAGATACTACCGAAGGTGCTGAATACAGGTACATTGCAAAAGGTAAACTAACTATGAAAGGTGTTACTAAAGATGCTAACTTATCTTTTAACTACTTGGGTTCTAAAACTCAAGATGAAAGAGACGGAAGCAAAATTAACGTAGCAGGTTTTGAAGGTAAAACAGTAATTAACCGTAAAGATTTTGGCGTAGGAACTTCTCTTGGTATTGGAGAAAATGTTACCATCACTATTTCTATGGAAGCTGACCAAGTAGCAAAATAAAAGATACAATATTTATTTTAAGCCGCTGCACAAAAAGTGTAGCGGCTTTTTATTTCTTATTTACTACGTTGCCATTTCGAAGGGGGCACGACTGAGAAATCTGTATTTGGGATTAGGTCGTTTGCAAATACAGATTTCTCCCTACGGTCGAAATGACAAGTAACATAACTTATTTTATCACAGAAACCGTTCCGTTAAAATCATGCTCATTATTTTTTTCATCGCGTAATTGCACTTTCCAAACATAAACACCTTCTTGCACAACCTCACCACCTTTACCTTTAAAAGTACCATCCCAACCTTTTTCTAAATCGTCCGATTGAAAAATTAATTCGCCCCAACGGTCAAAAATCATTAGCGTATATGTTTTTATACCAATGCCAATTCCTTTAAAGTTTTCGTTTGTGCCATCGTGGTTAGGAGTAAAAGCATTTGGTATATAAAATGTAAAGCCGGGGTTTATAATAATGGTGTGCTCAATGGAGTCTCTGCAACCATAACTATTGGTAACCACTTGTAATGCTGTATAGTTTTGCGGATTTTCACTTGGGAACGTGTGTGTAAAAGTAGGATGACCTGCAACTACGTATCCATCTGAAATGTAATATAAATAGGTTGTAGCTCCTTGCGCTTCGTTTACAATAGTAACCGTCGGGTCTATAACATCAACATCTTTTGGTGTATAGTCAAAACCTGCCACGGGTTTAGGCCATACAGTAATAGCATTAGCTAAAGTAAAAGATGAACTGCATCCGCTATCTGATGTGGCAGTTAAACTAACATTGTACAAGCCGGTTTTAAAACAATGCACGGGCGAGTTTTGTGTAGAGGTTGTTCCGTCGCCAAAATTCCATAACCAATGCGAAATGGTCCCACCTTGTATGCTCGAATTATTTATCATGCCCACACACATGTTATCGGGGCAACCTTGTTGCTGTGTTACACCCAAATCTGCCACAGGTGTAGCATTTATACGAACCGATTTTTTAATAACGTTTACACAGCCATAATTAGTTTGCACTTGCAGGGTTACTAAAAATAACCCGGCGCTGGCGTATGTGTTAGTCGGGTTTTGAGATAGGTTATCAATAGAGCCATCGCTGGTAAAATCCCAATCCCACACCGTAATACTACCATTTTGCGAAGTAGATGCATCTGTAAATTGCACCGCTGTATTATTGCAGGTAGAAGGTGCTGTAAAATTTGCTACAGGATTATAATAAATGGTAACTGCTTTTGTTACAGAATCTACACAGCCTTTATCTGAAGTGGCATGTAGTGTACAATTAAAACTACCGCCTTGCGTATAGGTGTAAGTTGCATTTTCATTACTGTTATCTATCGAGCCGTTGCTGGTAAAATCCCATCCGTACGATGCAATGCTGCCGCTTACAATAGATGATGTGTTATTGAAAACACTTGCCTGCGCTTGACAAACCGGATTGGTAGAAAAATTTATAGTCGGTTTAGGGTACGCCGTAACAGGTTCACTTACACTTGCTATACAACCAAAGTTGCTTGTTTCGGTTAACGTAATGTTGTAGGTGTTAGCTGTTGCATAACTGTGCTGAGGTGCTACTTGTGTAGAAGTAGTTCCATCGCCATAATTCCAAAGGTTTTGTACAATGTTACCATTTGCTGCAATGGTAGAATTATTTGCGAAAGTAAAATTACTACCCGCACAGGCATTATTAACCGAAAACGCAACCGTAGGGTTTGGGTTTACTACAACCGTATGTGTAGTACTGCTTAAACAACCCAACGAACTTGTTATTTGTAAGGTTACAGAATAAGTTCCGTATGTAGGATAAACTGTATTTGCATTTTGTGTGTTACTATCAAACGTACCGTTGCTGGTATAATCCCATTCCCATCCGGTAACGGTTCCATTTTGTGAAGTAGATGCATCCGTAAACTGTGTAGCAGTTCCATTACAAACCGGAGGTGAAGTAAAGCTGGCAGTAGGATTAAGATAAACGGTAACAGGTTTCGTAACAGAGTCTTTACAGCCCATATCGGTAGTGGCATGTAACGTACAGTTAAAATTTCCGCCTTGCGAATAGGTGTAGCTTGGGTTTTGTGTATTGTTATCTATCGATCCATCACTGGTAAAGTCCCATCCCCAGTTAGAAATGCTTCCGCTTGAAACTGTAGATGTATTATTAAAAGAATTTGCTTGCAGTTGGCATACTGCATTAGCAGAAAAATTTACTACAGGTTTAGGATACACGGTAACCGTTTTGCTTGCAACTGAAACACAACCAAGATTGCTTGTTTCTGTTAAGCTAACAGTATAAGTGCCTGCTGGCGAATATATGTGTTGGGGTGCAGTTTGTATAGATGTAGTTCCATCACCAAAATTCCAACTGCTTTGTGTAATGTTTCCGTTTACAACCGTTGAGTTATTTGTAAATGCAAAGTTGCTTCCTGTACAGGCATTATTAACTGTAAACAAAACACCGGGGTTGGAGTTAACAACAACTGTATTTGTTATGGTGTTTACACAACCCTGTACGCTTGTTACTTGTAATGTTACAGAGTAAGTTCCGCTTGTAGGATATATGTTAGATGGGTTTTGTGTGGAGTTATCCATAATGCCATCACTGGTAAAATCCCATGCATAATTACTTAGTGTAGAACCTACAACGGTAGATGTGTTATTGAACGCTATATTATTTCCCTGGCAAACAGCCTGTGTATTAAAACTTGCTACGGGTAAATAATATATAGCTGTTACTTTTAACAAACTGTCCTGACACGTATTGTTATCGGTTACGGTAAGTCGTACATTGTAATTACCACCTGCTGCATAAACGTGCGTGGGACTTGAGATTAAAGAAGTCCCTCCATCTCCAAACGACCATTTATTGCCAACTATTGTACCTCCGCTAACAGCAGAACTGTTACTAAAATTAACTGTATTGGTTGCACAAGCCTGAGTAAAAACAAACTGTGCGTTAGGTTTTGGAAAAATAGTTACGTTTTGTCGTGTTGTATCGCTGCAACTATTGGTGGAGTATACAATTAATGTATTTGTGTAGGTTCCTGCGCCTGTATAAATATGTGTCGGCGAATTTAAAGTAGATGTTGCCCCATCGCCAAAGTTCCATGAAGAAGTAAGTCCAATTCCTATAGATGTATTTGTATAAGTTAATTGATTGCTGCACGTTTGATTAGCTGTTGTAAAAGATGCGGTAGGTGCTTGTACCGTGGTTACACTAAAACCAATAGGAGAGGCGCAGCCGGTAACTGTAGTAAGCACTACATTATACATGCCACCCGCATTAATAGTTGCGCATGATGTTGTTGCACCACTTATAACTCCCGGGCCTGTCCAGCTATAAGCTGCGAAGCCTGAGGGAGCACACAATTGAGTAGTGCTGTTAGAACATAGTGTGTTATTTTGTATAATTTGAAATGATTGACAAGAGCCATCTATATAAGCGTAACCAAAATGCCCGCCTAAAGCGCAATCATAGGTTGTAAAACGTATAGTAACATTTTGTCCTACATAAGCAGTAAGGTTTACGGCTACGGTTGTCCAGGGTTTAAAAATTACGTCAGATTGAAGGATAGAAGACTGAAAGCCAGGAATGCCTTGCCCCGCAGCTACATCATAATAGGTACACGGAATTTGATTTCCTAACGAATCAAACATCTCTACAGTAAAAGCCGGTTGTTGACTTACAGGATGACCAGGGTCTTCAAGTACTACGGCATATTTATAACTATAATTGCTATTAGCATTGGTTACTAAAAATGTTTGTTCAATTCGGTCGGCATGACCACCTGTTAAAGAATATCCTAACTTTTCTCAAAACAAGCAATTTGCCACACCACCCTCCCCTATGGCAGCTTGTACAAATGTAGATTTTGAACAAGGAAATTTAAATGGCTGGGCGCTATCAACCGGCTATCATCCTCTTTTTAACCC